>DATBBK010000083.1:0-41216 GCA_036271035.1 Thermoanaerobaculia bacterium | reverse complement strand
CTCCCCCCTCGACACGCGGGCTCACCGTCGTGAACAACCTCTTCCTCGGAGTCTCGGACGTCGCGCTGCTCCTGCGGGACCCGGCGGCGGCCGACATCTTCGACTACAACGTCTTCTCGCCGTCGGGCCCGGTCACCGCGGAGGTCGGCCGCGGCGGAGCGGTCCCCTTGTCACGGTTCCTGTATGGAGGAACGATGCCGCACACGCAGCTGAAACACGGTGTCCACGTCGTGAACCGCGACCTCGGTCGCGTGACGGGAATCGCCACGGTCGACCGCGGCAAGGCCCTGGAGGGTCTACAGTTCCGAGGGGCCGCGCCGGACCTCGGGGTGGCCGAGCGATGAGGGCGCGCGACCTCGCCGCCGCCGTCGCCATGATCGCGTGCGCGCGCATCACCCACGCGCAGGCGGCCGCAGCGACGCGAACGCCGACGCCCGCGGCGCAGAGCGCAAAGCCCACGCCGAACAACCCCTCCGAGAATCCGGAGGACATCCGCGCGCGTCTCCCCCGCCCGACGCCGCTCGACACGGAGACGAAGTTCCCGCCGCCGCAGCAGCCGCCCGACAAGGAGGCGATCGAGTCCAACGCCCCGGGCGAGCCGGACAAGCTCGGCGGCGAGCGCCCCGTTCTGCTCGACGGGAAGCCATTTCCGGAGCGGAGGCCCTACGACCCGAAGTTCCCGGACGCGAAGCGGACGCGGTTCGCCTCCGCCGAGGCGAAGGACGCCGGCGACGGCACGCTCGAGCATCCGTGGCGCGATCTCCAGCACGCCCTCTGTGCGCTCGAGCCCGGAGACCGGCTCGTCGTCGCGTCGGGCATCTACACCGGCGCGTTTCGTGCGGGCGGCGGCGCCTGCCGCGACGGCTCGGCAGACGCGCCGATCCAGGTCTTCGCGCGCCACGCGTTTCTCAAGTCGGACGGCTCGGGCGCGGTGCTGACCGTCGAGAAGGCGCACTGGCAGCTCTGGGAGGTTCAGATCGCGCTGCTCGACTCCGCAGTTCCCGGCCTCGTCATCCGAGGGACCGGCGCACACGACGTCGCGATCGACCAGACCCACATCTACGAGGGCAACGGCCCGGCGCTCGTGATGGCCGCGGGCGCGGCACGCGTGACCGTCTCGAACTGCCACATTCACCAGTCGAAGGGCATCCGGATCGAGGACGGCGCGAGCGAGGTCACGCTGGTGAACAACCACATCCACCACAACCGGGCATCGTCGCTGACCGTGGGCGGCGGACCGGCCGGCTCGCCGGCGCCGCGCAGCGTGACCGTCCTCGGCAACCGCATCCACAACGATCGCGCCCCGGGGATCGAGCTGGCCCGCTGCGACGGCGCGACGATCCAGCGCAACCGCCTCTCCAATTACCGCCCGGACGAGGACGACAAGACGGGCGGCACCGCGGTCGTCGTCGGTGGGGGTTGCCGCGGCGTGACGTTCGAGTCGAACTCCATCATGGAAGCGTCGGCCGCCCTGCAGATCGGGGCCGAGGGCCCCGGCCCCGGACCGGAGTCCGTCACGGTCACGCGGAACTACCTCGAGAACCGACTGACGACGGACGCGACCGCGGTCGCGGTCTCGTCGGGCCGGAACGTCCGGATCGTCAACAACGTCGTGGACCGATACGCGGAGCCCTTCCGCGTGGCCGCCGGGACCTCTGGTGTCACGGTCGCGAACAACCTCGTCATCGAGCCGACGGTCGCGTTCCTCCTGCCTCCGGAGCCCCTCGCCCTGTTCGCGGCAAACGTTTTCGGCGGGCAGGCGGGCCTGCCAGGCCGAGTCGGGACCGGCCAGGTCGTCGCGTCGGAGTGGCTGGCGGCGCATTCTCCCGGCTCCCGCGTGATCCAGGGCGTCGACCTGGAGGAGGGAGACCTCGGCCGCGTCCGCGGGTTCGCGACGGCCGACGCGGGGCACCCGGTCGAGGGGCTGGCGTTCCAGGGTCGGGCACCGGACGTCGGCGTCGCCGAGAAGTAGGGGCCGGCCGGAGACCGGCCCTTTTCGAAACCTTGACTCCCGGTTACACCGGGAGTCGTTTCGTACTACTCTTACCGCAACGGTTGTCCCTCCCTGGTGGGTTTCTCCTCTTTTCGGTTCGAGCGGGAGGTCGAGATGCTCTCACGGCAACGTCCGGTTTCCCTTTCACGCTCCATCCTTCTTTCGGCCGCCGTCACGCTGGCGCTGATGTCGACGCCGCGAACGGCTCAGGCCGCGGGACACGGTAAGGGCGCCGGACTCGAGTCCGGACGCGCGAGGCCCGCGTTCACGATCGCGCGGACTCCCGAGGAGCGGCGCTCGCTCTTCGAGGCGTGGAAGAAGCAGCACTCGGCGCAAGGCGGGTCCGTGAACGCGCGGCGCGCGTCGGTCATCGACGGAACCGTCCAGTCGTACGTCGGGCGCGCGTCGATGGTGATCAACTCGGCGGGCACCGTCCTCTACACGAAGAATTTCCTCGGCAACAACGCGACGTGCGATCCGAACGTCGAGGCCGGCACGACCTGGACTGCGAGCACCGCGTTCGCGGCCGGAGTCGTCGTGCGGCCCGCGAGCGGCTTCAACAGCCCGAACGGCTTCCGCGGCTTCAACTTCCAGTCCTCGGGTGGAACGAGCGGCGCGTCCGAGCCCGTCTGGCCGACGACCATCGGCGCCACGGTCACCGACGGCACGATCACCTGGACCGCGATCGGCTTCGATCCCGCGGACTTCGTCGGCTGCCAGCCGATGCAGATCGTCTCGCGCGCGTCGGGCGGCGCGGAGACGGTGCTCGCGCAAGAGGGCGCGACGCTCGCCGACGGGAGCCAGCTCGCCGGCTGGTCCGAGTTCATGGCGATGAACGAGTCGGGCCTCGCCGGCTTCCGAGGAGCGCTCGCGGGATATCTCTGGAACGACGGCGAGGACGAGGGTGAGAGCGGAGTCTTCACGGCGGGACCGGGAGCCGGCGCCCTGACGCGCGTCGCCGTGACGAACACGACCATCGGCGGGCGGACCGTCTGCGGGTTCTCGGCGATGGTCGGCATCAACGGCGGCGGCCAGCTCGTGTACGACGCGTACGCGCCGTTCGCCGTTCCGACCCAATGCGACGAGGACAACCACGGCATCGTGCGGTTCACACCGGGCGGCACGGGCAACGAGCTGCTCGTTCAGCAGGGCTCGACCATCGGCACGCCATCGTCCACCGTCATCGGCTTCGGCCTGGACGACGACACCTCCGGAGGCGGCTCGCGCTGCGTCGGCTGCGAGTACGAGCTGATCGACGGCTTCATCAACTCCGCCGGGCACGTGCCTGTGGTGCTCAACCTCGCCGACGGCACGCAGGGCGTCTTCATACTGACGGGCCCCGGCACGGCGATCCAGGTGGTGCGCGGACCCGCGGGCACGATCGGACCGCGCGTGTCGATCAACGACGCCGACCAGGTCGTCTACCGCGCCACGACGGGGGGCGTCGACCACCTCTTCCGTTTCACGCCGCCGTCCACGAACACGATCATCGTCTCGGTCGGCGACAGCGTCGGGGGCTCGCCGATCGACTCCATCGCGCCGTACTCCGACATCAACGCCGGCGGACACGTCGTGTACGGCGGCACCACGACGGGCGGCGCCCAGGACGCCTACTACTTCTGGAACGGCACCGCGTCGACGCGCATCGTCGCCGCGACGGCGAGCTCGCTCGCCTCCGAGATGCTCACGATCAACGACGCCGACCAGGTCGCGTACGTGACCGGCATGTCGAGCGGTCCGGAGGATCCGAACGGCTCCGCCGAGATGCACGAGACCGGGGGCGTGTTCTCGTGGACACTCTCGGGCGGCTCGTCGAAGCTGATCCAAGTCGGAGACGTCATCGGCGGCCAGGCGGTCACGTCGATTTACGCGGAGCACCCGTCGTTCGCCCGGCGCCAGTGGAGTCAGGCGGGCTGCGTCGCCACCACCTACTCGGTCCTCGGCGACGATCCCGATTTCGACTGCTCCGAGGGCGGCACGGGGTTCTGCAACCCCCCGCTCCAGCGCGGCGGTCAGCTCTTCGTCTCGTGCGCGACCGGCGTTTGTCCCGTCATCACGATCGCGCCGCCGACCTTGCCGGCCGGCACGCAGGGCACGCCGTACAGCCAGCAGCTCGTCGCGTCCGGAGGTCAGGCGCCGTACACGTTCACCGTCTCGATCGGCGTGACGCCTCCGGGCACGAACCTCTCGGCCGGCGGCCTCCTCAACGGCACCCCGACGACGACCGGCACGTTTAACTTCACCGTCACGGCCACCGACGCGAACAACTGCACCGGCACGATCGCCTACTCGCTGGTGATCGGCGCCCCGACCCAGGTCACGATCGCGCTCGCGCCGCCGGCGCGCCTCGTGGTCGTCGGCAACAGCAGCAACTTCACGGCGTCCATCAACATCCCGCAGTCGACCGACACGATCGTCACGCTGACATCGTCGAACCCGTCGATCGCCACGGTGCCCGCGACGGCCACCATCCTGGCGAACCAGACCTCCGTCATCTTCACGGTCAACGGCGTCGCGCTCGGCGGCCCGATCACGGTGACCGCGACGCTGCCCCCGTCCTTCGGCGCGACGCCGGCCACTGCGAGCGTCACCGTGGTGGCCGCGCCCGCGGCGACGGTGCCGACGCTGTCCACCTGGGCCCTCATCCTCCTGGCCGCCGCCCTCGCCGCGGCCGGCTCCCTGTTGTCGAAGCGGCTCTAGTCTCCCGCCAGACTCGCGATTCCGAGAGGGCCCGGGCAACCGGGCCCTCGTCGTTTCTGGCTCGCCGGTCGGCGAGGGCGCGCCGGCGAGGTTCTTAGCTGATAGCGTCGTCCCGTCCCGTGCTGCACCGCGCGATCGTCCGCCCGCCCTCCGAGAACTTCGCCGACGGCCTGACCACCGTCGACCTCGGCGCTCCCGACTTCGGAATGGCGCTCGAGCAGCACGAGCGCTACTGCGAGGCGCTCGTCACGTGCGGCCTCGAGCTCACGCGGCTGCGGCCCGACCCGCTCTACCCGGACTCCACGTTCGTCGAGGACACCGCGCTCATGCTCCCGAAGAGCGCGATCCTGACGCGTCCGGGCGCTCCGAGCCGCGACGGCGAGATCGTCGAGATGGAATCGGTGCTCCAGGGCTTCTTCCCGTCGCTCCGCAGAATCCAGCCGCCCGGGACCGTCGACGGCGGCGACATCTGCGACGCGGGCCCGCACTGGTTCATCGGCGTCTCGGCTCGGACCAACGAGGAGGGCGCGCGCCAGCTGACCGGCATCCTCGCCGAGGCGGGATTCACGTCGTCGCGCGTCGACATCCGCGGCGTCGCGGGGATCCTCCACCTGAAGAGCGGCATCGCGCACGTCTCCGACCGCAAGCTCGTCGTCATCGACTCGCTCGCGGCGGATCCGGCGTTCGAGAGCTGGGAGATCGTGCCCGTCGACGCGGGCGAGGAGTACGCGGCCAACTGCGTCTCGGTCAACGGAAGGCTCCTCTTCCCGAAGGGCTTCCCGCGGCTCGAGGCGCGCCTGCGCACGCTCGGCGAACGCCCGCTCGTCCTCGACATGTCGGAGTTCCAGAAGATGGACGGCGGCCTCAGCTGTCTATCGCTGCGCTTCTGAGCCGCTAGAACCCGTAGACCAGCGCCACGCGGGCCGAGCGGGGCGCGACCGGGTGGAAGTGGACGTCGTCCACGCCGCTCGCCGGCTCGCCCGGCAGCCGCGACGCGTAGTAGTAGTCGATGTCCGACGCCTGCGCGTTCAGCAGGTTGTAGACCTCCACCTGCGCGCGCAGCCCGCGGATCAGCTCGTAGCCGAGGAGCGCGTTGACGGTCGTCGTCGCCTTCGATGACACGCTGCCGTCCTCGACGAGCGGGCGCGGGCCGAAGTAGCGCACGCGCAGGCTGCCGAAGAACGACGCCAGCGAATCGACCGAGAACCCGGCCGAGACGACGTTCTGGACCGCGCCGGGGATGAGATCGCCTGCGGGATCGTCGTCGCGGAATCGCGCCTTCGAGACCGAGACGTCCGCGTCGAGCGTCAGCCACGGCCTCGCGCGCCAGGTGTTCGACCACTCGACGCCATAGCGCCGGCTCGGCCGCGACGGCTCCGTCGTGCCCGCGTCGCCGGCGAAGACGAGCTCCGACGCGATGTCGAGTCCCCACACCGCGACCGTCGTCTGCCAGCCCGGGATCGGGAGACTGCGCACGCCGACCTCCGCCGCCTTCGCGCGCGCGAGAGGGGTCACGGGGCTGACCGCCTCGCCCGTCGACGGGTCGCGTGTGATCGTCGCGCCGCGCGCGTCGTTCGAGTGGAAGCCGTAGCCCGCGTTCGCGTAGAGCTCCGTCTGTCCGAACGGACCGAAGATCATCGAGAGCTTCGGGCTCAGGATGCCCTTCGTGACGTCGCCGCCGTTCTCGGGGTCGCTGATCCCGGTCACGTCGAAGCCGTAGAGGTCGCCGCGGAGCCCGACGATCGTGCGGAACCAGGGTGTCCACGGCGTGTCGTTCTGCGCGTAGACCGCGCCGCTGTACTCCTTCACGCGGTCGAGGCGCGTCGTGTCGAGCCGCTCCCGCGCCTCCGTGTGGAACAGGCCGATCGCGTGGATGTCGTCGTAGCGCCCCTGCACGCCGACCTCGTTCTCCGCATCCACGCCGAACATGCGCGCGAACCAGCGGTGCGTCGCCTTGAAGCCGTACACGTTCCGGTCGTCCACCTGCTCGATCTGATCGCCGGTGTCCGGGTGGTCGAGGTAGTAGGTGAAGTTGGACCAAAGGTCGAGCTTCGAGGCGACCGCATAGGCGACGACCTTCGTCACGGACGTGGACGTCGCGCCCTGCCACTCGGCCGAGAGGCTGTAGCGGTGCGTGTCGCCCCCGTCCGTCGGATCGAGCGTGCCGAACCGCGTGACGTCCGCGTCCGCGACGGCGCGCTCCGCGACCTGGTCCGTCGCGTTCCACGTGCTGCGATAGCCCATCGCGGTCACCGCGAAACCGTTCTGCGCGTCGCCGAGCGACCAGCGGAGGACGCCGTTGTACTTCCGGTACGCGTCGCCCTTCGTCCACGGCCCGTCGTCGTACGCGGCCTCCAGCCCGTAGAGCAGCCGGCCCTCGCCGAGCTTCGGGGAGCCCGCGACGAGCCCGCGCACGTAGTCGAACGAGCCGCCGTCCACGCGCGCGATCGTCTCGTCGAGAGAGTTGGCGTAGTTGACGTTCGCGGAGCCCGCCGTCGTGAAGTCGCCGTCCTCCACGAAGTAGGGACCCTTCCTGTACTGGATCCCGCTGACGAGCTCGGGGATCACGAAGTTGAGGTCCGTGTAGCCATGGCCGTGCGCGTGCGTCGGGAGGTTGACGGGGATGCCCGCGACCGTCGTCGAGAAGTCGGTGCCGTGATCGAGGTTGAAGCCGCGCAGGTAGTACTGGTTCGCCTTGCCCTCGCCCGAGTGCTGGCTGACGACGACCCCGGGAATCGTCTCGAGCACGTCCCCGGCGCGCGCGAGCGGGCGCAGCTCGATCTGCTCGGCGGTGACGGCGCCCTGCGACGACGCGTCTGCGATGCCGACGAGGCTCTCGCCCGGCTCGGTGACGTCGGCGAGGCTGCGAAACGTCTTCTTCGCCGTGACGACGACGTCCGCCGACGCCGAGAGGCGCAGGGTCGCATCGGCGCGCGCCGCCGTCCCGGCGGCGACGGCGAGGTCGTGGCGGTCGACGCCGACGAAGTTGATGAGGCGGAAAGAGACCGAGTAGGCGCCCGGCGGGAGCGCATCCATCCGGTATGCGCCGTCGGCTCCCGTCACGCCGATGCGCGGGCCGAGTAGCGTCGGGCCGAAAGCCTCGACCGTCACTCCCGGCAGGGAGCCCCCGTTCTCGTCGATGACGCGGCCCGCGATCGAGCCGGTCTGCGCCGCCTGTCCCGTCGGCGCCGGCTGTCCCGTCTGCGCCATCTGCGCCGCCGCGGGGCCCGCCGACAGCAAGAGCCCGATCGCGATCGCCACGAGGAGCCGGCGCGGCAGCGGCGGAATCCGGAGCACGCGCATGGCCGCCTCCAGTACGGATTCGCGGCCGAGCCGGATCTGCGTTTCCTAGCCGCCGCCCTCCGCCTGGAACCGGTCGTACAGCTCGACCTCCACGCGGCTCCCGATCGCCAGCGGCGTTCGGGCGTGGAGGGAGCCGGGGACGACGTCCAGGATGGGCTGGCGGCCGTCGGTCGCGCGGCCGCCGGCCTGCTCGACGACGAAGGCGAGCGGGTGGCACTCGTACAGGACGCGGAGCTTGCCCGACGCGCCCTTCCCGTCTCCGGCGTCGGCCGGATAGAGGTAGATGCCGCCCTCGAGCAGGAATCGATGCACGTCGCCCACGAGCGCCGCGGAGTAGCGTGTCGCGTACGGCCGGCCCGACGCCTTGTCGGGCTCCTTGAGGTAATCCACGAATCGGCGCACGCCGGGCGCCCACGCATGCGAGCGTCCCTCGTTCACGGCGTAGCCCTTGCCGCGGTCGGGCATCCGGATCGACCAGCGCGACAGCACGAACTCTCCGATCGCATGGTCGAGCGCGAAGAGGTGGACGCCGTCGCCGGTCGTGTAGACGAAGAGGACGCTCGGCCCGAAGAGGAGATAGCCCGCGGCGACCTGCTCGCGGCCGCTCCGCAGCAGGTCCGCGACGCCGCCGCCGCGCCGCGGACGCACCGAGAAGATCGCGCCGAGAGTCCCGTTCACGTCAATGTTCGACGAGCCGTCGAGCGGATCGAACAGCACGGAATACTTCGCCGACTCGCCCCCGCCGTACGGGTACGGCTCGTCCATCTCCTCCGAGGCCGCCATGGTGACGAGCCCGCCGTAGTCGAAGGTCTCGACGAGGATCTCGTTGGCGATGACGTCCAGCTTCTTCTGCGTCTCGCCCTGGACGTTCTCGGTGCCGGCGGAGCCGAGCTCGCCCGAGAGATACGAGCGCGAGAGCGCGTGGGCGATCCGCTTGCCCGCGACGCCGAAGCGCATCAGAAGGAGCGAGAGCTCGCCGGTCGCGCCGGGCGCGGCCCTCTGCCCCTCGAGGATGAACCGGTCGAGCGTGATCGGCGCCGCCATGAGACCGCGTCTACTTCTGCCGGGTCATCTTCCAGCGGCCGGTCGTGATCGGCGCGGCGCCGTTGGGGGTCGTCGTGAACGTCCCCTGGATGGTGTCGCCCTGGACCTCGCCGACGAACGTGGTCTGCACCTCGCACGAGCAGGTCGGGTCGTTGTAGGGATCCATCGTGCCCGTCAGGACGCCGCCCTCGGCGTTGACGAACGTGATCATCAACACCTGCGGCATCGTCTTCGTCGGGTCGGATCCGGCGGGCGCCGGAGTGAAGCCGCCCTTCGGCACCATCAGGACGTCGCCGCGTCCGACCTTGCCCGACTTGAACTCGAACGTGATCGATCCAGAGCGGCCGGTGGCCTCGCTCGAGTACTCGCCCACCCACTTGCCCGAGAGCGCGTCGATGCCCGACCTCGTGCCGCCGACCGCGACGGTGGGAGCGGGATTCGAGCTCGACGAGCACGCCGGCAGAACGAGTGCGGCGGCGGCGGATGCGGCGAAGAGGAGAAGGCGCGGTGGACGAGCGTTACGCAGCATGAGGGCTCCTTTCGGTCATTTTTTCACAGGCGCCGCGCCGCGCACCCACTCCCGCCACGCCGCCTTCGGCTTCCCGTTCGCCTCCTGGAGTCCGCGGTGGGACAGAAAGGCCCGCCGGCGCGCCTCGTCCGCCGTCGCGTCGGCTTCGTCCCCGCCCGCCGCCGGCTCCGACGGGTCGCGCAGCGCGACGTAGCGGGCGAAGCGCAGCAGCCGTCCGTCTGACCGCCGAAGGAAGTCGCGCATCCGGCGGACGAACTCCGCCTGGCGCTCGACGCTCGAGCCGTTTTCCTCGGACGAGGAGTAGCTCACCACGGGAAACCCGATGGGCCGGCCCGCCGCGGTCGACAGCAGCCGCGACCAGTCCCTCTCGAGCGCGTCCGGATCGCGCTGCACGAAGCGCCGGCCGCGCTCGAAGGGCGCGTAGTCGTAGAGCAGGAGCGGGCTGCGCGCGTGGAGCGCGGCGGCGACCGTGGGCGCCGGGCTCTCGTTGGGCGACGCGGTCGCCACGCCCACGAGCAGGTGCGGCGCGCGCCTCGAGAGGAACTGGACCGCGCCGTCGAAGAGCCGCCGGTAGGCGCGCAGCTCGTCGGGCCGGTTCGCGAAGTAGGTGTCGGCGCCGTCGCCGAGCGAGAGCGTGTCGAAGTCGAGCAGCGCCGGGAGGAGCCGGTCGAGCAGGCCGCCGAGCCGCAGCGACAGCTTCGGATCGTCGAACGCGACGTCCGCGAGGTCGGCGGGTACGTCGCGATCCGACTCGGTGACGAGCGGCAGGTCGAGATGGAGCACGGCACCCGACTGCCGCAGGACGCGCGCCGTGCGCGTGATCTCCTCGAGCCGGTACTGCCGCGGCGCGGGTTCCGCCGCGGACCACGACAGCGTCATCGCGAAGAACGAGGCGCCGGTGCGGCGGACCGCGTCGATCGCCGCCTGGCGCTCGGCCGGCGAGGCGTTCGGAGGCAGGTTCACGGCGATCCCGAGCGCGGGCGCCGTCGGAGCGGGAGAAGGCCGCGTCGCCGGCGTGGAACCCAGGATGAACGGAAGCGAGAGCGCGAGTGCCGGAAGCCGCGACCGGACGGGCGCGCGCAGGCGCAGCCTCAAGCCGGCTTGCCGACGAGGACGATCGGTCCAGTCGGGGCGGGGACGCCGCCGCGCGGCTCGACGGTCACCGCGAAGTTCTGCGCGGCCGGCTGCGTGAAGTCCTTCGACTCGAACAGCGCGCGGCCCTGCGGATCCGGGTCGAACACGCCGGCGTTGTACGGCTTGCCGTCGTGGAACACCCACAGCTCGTACTGGCGGTCGGGCGGCAGCGGCGCGAGGTTCGACGCGACGAGCACGCCGCGCCGTGCCGCCGGGCTCCAGAACACGCGCGCGCGGGCGCCCGGCTGCGGACCCTGCCCGCCGAGCATCATCATCTGGACGTCCTCGCTCTCGAGCACGCGAGCGCGCAGGACGCGCTGCGCGAGCTCCGTCTGGCTCGTGTTGAGCCGCGCGGCGAGCTCCGCGGTGCGGCTCTGCAGCTCCTCTCGCGCGCGCCGCAGCCGCGCGTCGTCGAGAACGACGATGGCGAGCAGCAACGCGGCGGCGGCCGCGAGCACGCGCCAGATCACGGGCGAGGCCGGAGCGGACGGAGTCACGGCGGCGGCCCGGCGCGCGGGCGCCGCGGCCTCCGCACGCGATGGGCCGAGCGAGGCGAGGATCCGACCGCGCAGCTCGGGCGGCGGCGGCGCCGGCGGGACGGAGGCGCCCAGCGCGGCGGACGCGTCGCGCATGTCGGCGAGCAACCCCTCGCAGACGGCGCAGCCTTCGGCGAGGTGGGCCTCGAGCTCGGCGCGGTCGGCGCCGGCCAGAGGCATGCCGAGGGCCACCGCGGCGACGAGCTCCTCGTGCCGCTCGCTATGCGCCATCGCTTCCACCCTTCGAGTACGGTCGCATCCGCTCCCGGAGTTTCATCAGGCCGAGCCGCACCCGCGTCTTGACGGTCCCGAGCGGCGATCCCGTGCGCTCCGCGATCTCCTGGTGAGTCAGTCCCTCGAAGTAGGCGAGCTCGAGCGCCCGCCGCTGGTCCTGGGGCAGCTCCGAGACCGCGGCGCGGCAGATTCCCTCCCACTGCCGCGAGGCCGACGCGGCCTCGACGTCGTCGGGAGCGGCCGGCGGATCGACGATTTCCTCGAGGCTCCGCACCTCGGGCCGCGAGGCGGGACGCCGCGCGCGGAGCCGGTCGATCGAACGGCTGCGGGTCGCGATCATGAGCCACGTCAGCACGTTTCCGCGCGCCGGGTCGAACGACGACGCCGAGCGCCAGACGAACAGGAAGATCTCCTGCAGGACCTCCTCCGCCTCGCCGCCCGCGCCGAGGATCCGCTGTGCGAGCCCGAGCAGGCGCCCGCCATGGCGGTCGTAGAGGGCAGCCAGCGCGTCCGCGTCGCGGGATTCCACCCGCGCCATCAGCGCGCGATCCGGATCGGTTCGTATGGGAGCCACCGCGTGATGCACAAGTTACCAGTCGCGAGACGCCGTTTCCAGAGTCGGTCGGGTCGCGACCGGAATGAATCCGCCCGGCGCGCTCCTCCGTACCGTGTCCGAGCCCGAGGGGGACTCGGGCCGCCCGCCCGAGGCGTCGTCCCGCGGCGGGCGCTATGCGAAGGAGGAAAAGATGAAGGGAATCCGGAAGCCCGACTCGCGTCTCGCCGCGCTCATACTCGCCGCGGCTCTGGCCGCCGCTCCGGCGGCCGCCTCGAGCCACCGCGAGGCCCCCGGCATCTCGCAGGACCCGGCCGCGGACAACACCGACGTGTATTTCTTCCGCGACCCGGTCGACCCGTCCCGCCTCGTGATGATCAGCAACTGGATTCCGCTCGAGGAGCCCGCGGGCGGCCCGAACTTCTACCACTTCGAGCCGAACATCCGCTACGAGCTCAACGTCGACTCGAACGGCGACGGGCTCGAGGACGTCGTCTACCGCTTCACGTTCACGCGCAACGTTCGCAACGGGAACACGTTCCTGCAGAACACCGGACCCGTCGCCTCGCCGAGCGACGCCGCGCAGAACGTCTACTACACGTACAAGGTCGAGAAGTGCCTCGGCCCCTCGCCCGGCCAGACGTCGTGCACGACGATCGGAAACGACCTGCTCGAGTCGCCGAACAACGTCGGGCCGAAGTCGTTCCCGAACGGATACGGCAAGGGCTCGGGCATCGAGACGACGGTCTACGACATCGACGAGAACGGCAAGGTCTTCGTCGGCCAGCGCGCCGAGGGCTTCTACCTCGACCTCGGCATGATCTTCGACCTCATCAACTTCCGTCCCGGCACGCTGCCCGGCAACCACGGCGGCGGCGTGAACACGACGGCCGGCTACAACGTCCACTCGATCGCGCTCTCGGTGCCGATCCCGAACCTCACCGCGAACCACACCGCCCCGACCGACACGGCCGACCCGAACTCGATCGTGAGCATGTGGTCGTCGACGTGGCGGCTGCGGACGACGACGCTGGCGGGCGACGGCTCGGCGCCGACCGTATCGGGCGACTGGGTCCAGGTCTCGCGCCTCGGCAATCCGCTCGTGAACGAGGTCATCATCCCGCTCGCCGAGAAGGACCACTTCAACGCGACGTACCCCGTCGACGACCTCGCGAACTTCGGCCAGTTCGTGCTCAACTCCGAGCTCGCCGGGATCCTGAACGCGCTCTTCGGCATCAGCGTCCCGCCGAATCCGCGGACGGACCTGCTCGCTCTCGTCCAGGGCATCCCGGGCCTCACGCAGCGCCCGAACGAGGTCATCTCGGATCAGCTGCGGCTCAACGTCGCGGTGTTCCCCACGCCGGTCTACGCCGTGAACCGCCTCGGCGTGCTCGCGGGCGACAACTCCGGGTTCCCGAACGGCCGCCGGCCGTACGACGACACGATCGACATCGCGCTGCGCGTCGTCGCCGGCGTCCTCAATCCGGACTTCAACATCTCGCCGAACAACCAGCTCGGCGACGGCGTCGACGGACCGGACGTCCCGTTCATCGCGGGATTCCCGTTCCTGGCGACGCCGCACTCGGGCTTCGACCGGCGGCACGACGACGCCCCGGTCGTCACGAGCTTCGCGACGGCGCCCGCGTCGAAGTAGCCCTCCGTAGTCTCGTTCGGACCCGGCGCGGCGAGAGTCGCGCCGGGTTTTTCCTATAATCGTCGGAGAGGTTTCCGGCTCACGGCTACGGCTCGTCCACGAGCTCTTCCATGAGGAGGTCCCATGCCCTCTCATCGCCGCGATCTGTTCCAGCGCGTCGCGCAGACCGGTCTCGCGCTCGGGCTCGCCGCCGCAGGGCGACCATTGCTCGCGCTCCCCCGGGAGCGACCGCTGCTCGCCCTGCCGAAGAAGGGCGAGGACGGCGCCGATGACCTGACCATGATGAACACGGCGCTCGCCATCGAGCACGAGGCGATCTGGGCGTACGGGATCGCGGGCAACAGCGGCCTGCTCTCCGCGAAGGCGAAGGAGGTCGGGCTTCTCTTCCAGGGCAGCCATGAGATCCACCGCGACCTGCTCGCGGACGCGGTGAAGCGCAAGGGCGGCACGCCGGTCGAGCCGCAGAAGGAGTACGCGTTCGGCGTCCCGCTCGCGAACGAGAAGGACGTGCTCGAGCTCGCGTTCAAGCTGGAGGTTGGAGCGGCGCGCGTCTACCTCTACGTCGTCGACCGCTTCAAGGACCGCGCGCTGTCGGGAGCGGCGTCGCGGATCCTCTCGGACGAGGTGCTGCACGCGACGGTGCTCCGCTCGGTGCTCGGCCGGGACGTCGTCCCGACCTTCAAGCTGATCGAGAACTAGAACGTATTAGCCGCGGCTAATATGTTCGCGCCGGCCGGGACGGGGCGACGAGGCGACAGGCTCGTCTACTTCGACGCGGCCTGATCCTCGGGGATCGTGACCGGGCCGCCCTTCAGGTCCTCCCGGATGATCAGGTCGAGGAAGAGCTCGCGCACTCCCTCCTTGCCGCCGTTCTTGTACGCGCGGCGCACCTCCGACGGCTTGAGCGCGATCCCCGTCATCGCCTTGAGGTACTGGCAGAAGACGACGGATCGCGAGCGGAACGAGACGATGAGGAGGAAAAGCAGGAGGGCGGCGCCGCCGAGGATCGTCCAGTCCGCCTGGGTCAGCAGCTGGAACGCGCCGGACATTTGCTATTGACCTCTGAACGCAGGGTAAACCGCTGTCGCGGAAAGGTCAAACCGGGGTGCTCGCGATCGAGCCCGGTTGTGCGCCTGGTCACCGGCGCACCGCCGGTCACCGTCCCAGTCGAGCGAGGAACTCCCTGGCGACGTCCTGCGGCCGGCGCCGGTCGCGGTCGACCGCCGCGTTCATCGCGCGCATCGCGTCCGCCGTCACCGTGCCGGAGAGCCGCTCGAGGGCGGCCTTCGCCCTCGGATTCGACCAGACCGGCTCGCGCACGACGAACGCCGCCTCGTACGGAGGGAAGTAACGCTTGTCGTCGCGCAGGACGACGAGGTTCATCGCGGCGATCAGCCCGTCGGTCGAGTTGCCGGCCACGACGTCCACTTTCCGCTGATCGAGCGCCGCGTAGAGGAGGCCGAGGTCCATCTCGGCGGGCCGCTGCGTGAACCGGAGCCCGTAGGTCTTCGCGAGGCCCGGGAAGCCGTCCGCGCGCTCGAGAAACTCGTAGCCGAATCCCGGCCGCAGCGCCGATCCCTTCTGCGCGAGGTCGGAGATCGAGCCGATGCCCAGCTCGCCCGCCTGCGCGCGACGCATCACGAGAGCGAACGTGTTATCGAATCCGAGCGGCGGCCCCCAGACCGCGTGGAACTTCGGCGGGTACTCGCGCCCGACCGTGGCGCGCACGGCGGCGGGATCGGAGACCGGCGGGTGCGCGAGGATCGCGGTGTAAGCGGTGCCCGTGTACTCCGGATAGAGATCGAGCTCGCCGGCGACGATCGCGCGATGGCAGACGAACGTCCCGCCGAGATCGAGGCGCCGGTCCACGCGCAGCCCCGCGTTCTCGAGGACGCCCGCGGCCAGCTCGCCGAGGATCACCTGCTCGGTGAAGTTCTTCGAGCCGATCCGGATCGGCCGTTCGCCGCGCGAGCCGCACGCGATCGCGAGCGCCGCGGAGGCGGCGAGCAGGGCGGCGATCGCCCTCTTCATCGCACCGCCGAGAGACGCTTCTCGGCCGCGCCCAGGAGGACGTCGAAGACGATCGCCATGAGGGCCGCGGGCACCGCGCCGGCCAGAATGAGCCGGTGGTCCACGATCGCGACGCCGCGGTAGATGAGGACGCCGAGGCCGCCTGCTCCGATCGCCGCCGCGATCGTGGCGAGGCCGACCCCGACGACGACCGCCACGCGGATCCCGGCGAGCACGACCGGCATCGCGAGCGGCAGCTCCACGTGGCGCAGCCTCTGCCCCGGTGTCATCCCGAGCCCGTCCGCGGCCTCGACGACCGCGGGATCCACGGAGCGGATGCCCGCGTGCGTGTTGCGAAGGATCGGGAGCAGCCCGTAGAGCACGAGCGCGACGATCGCCGTCCGCGCGCCGATGCCGCCGAGCAGCGGAACCGGGATCAGGAAGCCGAAGAGGGCGAGGCTCGGGATCGTCTGGATCACGTTCGCGGCGCCGAGGATCGGGCGCGCGAGCGCCGGCCTTCGCGTCAGCGCGACCCCGAGCGGGACGCCGATCCCGACGGCGATCGCGGTGGCCGCCGCGACGAGGAGCAGGTGCTCGCCGGCGAGCGCCGCGATCTCCGCGCGCCGCTCCCAGAAGAACGCGCCGAGACCCGTCATGGACCGGTTCCCGATACGAAGCCGCGCACGAGCTCGTCGACGGGATGGCGACGGAGCTCTTCGGGGTGCCCGACCTGGCGCACCGAGCCGCTCGCGAGAACCGCGATCCGATCCGCGAGCCGGAATGCCTCGGCGACGTCGTGCGTCACGAACAGCACCGCCGCGCGCGAGCGAGCGCGCCAGCTCCGGAACTCGTCCTGGATCGCGCGGCGCGACGGCGGGTCGAGGGCGCCGAACGGCTCGTCCATCAGGACCAGGCGCGGATCCGCCGCGAGCGCTCTCGCGACGCCGACCCGCTGCCGCTGTCCGCCCGAGAGCTCGCGCGGCCTGCGGCGCGCGAAGTCCGCCGCGGGAAGCCCGACCGTCTCGAGCAGGGCGACGGCGCGCTCGCGCCGCTTCGCGGCCGGCCAGCCGAGCAGGCGCGGCACCGCCGCGACGTTCTCCTCCACGGTCCAGTGCGGGAAGAGCCCGCCCTCCTGGATGACCCAGCCGATCTCGCGGCGCAGAGCGATCGCTTCGCGGTCGGTCGCGGGCTGGCCGAACACGCGCACCTCGCCGGCGTCCGGCTCGAGGAGGCGGTTCGCGAGCTTGAGCGCGGTCGTCTTGCCGGAGCCCGACGGGCCGACGAGCGCGACCGTCTCTCCCTCGGCGACCGACAGCGTGAAGCCGTCGAGCACCGGCCGGCCGCCGAGCCTTCGGAAAACGGAGAGATATTCGAGTATCGGTGCCGGCACGGTGCGGTCGTCGTTAGAATCCGGCCATGGAGCAATCCTACGACGCCGTCGTCGTGGGCGGCGGACCCGGGGGGTCGACGGTCGCCACGGTCCTCGCGCGCGCCGGCCGCCGCGTGCTCCTCCTGGAGCGTGAGCGGTTCCCCCGTTTCCACGTCGGCGAGTCCCTGCTCCCCTTCTCGTTGCCCATCTTCGAGCGCATCGGCGTGGCGGAGAAGATCCGCGGCGCCGGCTTCCAGGAGAAGTACGGCGCGTTCTTCTGGAACGAGTCGAACGGAACGACTCGGCCGGTCGTCTTCGCGCATGGGCGCGACGCGGACCACCCCAAGGCGTACCAGGTCAAGCGGGCGGAGTTCGACGACCTGCTGCTGCGCCACTCCGAGTCGTGCGGCGCGGAGGTCCGCGAGGGCGTCTCCGTGGACGAGATCCTCTTCGAGGGCGGCCGCGCGGTCGGAGTCCGGACGAGGGTCGCGGCGCGAAACGGCGCGCTGGCCGGCCGAGACGAGACGATCCGTGCGCGCGTCGTCGTCGACGCATCGGGGCAGGGCGCGCTCCTCTCGCGGCAGCTCGGCCTTCGCAAGTTCGATCCGAAGCTGAAGCGAGCGTGCATCTTCGCGCACTACGCGGACGTCACCTGGCCGAAGGAGAATCACCCGGGCGACATCCTGCTGCCGATCGACAAGGGCGTCTGGTACTGGATCATCCCCTTCTCCGACGGCACGTGCAGCGTCGGCGGCGTGTTCGACCCCGCGGAGATCCGGTTCGCCGAGGGCGCGACGGTCGAGGGGCGCTTCGAGGAGATGCTCGCGCGATCGGGGCGCATGACGGAGCTGCTCCGCGGCTCGCGCCGCGTCTCGGGCGCGCACGGCGTCTCCGACTTCTCCTCCTCGGCGACGCGGCTCGGCGGCGACGGCTGGGCCCTCGTCGGCGACGCGGCGACGTTCCTCGACCCCGTCTTCTCGACCGGCGTCTTTCTCGCGATGGCGACGGGCGAGCGGGCGGGGACGGCGATCGACCGCGCGCTATCGCGGAGGGGCCGGCTCGACGCGCGGGACCTGCGTGCCTACGAGCGCCAGGCGAAGCGGATGTTCACGCGCTTCCGCAAGTTCGTCTACAACTTCTACGACCCGGTGTTCTTCGACGCGTTCTGCACGGAGCACCCTCCGGAGACGATCCGCGCCGCGGTCACGACGACGCTGGCCGGGGGCGTGGAGCGCGTGTCGCCGGCCCTCTGGTTCTGGACGAAGATGATGTTCGTCGGCGTCGGGATCGACCGGTTCACGAGACGGTGGCGATCGGCGTAGACCCGTAGGAGCGGCTCCGCGGCCGCCCGCGATCGACGCTAGCCGCCGACCAGCCCCTTCTTCAGGTCGTCCTGCACCGGATTCGGACCGAGCCACACCGCGAAGAGGGCATCGGCGAAGTCGCGCCCCTCGATCGTTCCACGCTCGGTGCCGCGGACGGCGACCTTCGTCCCCTGGTCCGGGATCCACGTCATGACGATGTCGTCTCCCTCTTCGACGTCGGGGATCATCGCCTCGAACTTGGCGAGACGATCCTTGAGCTTCTCCTGCTGCTCCTTCGAGTTGCGCGCGAAGCCCTCCTGGATCGAATCGGCGATCTGCTTGCCCTTCACGTTGCGCATCATCCGCAGGCGCATGCTCTTGACCTGGTTCGAGGAGAGCAGCGCCGCCGCGTCGTGCGTCTGCTGCTCCACGTAGAGGGCGGCGACGTAGACCTTGAAGATCGCCTTCTTGCGCAGGCCCGCCCCGTTGAGCTTGAGCGTCTTGCCGCCGGCGCTCACCGTGTCCGGCAGGTCGACGCCGGCGACCTCGACGGCGAGAGCGGCGGCGCAGACGGCGAGAAGGAGAGCGGCGGCGACGGTCAGTTTCTTCTTCATCGGCGGCGAGCATAAACCGCCGAGGTGGCGCGAGAACAGAGGGAAGAGAGGCGGGCGGACGCCCGAGAATCGAGACGAGACGCCGTAATTTCTAGCCGGGAACCGCGTACCGCGCGCGTGCGAGGTCGATGATCTCGGCGATCAGCTGGGTATACGTCCGCCCCGCCTTTCGCGCCGCCATGTGGAACTCCGCTCCCGACGACAGCCACGGGTTCGGGTTCGCCTCGATGACGTACACGTCGCCCTTCGGCGTCAGGCGCATGTCGATGCGGCCGTAGTCGCGGAGCTTGAGCGCCTGGTACGCGGCGAGCGCGGTCGCGGAGAGCTTCTCGGCCGTCTTCTCGTCGAGGTGCTCGGCCGGCGCCGACTTCGTGACGCGGTAGTGCTCCGTCTCCTTGTCCCACTTCACTTCCTTGCCCGCGATCTTCGGCGTGCCCTCCGGCAGCTTGGAGAGGTCCAGCTCCACCATCGGCAGCACCTCGGGGTTCTCGTTTCCCAGCACGGCCGCGTAGATCTCGCGTCCCTCGATGTACTCCTCGATCAGCGCGGGCGAGTCGAACTCCTGGTGGATGTAGTGGATGCGCTCCATGAGCTCCTTGACCGACTCGACGACGGACCCCATGTCGATCCCGATCGAGCCGTCCTCGGAGCACGGCTTGACGATGAGCGGGAACGACACGTCGTGCGCGTGGTCGACCTTGCCCTTGTAGGAGGTCGCGAAGAACGGCGTGCGAATGCCGTGGAAGGCGAAGATCTTCTTGGCGAGCGCCTTGTCCTGCGCGAGGTAGAGCGCGTGGGGACCCGCGCCGGTGTAGGACTTGTCGAGCAGGTCCAGGTACGCCGCGATGTTCATGTCCTTCGTGTCGTCGCCGGCGTAGGACTCCGTCAGGTTGAAGAAGACGTCCGCGTCGGCGCGCGCGAGGGCGATCAGCGACTGATCGCGGCCGTCGACGACCTGGTAGACCGCCTCGTGCCCGAGCTTCGTGAGCGCCTCGAGGATCTCCTCGCGGTCGTGCTTCTCCTTCTTCTTCCTCCGAGGCGCGCGGCCCTTGGACTTCGCCGGCTTCTCGGGAGGCGGCGGGGGCGGCGTCGGGTCCTCCTCGAACACGTCGTAGAGGACGGCGACTTTCAGCTTCTCGCGTGCCATTCGCTTCCCTCCCCGGTCACGACTGCACGAACTTTCCGCGCGCGAGGTAGTTCATCGCGAGCGCGGTCGCGTACACGGTGATCTCGGTCAGGTGTTCCTTCTCACGCTTCACGTCGGCGCGCAGATCGAGCTCGCCGACGCGCGTGACGGCCGACTCGACGAGCCGCTTGACGAGCGGCCGCTGCACGCCGGTCCAGTACGTCACCTTGTCGACGAGCTCCTTGCGGTTCTCCTTCAAGAGGTCCGCGGCCGGGCGCGTGCCCCTCTTGCGGCGCTTCGACACCTTGAAGATGTCGCCGAGGTCGGTGTCGAGCGCGAGCTCGACGGACTGACTCTCCTCCTCGAGCGCCTTCTTGTAGAACTCCTCGACCGTCGTCTCCATCTCCTCGACGGTGACGTCGGTGTGACCCTGCGGCCGAACCGGCTCCGCGTCGCGGAGCTTGCGCGCCATGCGGTCGACGTAGCGCAGCTTCGCCATCGCACCCCATCCGCGATAGCGCTTCCGCCACTGCGAGCGGGGCGTGAGCCAGACCGCGAACGTCTCCGCGAAGTCCTCGTCGGGATGCTTCTGCGCGTACCACCCCGCGATGTGGCGCACGAAGCGGCGGGAGAACGGCACGGGCCGGTAGCGGTCGCGATACGGACGGCGAAACGGCCCGAAGAGATCGCGCCACTCCGGCGTGCGATACAGCGCGTACGCGTAGTTGAACGCGTGGCCCGCCTCGTGGCGCAGGTACATCATGATCTCGTCGCGATCCTCGAGATCGTTCATCTCCTTCTCGAGCCGCGCGAGTTTCGGGTCGGCGAGGTAGAAGGGAATGCCGATGACGGGCTCGCCCGACGGACAGCCCCACTCGTCGGTGAGGTAGCAGAGCGGCCGGAACCTGCGCAGCCCCTTCCGCTCGAGCTCGCGGTACAGCTGCTGGACGAGACGCTCGAGGGGCGAGCCCTCGACCTTCAAGCCGAGATCCTTGATGGGCTTGGTCAGGATCTCCTGGACATCGGGCGGGGCTTTCTCGAAGGCGCGCAAGGGACTTCGAGTCAGGGTAGCACGGAAAAAGCGCGAAAACGGGCGCTGCCGCGCTTCGACAGGCTGGTTCCTGGTTCCAGGTTTCAAAGTTCCAAGTCTCGCGAAGTGATCCCAACTTGCCACTCGAGACTCGTGACTTGAAACGAAATCCATTAGCGATCACTAATGTTTTAAAATTCCGACTGTCAGAAAGGAAGAGTTCGAATGGGTGAGCCCAACATCAAGGTGAAGCCGAATGGTCCCTATCGGGTGACCGGCCCGATCACCGTCACGGACGCGCAGGGGAAGGACATCGTCGTCGAGGACGGACGCGGCATCTCGCTCTGCCGCTGCGGCCAGTCCGACAACAAGCCGTTCTGCGACGGCACGCACGGACGCGTCAACTTCCAGTGCGACAAGATGGAGGGCATCGGCTGACCGCCGTCGCGGCGGCACTCCTCGCGCTGCGCGTCGCGGCGTCGCCCGCCGCCGCCGCTCCGACCGTCTCCGCCGATCTCGACGGCGACGGCACCAGCGAGACGGTCACCGCGTCGGCGTCGAAGAGCGGCATCAAGGTCGAGGTCCGCGACGCGCGCGGAAAGCGGATCGCCGACGCGGTCGCGCCGTCGCCGGCGGGCTCGGTCGTTCCGTTCACGCTGACGACGGCGCCGATCGGAAGCTCCGGGTCTCTTCTCGAGGTCGCAGCGGCGACGGACTCCTCGGAGTGCGTCTCGGTGTGGCGTCTCCGCGATCGCGCGCTCTCGCGCGTTCCGATCCGCGACGCGTCGGGACACCCGCTCCCTGACTGTCAGCCGCCCGGCTGGACGTGGCGCTGGGAGTCCGAGTCGGGCCGGCCCTCGAAGCTCGTGCGCGAGCGCACCGAGAAGGTGGACGCCGGCACGCTCACGACGCGCGAGGCGTTCGCGTTCGCGGGCTTCAGCCTGGACCGCGACGCCGCCCGCTCCGGCGGCGAGATCAACGGCGTGCCGATCCCCACGTGGTATCGCGAGACGCTCTTCACGCGTCCGGCCCTCGAGAAGCTCTACGCGCGTTTCGACCTCGCCGCGATGCGAAGCGAGCCCGCGCTGACGGTCGACACGGATTCGTCGCGCGGCCTCTTCGTGCTGCGTTTCCGCGCGGACGGCAAGGAGATCACGGCGCCCGTCGACTCGTATGCCGCGACCGGCGGAACGGCGACGCTCGCCGCTCGCGCCGGCGACCGCACGGCGCACGTCTTGATCCGCCTCGCGGGCGCGGGACGGTCCGTGCCGCTCGAGGCGCGCGTCGAGGGGATGGGCGCTCCGTACGACGGCACGTACGCGCCGGCCGGCAGCTGGCGCGGCGGCGCGAGGCAGGTCTACCGCAACGTGGCCGACGAGGTCGCCTCCGAGCAGCTCGCCGGAACGTGGAGCGCCCCGGGAGGCCAGCAGACGACGCTCGTCGTCGAGGGCGAGCCGCCATACCGGATGCGCTCGGGCGCCTCGCTGTTCGTCGTCGACGTCGACGCGGCGGCCCCGCCCGTGGACCTCTTCCTCCGGCCGGCGTCCGGAACGGGATCCGGCTGGGCGGTCGCGCTGCGGGGACCGAACGCCATGGAACGGACCCCGTGCCGCTTCGAGGGCGAGTCGGCCGCGTGCGTTTCCGACGGGCCCGCGGAGACCCTGCGCCGCGTCGGGGCGAGGGTCAACGTCCGCTAGCCCGGACCGTCCTGTCACAGCCCAAAACGCCTTCGACCTGCTACTCTTTCGAGCAGGAAACCACACAGCCATATGGAACTTTCTCTGCTCGGTCTGGTCGTCCAGGCGGTCGGCGCCGGGCTGCTCTCGATCATCTTTTTCTACCTGTCGCGCGGCAAGGGCAACCGGGTCCTGCAGGCGGCCGGGGTGGCCTGGCTCTTTCTCTTCGTCTCGCTGCTGCTGCTCGCGATCCTCGGCGGACGCGGCCTGCCGTTCTCCCGGCAGGCCTACCAGTACTTCAAGATCCTGTACCTGGTCGCACTCGGGGTCGCCGCGATCCGAATGGACCGCGACATCTCGCTCGCCAAGCCGCTCGCCGTCGCGGCGGTCGCCGCGCTCCCCCTCTGCTTCCTCATCGTCGAGGAGTCGGGCACCGCACTCCGCTTCTACGGCATCCACATGGGGCTGCTCGCAGTGGGCTGGCTCGTCGTCGCCGTCTTCATCTTCCAGAGCCCGCGCGCGGGGCTCGGCCGAAGGTTCTCCGGAATGCTCGCGATCGTCACGGCGGCGTCTCAGTTCGGGACGATCGTCGCGCTCAGCGTCTCGAAGTCGCGCGCCGACGGCGGCGCGGCGCTGCTGCCCTACATCGGCTTCATCGACGTGTTGCTGGAGATGCTCTTCGGCATCGGGCTGATCATCTGGGCGATGGAGGACACGGAGCGGCGCCTCGCGACGCTCCACGCGCGGACCGTCGACGACACGCGCCGGTCGCAGCGCCGCGCGTGGCTCGATCCGCTCACCGAGACGAACAACCGCTTCTTCCTCGACGAGATCCGGCCGCAGCTCGAGTCCGACGAGCTCGGCGGCTCGATCATCCTGATCGACGTGGACGGGCTGAAGGGCATCAACGACCAGGAGGGCCACGAGGAGGGCGACAAGGCGATCTGGACGGTGGCCACGGCGATCAAGAAACTGGTCCGCGGCAACGACTACGTCATCCGCTGGGGCGGCGACGAGTTCCTCGTCATACTGCCCGGCATGGAGGAGGACCTGGCGCGCCGGCGCTTCTACATGCTGCCCTCGAAGATCGACGAGGTGAAGCAGTCGGCGAAGCCCGGCTCGAAGGCGTACACGAAATTCCTCGCCGCGTCGGTGGGCGTGCACGGGTACAACCGGCGGATCCCGCTCGACGTGGCGCTTTCACAGGCCGACCGAGTCATGTATGAACGCAAGCGGGCGCACCGCGAGCTGCGCGGTCCCGCCGGAAAGGAACGAGCCTGATGCACTATGTCTGGACGACCTGCGGAGCCTGCGGAGGTCAGATCACGATCCAGTTCGCCCGCGGCCCTCAGGGAGTGACCGGATCGCTCCGGCGCTGGTCCTCGGATCGGACCGTCAACGACGGGAGGAAGGTCGAGATCCCCGCGGCCTCGGTCGCGGCGGACGGCGGGTTCACCGCGACGTGCGTCTGCGGCGCGCCGATCACGGTCTCCGCCGCGATGGTCGAGACCGCGACGACGGAGAGGCCGGCGAGCTAGCTCTTCAGCACCACGACCGTCGCGCCCGAGCCGCCCCGCTCCGGCGGCGCGTCGAAGAAGTCCGCGACGTCGTCGCGTCCGGCGAGCAGGCGACGCACCGCCGCCCGCTGCGCACCGATCCCTTTCCCGTGGATGAGACGCACCTCACGGAACCCCGCCGCCTTCGCCTCCTCGAGGTAGTCCGCAACGACCGGAGCCACGTCGCGCGGCTGGAACGAGTGGAGATCGAAGGCGTCGGTGATCGGAACGCGGTGCATGGGAGCGCGTCGGAAGCCGTGAGCCGTTCCTAGGTCTCCTGGATCTCGACCTTCATGGGCACTCCGGCCCGCACGACCTTCGACACGATGCAGTACTTCTCGGCGAGCGCGAGCGTCTTCTCGACCTGCGGACGGTGCGTGTCGAGGACCGCGGACGGCACGCGCGCGCGGAGCGAGAGGGCAGTCACGCGGAATCCGCCGGCCGGGTCCGGCCCGACCTCGCACGCCGCCGAGAGCGACGGCTCCGCGAACGGGATCGCCAGCTTCTTCAGGAAGATCGCCCAGGTGTTGAGGAAGCAGGCGGCCGTCGCGGCCAGCAGCAGCTCCTCGGGGTTGGCGCCGGTGCCCGCGCCCGCGAGCACGGTCGCGCCGGCGACCGGCACGGACACCGAATTGCCCAGCCGGACTCGGCCCTCGCCCGCTCCGTCGCCCGACCACGAGGCGTCGATCTCGAAACGATGCGTCTGTTCTTCGCCCATGGGGCGAGATGATAGACGCGCCCGTGAGAAGAACCGCCGCTCTCTCGCTCGCGCTCCTCGGCGCCGCCTGCGCCTCGGCGCCCAGGGTCACCGAGGCGACGAAGCGGATCGCCTCCAATCCTCCCGCCACCGTCGAGGGAGTCGTGCGCGACGAGGACGGCTTGCCCGTTGCTGGCGTCGGCGTCCGCGGCATTCCCCGCGGGAAAGACATCCCGTGGGGACCGCCCGCCATCACGGACTGCGGCGGCCGGTTCCGGCTCACCCTGCCGGCGCCCGCCGGGTACGCGTTCCTCTTCGTGTGGAACGGGCGGTCGATCGCGACCGACGATCGGGCCGATCCGTCGCGGATCGAGATCAACCTTCAACCCGGCGAGACGCGCGGCGGATTCGACCTCGTCCTCGTGCGCTCGCGATGGCAGTGGGTGACGGGCGAGACGCCGGGCCTCCCGCCAACGTGCCGGTGAGAGGTCTTGAGCGATAGCGAGTTCTCGAGCCGTGACGCTTCGACCGTCGATCTGGACGCGTATCGCGGAGCGATACGCAATGAACATGGGCTTAGACCGCGAGCGGATAGAGCCAGGCTCGAATCTCTCGAAACCCGAGCCGCGGCCTAAGCCCGTGGAAGCGTCCGCGCATCTCCCCACTGGTTCCAGAACCGTGAGACCACCGGCGTGAGCGGCGCGGCAATCGGGGTGCACGTCATCAAGACGAACCGGCAGCGCCGCTCGACGCCGGACCCGTATAATCCGCGCCATGGCGGCGAATCCGAAACCCTCGCGCGAACGGGTGCGTTGCGTCGTGAACGGCAAGGCGATCGACGTGTGGCAGGGCTATCGGCTCTGGGACGCGGCGTACGAGGCGGACGCGGGGCTCTGGCGCTGGTGCGGCGGAGACGGGCTCTGCGGCACTTGCGCGGTCATCCCGGTCTCGGGAGCGGAGAACCTGACGGCGCCCACGAAGCTCGAGAGGTTCTCGCTCGCGCTGTGGTTTCTAAAGCCCCTCGCGCTCGTGCGCAAGCGGTGGAAGGACCGCGGCGCGCGGCTCGCCTGTCAGGCGTACGTCAACGGCCCGGTCGAGGTCGTCGGCGTGCTCGGCAAGACGGCGAAGCCGATGCGGGAGGCGGCGGGAATCGAGAGCTGACGGTCACGACCGAGGCGTCCATCGAGCGCGCCCAGCCCATACTCTCCCCTCGCCGGAACCACTACTCATGAAGCTGCTCCGCCGCATCGCCTTCGCCGGCGCGGCGGCCGGCGCGCTGTACGCCGCGGCGTCCTACCTCGCCGCGCGGAAGCTCGCGGAGCGGCTCATCTCGCCGACCGGACTCGGGCCGACGCCTGGACGATCCGATGCCGACGCGCTGCGCGCCGCGCTCTCACGCGAGGGCGCCATCGTCGAGGAGATCCGCCACGCCGGCAGCTCGCGCTCGCCCGCCGAGCTCGTCGCGATCTTCGCGTCTCCCGGCGAAGCGCCGACGCGGCCGACGATCCTGTTCCTCCACGGCAAGGGCGGCGCGGCGAGCGAGTGGGAGCCGGACGCGATTCGCGCCCTCCGGCTCGGTTGGAACGTGCTGCTGCCGGACCTGCGCGGCCACGGAGGCAGCGGCGGCGAGTTCTTCACGCTCGGCCTGCTCGAGCGCGACGATCTCGAGGCGCTGATCGCCGAGGCGGTCCGCCGCTTCGGCGTGGACGCGGGGCGGATCGGCATCCATGGATGCTCGGCGGGATCGTCCGTCGCGCTCCAGTTCGCCGCGGGCCGCACCGGGCTCCGCGCCGTGTGGCTCGAGTCGCCGTTCGCCCGGTCGCGGGAGATGGCGCAGCATTACCTCTCTCGAGCGACGAAGATTCCGAAGCCGCTGTTGTGGCTGACTACCGAGTGGGCCGTCGCGAGGGCCGTCCGCCGGATCCGGCGGGAGCTCGGCGCGACGCGAGACGCGGGTGGGATCGAGCGGATCGATCCACTCGCCGCCGCGTACCGCCTGCAGTGTCCGGCCGCCCTGGTCTACGGCGGCGAGGACCGGCTCGTGCCGGCGCGCTTCACGGAACGCCTCGCCGCGGCGCTGCCGCCGGGCAGCGTCGTGTGGCGCGTGCCCGGCGCCGGCCACTGCCACCACGACGACGAGCCCGTCCGCCGCGCGCGCGAGATCTACGAGGCGAGGTGGGAGGAGTTCTTCCGGACGAATCTGGAGGCGTAGGAAGGAACGCTCAACATATTAGTGTTCACTAATATGTCCGCGCCTCACGGCCCGCCTCGGATCCACCGTCCGCCCCTTCAGCTGACCGCACGCGGCCGACGCGTCGGGACCCTTGCTGCGCCGCACGGTGACCGTCAGCCTCGCGTCCGAGAGAACGCGCGCGAACCGGTCGATCGCCGCCTCGTCGGGTCGGCGCAGGCCCGCGAGGTAGACCGGGTCCTCGTTCAGCGGGATCAGGTTCACCTTCACCGTCATGCCGCGCAGCAGGCCCGCGAGCCGTCTCGCGTCGTCGGGCGAGTCGTTGACGCCGTCGATCAGGACGTACTCGACGAGGACCGTGCGGCGCGGCTCGAGCGGCCACGCGCGCACCGCGCGGAGCACGCCGTCGATCGGATAGCTCCTCGTGATCGGCATGAGGCGCTCGCGCGTCGCGGCGTCGGCGGCGTTCAGCGAGACCGCCAGGTTCGGCCGCCGCGGCAGCGCGGCGAAGCGGTCGAACGCGGGCGTGATGCCCGACGTCGAGACCGTGACGCGGCGCGGCGAGACCGTCTCGAGGAGAACGTCGAGCGTGCCGAGGACGCCGTCGGGGTTGAGGAACGGCTCGCCCATTCCCATGAAGACGACGCGCATGCCCTCGCTCGAACGGCGGGCGTCGTCGAGGACCGCGTAGAGCTGGCCGACGATCTCGCCGGCGGTCATGTTCCGGCCCGCGCCGAGGCGGCCCGTGACGCAGAACGCGCAGTCGACCGCGCACCCGGTCTGCGACGAGAGGCAGACGGTGAAGCGCTCGACGGGGGCCGTCGGGTTTCTGGTCTCTGGTTTCTGGTTTCTGGTCGGGGACTCGGCGCGGGCGTCCGCGTACTCGTTGACCTGCGCGTGGCCGCGGTCGCCCGGCATGAAGACCGCCTCGACGAGCGCGCCGTCGGAAAGGCGCAGCCCGAGCTTCACGCTGCCGTCCGCAGACGCTTCGCGGCGCGCGAGCTCCGGCAGCCGGATGGGAAGCTCGCTCGCGAGCCGCTCGCGAAGCGCCCCGGGCAGCTCCCGAATGGCCTCGTAGTCGCGCGCGCCGCGCACGTGCAGCGCGTCGAAGATCTGCCGGCCGCGGTAGCGCTCGAGGCCCCAGTCGGACGCGAGCGCCTCCCAGGCGGCGCGGGACATTCCGAGAGGATCGCGGTGCGTCACGCGCCGAGTCTACGCGCGAAGGAACGTCGGGTCTCGACCAGACACCAGGGACCGAGACCAGGAACCCGAAACCCGCGTTAGCGGGCGGCCTTGCGGGCCGGGGCGCGGCGGGCGCGCACCTTGCGAGTCGGATCGATCCCGACCGAGCGCAGGAAGCGGAGGTCCTTGAGGTTGATGCGGAAGGCCGCGCGCTCCTCGGTCAGAGTCGAGAGATCGCGGTCCTCCGAATCCTCCGAGCGCACGAGCGCGAGCGATCGGCGCGAGGAGCGCGGCGTGCGGTCGCGCCGCTCCGCGGATTCGCGGCGCTCGCGCCGGTTGACGCCGACCTTCGCGTCGAGAACCATGTAGAGGTTGTAGCCCTCGTCGCGGATCTTCTGCAGGGAATCGTGCACGCGATCCGACCCGGAGATCGACTCGTTGATCGCCTGACCGAGCTCCTTGAGCATCTCGCGGAGGTGATCCGAAAGTTCCATGACCGAAGCGATTATCGCCCGCTTCTCGCGAGAATCAAGGATGTTCGCCGCCACGAAAAAGTGCTATTCTCACGGCCTCGTTTCGTCGCCGCCGCGCGTGTGCGCCACATCGCACCGCGCCGTCATCGCGATCTCCCGGCGCCACTTTCTCGAGCGTTCGTGTGTCCGCGCGCACGCGCAAGGGTGATCCCGTTCGCACTCGCGCTGCGCGTGATGTGCGAAGGGAGCTCACCATGCGTGACGTCCTCGTTCGCTCTCTCGGCACCGTCCTCGCGGCGGCATTGTGCGCGGCGCCTCTCGCCGCGACGACTCGCACGGTCACGAACACGAACGACTCGGGTGCGGGCTCGCTGCGTCAGGCGATCCTCGACTCCAACGCCGCGCCGGGATTCGACATCATCGAGTTCTCGATCCCCGGACCCGGCGTCCACACGATCGCCACCGCGTCGCCGCTCCCCGTGACCGACGGCCTCTACATCGACGGCTACTCGCAGCCCGGCGCCTCGGGAAGCACGACGAACGAGGGCGACAACGCGGTCATCCTGATCGAGCTGCAGGGCAGCGGGACCGACGGCCTGACGATCACCGGCGGCGCGGCGGTCATACACGGGCTATCGCTCTACGGATTCCAGACGGCGATCGCGCTGTCGCAGCTGACGGACGTGGTCATCGCGGGCAACTTCGTCGGCGTGACGGCCGCCGGCAGCGCCACGCCCGGCAACGCCTACGGCATCACGATCACGTCCACCGACGGCCTGGACCGGATCGGAGACACCAGCGCCCTCGGCCGCAACGTCATATCGGGCAACACGATCGCCGGAATTCATCTCTCCGACACGAAGCACAAGCAGATCGAGGGCAACATCATCGGTCTCGGCCTCGACGGCCACTCCGCGGCTCCGAACGGCGTCGGGGTCAAGCTCGACATCTCGGAGAGCGACACCATCGGCGGGCCCGACGTCTCCTACGCCAACATCATCTCGGGCAACACGACCGACGGCATCCTCGTCTCCGGCGAGCAGCAGATCCTCATCCAGTCCAACTTCATCGGCACGGACGTCGACGGCGAGGGGCCCTTGCCGAACGGCGGCCGCGGCATCCGCGTGGAGGGCGGCGTCTTCCAGGGCGAGATCCGCCAGAACGAGGTGTCCGGCAACGCCGGCGACGGCCTTTCGTTCCACTACTCCCTCTACTTCTTCAACACGAACGGGATCCTCGTCTACGAGAACGCCATCGGATGCGACGTCGGCGCCACGCCGACGTCGATTCCCAACGGCGGCGCCGGGATCTGGACGCAGGCGGCGCCCTCGCTCGCGGTCGTGTTGAACACGATCGCGTTCAATCCCGTCGGCATCTGGGAGACGGCGCCGACGGACCAGGAGTCCGTCACCTTCGACCAGAACCGGATCCTCTCCAACCACGGTCTCGGCATCGTCATCGGTCCCGTCGCGGCGATCGTCCCGAATACGCCGGAGGGACTCTGGAACTTCCCGGTGGTCGAGGACTTCTACTCGAACGCCTCCGCCACGACCGTAGATGGGCGCTATTTCGGCCCGCCGAACACCGACGTCTTCCTGGAATTCTTCTCGAGCCCTCCCTGCGCGAAGCCGTGGCCGAAACAATTCGACGAGGGCGCGATGTACCTCGGCTCGGGAACGGTCTCCACCGACGGCAACGGAAACGGCAGCTTCAGCATCGTCCTGCCGATCCTGGTCACCGAGGGAACCGTGACCGCGACCGCCACCGCCACGGTGTTCGTCCAGCAGGGCGGGATGACAGTGGCGACGTCTCACACCTCCGGCTTCTCGCAGCGCCTCGTCTTCTCGGTCAGCCCTCCCAGCGGAGATCCCGCCGGCGCCAGCCTCGAGATCGCCGGCACCAACTTCGCCGACGGATGCCTCGTTACGTTCGACGGAGACGCGGCTGCGAGCTCCGTCGTCGACAGCGCGACGCAGATCTCCGCGACGTCACCCGTGCGCGTGCCCGGCGCCGCGTGCGAGGTGGCCGTCAACGTCGACGGCATGATCGGCCGGCTCCCGCTCGGCTTCGTCGCCGACTTCCTGGACGTGCCGCCGTCGAACCCGGTTCACGCCTACGTCATCACGCTCGCGTCGGACGGCATCACCGGCGGCGTCGGCGGCGGCGACTACGGCGTCGTCTCCCCCGTTCTGCGCCAGCAGATGGCCGTGTTCCTGCTCAAGGCGAAGCATGGAAGCTGCTACGCGCCGCCGCCCTGCGCGGGAACGTTCGCGGACGTCCCGTGCCCGTCCCCGTTCGCCGACTGGATCGAGCGGCTCTCCGTCGAGGGGATCACCGGCGGCTGCGGCGGCGGCAACTACTGCCCGCAGGGGCCGGTCCGGCGCGACCAGATGGCGGCGTTCCTGCTCAAGGCGGAGCACGGCGCGACGTACGTGCCGCCTCCGTGCGGGGGGACGTTCGCCGACGTCGCGTGTCCTTCGCTCTTCGCGGACTGGATCGAGCGGCTCGCCGCCGAGGGCGTCACGGCGGGCTGCGGCGGCGGGAACTACTGCCCGCTCACCAACAACACGAGAGGTCAGATGGCCGTCTTCCTCACGAAGACGTTCCAGTTGCCGTAGCGAGGCGTTACTGCCGGTAACGATTCGTCTCCGCCGAGAAGGACGGACCTTTCGCCCGCTGCGACGTGGGGTGTTGATCGGGCGCGACTTAGCCTCGCGTGTGCGGCGCGGCACACGATTCGCACTCTCGTCGCGCAAGTGTCGCGCTCCCTCCGTTTCGCCCTGTGCCTGGCGGCGTTACCGGCGGCGGTGTCGGCGGCGACCTTCACGGTGACGACGACCGCGGACTCGGGACCGGGCTCGCTGCGGCAGGCGATCCTCGACGCGAACGCGGCGACCGACGCGGACCAGATCGTGTTCGCGATCCCCGGCTCGGGAGTCCAGACGATCGCGCTCGGGTCGGCGCTTCCCGAGATCGTCGCTCCGGTCACGATCGACGGCTACACACAGGCGGGCTCGTCGGCGAACACCCTCGACGTCGGCAGCAATGCGGTCCTGCTCGTCGAGGTGACGGGCTCGAACATCGTCCTCCGCGCGAGCAATCTGTCCGGCTCGACGATCCGCGGCCTCGTGCTCAACGGCGGCGGACTGATCTTGAACTTCGCGGACTCACTGCATCCGGTCGGCCACAACCACATCGAGGGCTGCTTCCTCGGCACGACGCCTGACGGCTCCGCCGCGAGCCCGCACGGCGCCTCGGGAATCTCGATCGTGAGCTGGGCCAACACGATCGGCGGCCCCGATCCGGCGGACCGAAACGTCATCTCGAACGGCGGCGTCTCGATCCAGTCGAGCAAGGAGAACACGGTCACGAACAACCTGATCGGAACGGACGCCACCGGTTCGTTCGCGATTCCGGACGGCGGCGTCGGGATCCACGGAGGATCGCCCTTCTTCGCCACGTACAACGAGGTTTCGCACAATGTCATCTCGGGAAGCGCGGGCGCGGGCGTCTTGATCGGTCCCGAGTGCGACGGCAGCTCGGTCTTCAACAACCTCATCGGCACCGATGCCACGGGGACCTTGCCGATTCCGAACGGCGGAGCCGGAATCTCCATGGGATACGCCGGTTCGATCAGCGTGGGCGGTAACGTCGTCGCATTCAACACGGGAGCCGGGATCGAGGCGTGGCAAGGCCCGTACTCGATCTCCGGCGGTGCGGTGAATGACAACGGCTGGGCCGGCATCGAGTTCTCGGGTGCGGTGAAGATCCAGGGCGTGTCCATCCACGACAACGGAGGTCTCGGCATCGACGCCGGCGCGGACAACAGCGTGACGCCCGGCTACCCGATGCTCGCCTCCGCCTTTCCCGACGGCTCCGGGAGCACGACGATCCAGGGCCTCGCCGTCGGGCCGCCGAATGCGAGCGTGACGCTGGAGTTCTTCTCCAGCCCGGCGTGCGATTCATCCGGGTTCGGCGAGGGCGCGACCTTCCTCGCCTCGCAGGCGTTTCAGACGGACGGCGGCGGCCAGGTGTTGTTTACGGCGACCGTTCCGCTGATCCCCGACGGCCTCAACGCGACCGCCACGTCCACCTTCGGCGGCGTCACCTCCGAGTTCTCGAACTGTCTGTCGGTGCCGAGCCCGTCGTTCGGGATCGCGGGGATCGGCCCGCGTTCGGGACCGGCCGGCGGCGGCACCGCGATGGCCGTCAACGGCGGGGGCTTCCTTCCGGGAGCGACCGTCTCGATCGGCGGCGTCGAGATCGGCGGGATCGTGAATCCGACCGACATCACGGCGTTCTCTCCGGTGCTGCCGCCCGGAACGCTGAACGACGTCACCGTAACGAATCCGGGCGGCGCGACCGCGACTCTCCCGGCGGCCTGGTTCGCCGATTTCCTCGACGTGGCCCAGGACGACCCGTTTCACATCGCCGTCGAGGAGCTCGTCCGGCGCGGCACCACCGCGGGCTGCGGCTCGGGTCACTACTGTCCTTCGAGCCCCGTGTCCCGCGAGCAGATGGCGGTCATGCTCCTCCGAGCGGAGCACGGATCGGCGTACGTCCCGCCGGCCTGCACCGGCATCTTCGCCGACGTGCCGTGCCCATCCCCGTACGCGGACTGGATCGAGGAGCTCGTGATCGAGGACGTCTCCGGAGGCTGCGGGCTCGGGTACTTCTGTCCCTCCGATCCAGTGCGCCGCGACCAGATGGCACCCTTGCTCCTGAGAGCCCGCTACGGAAGCGCCTACGCGCCTCCGCTGTGCATCGGGACGTTCGCGGACGTGTCCTGCCCATCCATGTTCGCCGATTGGGTGGAGGAGCTCGCCGCCGAGCGGATCACCGTGGGCTGTGGCGACGGCAACTACTGCCCGTCCGCCCCGGTCTCGCGCGGCCAGATGGCGGTGTTCCTCGTGAAGACGTTCCCCGCTCCCTGAGCGCCCGCCTCCCCCGCTTCCTTGACCCTCGGTCGACTCCCTGTGAAAGAATCCGCGGCACGTAATACAGGAGATTCATATGGCCGCCGATCATCGCCGGTCCCGAATCGCTGCGTGCGCGGGCGTCCTCGCCGCATGCACGTTTCTTTCCTCCCCTCTCTTCGCGCAGACCTATCTCGTCATCCACAGCCTCGCTGTCGGCGAGGGAAACAGTCCCGAGTCGACGCTCGTGCAGGATGCGGGCGGAACTCTGTACGGCACCGCGGCACAGAGCGCCGCCCACGGCAGCGGCTCGATCTTCAAGCTGGATCCGGACGGCGGCAACTTCGTCGACATCCACGACTTCGACGGCACGAACGGCGCGAACCCGTTCGGCGGCGTGATTCTCGGAGGCGGAGGCTTCCTGTTCGGCACGACTCCGAACGGCGGCACCAACAGCGACGGCGTGATCTACAAGATCGACACGAGCGGCAACAACTTCGCCGTGATCCACCACATGAGCGCGGACACGGACGGCTCGAGCCCCTTCGGCCGACTCGTCCAGGATTCGCAGACGATCCTCTACGGCGTCGCACATGACGACGGCGCGAACGGCTTCGGCACGGTCTTCTCGATCGACCCGGGCGGGCAGACCTACAGCGTCATTCACGTCTTCGGCACAACCGCCGACGACGGCTCCAATCCCTACGGCGGGCTGCTCATCGGGTCCGACGGAATGCTCTACGGCACGACGGAGAAGGGACACAACGGCGCAGGGCTCGGCACGGTGTTTCGCCTGAACACGGACGGCGGCGGCTTCGAGACTCTGCACACCTTCACCGGGGGCAACGATGGGCAGGACCCCCAGGCCCGGTTGATCGAGACCCCGGAGGGCTACATCTACGGGACGACGTTCTTCGGAGGCTCGGGCGGATTGGGCACCGTCTTCCGATCGCGTCGCGACGGCACCGACTACTCCGTCGTGCACGCCTTCGCGACCGCCGACGGGACGCACCCGCGCGCCGAGCTGACGCTCGTCATCGGAGGGCTCCTCTACGGCACCGCCTCCGCGGGAGGCGCCAACGGCGAGGGCACCGTGTTCCGGATGACGAAGCTCGGCCAGCTCGTCGACTCCGCGCACGACTTCGTGAACGCCAGCGGCCAGGCTCCCCGCGGCGGCGTCATGCAGGGACTCGACGGGGCGCTGTACGGCGCCGCCTCCTCCGGAGGCGCGCACGGCGTCGGCGCGATCTGGCAGCTCACGACGCCGACGGTCGTCTCCATCAGCCCGACCTCGGGCATCGCGACGGGCGGAACGGACGTCACGATCACCGGCACGGGCTTCGCGAACCAGGCGACCGTGGCGCTCAGCGGCTCGTTCGCGACAAACGCGAACGTCCAGAACGACACGACGATCACGGCGACGACGCCCAACCTCGCGCCCGGCCAGCTCCACGACCTCGCCGTGACGAACACCGATCACAGCATCGGCTTTCTCGAGCGCGCCTGGCTCGCGGACTTCCTCGACGTGCCGCAGGCGGACATCTTCCACGACTACGTCGAGGCGATCGTGCGCGCCGGCATCACCGCGGGCTGCGGCAGCGGCAACTACTGCCGCGACGCGTCGGTCACGCGCGCGCAGATGGCCGTCTTCCTTCTGAAGGCGAAGCACGGCCAGTTCTATCTGCCGCCGGACTGCACCGGCGTCTTCGACGACGTCCCGTGTCCGTCGACCTTCGCCGACTGGATCGAGCAGCTCGTCTCCGAGTCGATCACCGTCGGCTGCGGCGGCAACAACTACTGTCCGAGCAACCCGGTCCGCCGTGACCAGATGGCCGTGTTTCTGCTCAAGGCGAAGCACGGCTCCGGCTACATTCCACCCGACTGTGCAGGCGTCTTCGCGGACGTCGCCTGCCCCTCCACCTTCGCGAACTGGATCGAGGAGCTCGTGACGGAGAACATCACAGCGGGCTGCGGCGGCGGCAACTATTGCCCCCTCCTCGCCAACACGCGCGGCCAGATGGCGGTCTTTCTGACGAAGACGTTCAGCCTGCCGCTGCCTCCGTAGGACGGGCCGGGGGAATCGGTCTCGGGCGCCGCGTTCGGGCGGCCCTTGACGTTTATGCGGTTATGGCATAGCGTCTCGGGATCGATCAAAAGGAGGTCGTCATGGTCCTCCACCCCGTCCGAAACCTGGGTCTCGGCGTTCTTCTGGCGGGCGCAGCCTGCGCGGCGTCTCTGGCCGGCACCTACACGGTCACAAACACCGCCGATGACGGCCCCGGGTCGCTGCGCCGGGCGATCACCGACGCCAACGCGGATCCGTACAGCACCGTGGTGTTCGCCATCGGAACGGGACACCAGACCATTCAGCCGCTCAGTCCTCTGCCCCGGATCGTCGTGGGAACGATCGACGGCCGTTCGCAGCCGGGCTACTCGGGCGCGCCCCTGATCGAAATCGATTGCAGCCAACTCCCCACCGTCAGCTCGTGCATGGGCGCGCGATGGGGGTGGATCGACTCGCTGGTCGTCAATTCGAGCCCATGGCTCGCCGTGGAATTGAACGACGGCGGCGGCGTTCGCCGGAGCTATCTCGGCACCGACGTCACCGGAACGGTCGCCCGACCCAACGCGTTCGGAGTCGCGACGTCCCGCAACACCGTGGTCGGAGGCTATCGGCCCGGTGAGGGGAACGTCATCTCGGGAAACGTCACCGGCGTGTGGATGCAGGTCGGCGGCCCCGTCTTCGTGATGGGCAATCGCATCGGAACCGACCCGAGCGGCATGATTGCCGTCCCGAATGAAGACGGTATTCATCTGACCCACCGCGGCGCCCAGATCGGAGGGCCGACCTCCTGGTACGGCAATCTCATCTCCGGCAACACGCAGTACGGCATCTACATCTCGGGGACGATCGACGACGGGACGTCAGTCATCGAGAACAATGTGGTCGGACTCGATGCAGCCGGAGGAACGAGCCTGCCGGAGCAGCGGCTGGGGATTCTGCTCGCAGGGTCTAGCGCCTTCAACATCCGCCGTAACGCGATCGCGGACCAGTGGGAGGCCGGGATCGCTCTTCAGTACGACTCCGTCAACGACCGCCTCAGTCAGAACCTGATCTTCGGAAATGGCTTCGGCATCGATCTGGGCTACGACCCGGGGAGCATCGCGCGGACCCAGAACGATCCCGAGGATTCCGACGCCGGAGCCAACGAGCTCCAAAACTTTCCGACGCTCGTCGCGGGGACGGCCTCGGGCGGCCTCCTCACCGTGAGCGGAGCCCTGAACAGCGCGCCCGACGCCTCCTACGACGTCGAGGTCTTCGCCACGAAGCCGAACACGGCGGGCCAGACGTTCGTCGGAACGCTCCGGGTCACGACGGACTCCAACGGCAACGCAAGCTTCGGGTCGACGCTGGTCGCGGACGTTCAGGCCGGGGACGGCCTGACGGCAACGGCGACGGATGCCGCCGGCAACACGTCCGAGCTCTCGGATCCGGTGCCCGCCATCGCGAGCACGGTCCAGGTCGCGTCCCTCTCCCCATCCTCGGGCCCGGCCTCCGGCGGTACGGCGGTGACGATCGCCGGCGCCGGGTTCCAGGCCACTTCGTCGGTCGTCTTCAACGCGACCGCCGCCTCACTCGTCGTCTTTAACGGCCCGACCGAGATCGTCGCGACGTCGCCCGCGCTGGAGCCGGGCTCAGTCTCGCCCGTCATCGTGACCAATGGCGACCTCACGACGGGCGGCATCGCGAGCGGGTTCTTCGCCGACTTCCTCGACGTGCCGCAGGGCGACCCGTTCCACGATGCCGTCGAGGAGCTGGTCCGCGGCGGCATCGCCGTCGGATGCGGCGCCGGCAACTATTGCTCCGCAGCGTCGGTGACGCGCGCGCAGGTCGCCGTCTTCCTGCTGAAGGCGGAGCACGGCAAGGGCTGGGTGCCGCCTCCGTGCCGCGGTCTCTTCGCCGACGTCGCCTGCCCGTCGCCGTTCTCGGACTGGATCGAGCGGCTCGCGGACGAGGGCATCGCCGGCGGCTGCGGCGGCGGCAACTACTGTCCGAACGACGCCGTGCGTCGCGACCAGATGGCGCCCTTCCTGCTCAAGACGGAGCACGGCACGGCGTACGTCCCGCCGGCGTGCGCGGGCGTATTCTCGGACGTGCCGTGTCCGTCGCTCTTCGCCGACTGGATCGAGCAGCTCGTCACGGAGAACGTGACGGCCGGATGCGGCGGCGGCGACTACTGCCCGGACGCGCCCAACACGCGCGGGCAGATGGCCGTGTTCTTGACGAAGACGTTTCCGACGCCATAGCCCGGCGCGGAGTGACCCCGTGACGCGAAGCTGGATGGCCGGGAGGGCGGGCCCGTGGAACTCGGCATCGAGGCACGTTCGGCGGACGGCCACTCCGGGACGTAGACCGCTAGGCTACGATCCCCGGCGGTGAGACTCGGAGCACGGCTTCTTCCCACCCTGATCGCGGCGGCGACGCTGATCCCGAGCGCCTGCACGTCCGCGCCGCCGCCTCCGACGCACTTCGGCCGTTGGGGGCCGATCGCCGCGATCCGCGAGCCGGAGCGCTCCGTCGTCCTCGCAGCGGTTGCGGCGCTTTCAGCGGGCCATGTGGACTCCATCGTGCTCGCACGCTATGCGGGCGACCGCGACCGGCGGCTCGATCTGGCGCCGCTCGCCGACGCGGCGCCGGTCGCCATGGACCTCGAGGGAAAGCTCGCGCCGATCGACACGGGTATGCCGGAGTACCGACACCGAGTGTTCGAGTACGACTTCCCGAAGAAGACGACGATCCTCGAGCTGTCCGTTCCCGTTCTCCACGGCGATTCCGCGTCGCTGATCGCGTGGCGCTGGAGTGGGCCGGACTGGAAGTGCGATCTGCCGGGAACCGCCGAGACGGTCACGCTCCGGCAGGTCGATGGAAGCTGGGCCGTCACCGGCCGAATCCCCCGGCCGGGGTCGGTGCGACTGGAGAAGGACTGCGGGGCGACGCCGCCTGCGCACGCGGTCCCGGCCGCCCACGCCTCTAATGCGCAAGACGAGCGGCCCATCGATACGGCTCGAGTCGAGAAGCTCGCCATCGGGTACACCGCCGCCTGGTGCAGCCGGGATCCGTCGCGCGTCGCGTCGTTTTTCGCGGAGAATGGCTCGCTTCGAATCAACGCCGGCGAGCCCGCCGTAGGCCGCGCCGCGATCGCAAGGGTCGTGCAGGGATTCATGACGGCGTTCCCGGACCTGGTCGTGACCATGGACCAGCTCGTTCCGAGTGGACCGGTCTTCGTCTATCAGTGGACGCTGAACGGCACGAACACCGGACCGGGCGGTACCGGCCGGCGAGTCCGCATCAGCGGCTACGAAGAGTGGACGATCGGCGCAGACGGGCGTATCGAGCGGTCTTTGGGGCACTTCGATGAGGGTGATTACCGGCGCCAACTCGAGCCCGGCGTGCGCTGACCCCGCGCCGGCTCGCGTCCTTTCCCGTAGAATCCCCGGTTCCATGCGATATCGGTCCCTCCGCTCGCTGCTCGACCCGCACCTCCCGCTCGTGGAGAAGCCGGGCCGCTACGTCGGCCTGGAGCGGAACGTCGTCCGCAAGGACCTGACGAAGGCGTCCGCGACGCTCGCGCTCGCGTTCCCCGACACCTACGAGATCGGGATGAGCCACACCGGCCTGAAGATCCTCTACGAGCTCGTCAACCGCCGGCCCGAGCTTGCGTGCGAGCGCGTCTACGCGCCATGGGTGGATCTCGAGGCGCGGATGCGCGAGAACGGGATCCCGCTCTTCTCGGTCGAGTCGTTCGCGCCGGCGGCGGACTTCGACGTGCTCGGCTTCTCGCTCCAGGCGGAGCTGAACTACTCGAACATCCTCAACATGCTCGACCTCGCGGGCCTGCCCGTCTGGCAGCGCGACCGCCGCGAGTCCGACCCGATCGTGCTCGGCGGCGGGCCGTGCACCGCGAACTGCGAGCCGATCGCCGATTTCTTCGACGCCTTTTTGGTCGGCGACGCGGAGGAGGCGCTCCTCGCGTTCATGGACGCCTGCCGCGCCGCGCGCGCGGAGGGACTCCCGCGCCGCGAGATGCTCGTCCGCCTGGCGGCGCTCGACGGCGTCTACGTGCCGTCGCTCTACGACGTCACATACAAAGAGGATGGGACGATCGCGGCCATCGAGCGCAACGACCCGCGCGCCCCGGAGCGCGCGCGGCGCACGTGGGTCCCGGTGCTGAAGCCCGACTACTACCCCGACAAGCCCATGGTGCCGTCCGTCGAGATCGTCCAGGACCGCCTCGGCCTGGAGGTCATGCGAGGCTGCACGCAGGGCTGCCGCTTCTGCCAGGCCGGCTACTGGTACCGGCCGGTGCGCGAGCTCGATCCCGGCGACGTCGCCGAGATGACGAAGACGTTCATCGCGGAGTCCGGCTGGAGCGAGGTCGGCCTGCTCTCGCTCTCGACGGCCGACTACTCGCAGATCGAGCCGCTCGTGAAGTGCCTCGCGCCGCAGCTGTCCGACCGGCGCGTCTCGATATCGCTGCCCTCCCTGCGCGCCGAGGCGTTCTCCGTCGGGCTCGCCGACGCGGTGTCGGAGGTGCGCAAGTCGGGATTCACGTTCGCGCCGGAGACGGGCTCCGACCGGCTGCGCCGCGTCATCAACAAGACGTTCACGAATGCCGACATGATCGCCGCCGCGGACGTCGCGTTCGCGCGCGGCTGGGACCTCATCAAGGTCTACACGATGATCGGCCTGCCGACCGAGACCGACGCCGACCTCGACGAGCTCGTCACCCTCGTCGAGGGGATCCTCGCGCAGGGCCGCAAGCACGGGAGGAAGCAGGTCAACGTCTCCGTCGGCTCCTTCGTGCCGAAGTCGTGGACGCCCTTCCAGTGGGCGCCGTTCGACGGCATGGCCGCGCTCGAGCGCAAGCTCGCGTACCTGAAGGACCGCTTCCGCCGCATCCGCGGCGCGCGGATGAAGTGGCACGAGCCGCGCGAGGCGGAGATCGAGTGCGTGCTCTCGCGCGGCGACCGTCGCGCGGGACGCGTGCTTCACGCGGCGTGGCGTTCCGGTGTGCGGTTCGACGGCTGGAGCGAGCACTTCCGCCACGACCTCTGGACGAAGGCGTTCGAGTCGGAGGGCATCCCGAAGGAGTCGTACCTGCGCGAGTACGCGCTCGACGAGACTCTGCCGTGGGACGTGCTCGACGTCTCGATCAAGAAGCGCTGGCTCCAGATCGAGCTGATCAAGGCGAAGAAGGAGATGCGGACCGAGGACTGCAAGTGGGGACACTGCTACGCGTGCGGAGTGCCGGGGAACGGGGAGGACACGGTGCTGGCGAAAGGGATGGCGAGCCTTCAGCCATTCCCTCCCCCTGACCCCCTCCCGGAGGG
>DATBBK010000082.1:0-1666 GCA_036271035.1 Thermoanaerobaculia bacterium | reverse complement strand
CGCTCATGACGCCTCAGAGTCGCGAGTGCCCTTCCGGGTGACGCCCATCAGGAGGCGATCTCGCTCGTCTCGAGGATATCCCGCCCCGAACGGAGTCCGGGAGAGAGGCCCGCTTTTCGGCGGCCGCGCGTGCGAAGTACTCTGACCGCATGAAGACGCTTCCGGCCGGAGTCCTCGCGGCGCTGGCGTCGGCCGCGACCGGCCTCTCCGTCCCGGTCGCCCACTGGACGCCGGTCGGGGTCGCGAGCCCGCGGTTCGAGTCGCACGCCGCCTTCGATCCCCGAAACGGCGATCTCTACTTCGTGCGCAGCGCCCCGGACTTCACGGGGTGGCGCATCCTCGTGAGCTCCTGCACGGCGGCCGGATGGTCGGAGCCGCGTCCGGCCGCCTTCGCGGCGGACGGCGTGGAGGCGGACCCCTACTTCACGCGCGACGGCGGCACCCTCTACTTCATCTCGACGCGCACGACGGACGGCGTCCACCGCAAGGCCCTCGACCTCTGGCGCGTCGACCGCGACGCGAAGGGGACCTGGGGGACGCCCGTGCGCCTGCCGGAGCCCGTCAACTCGCCGAACACGGAGTGGTTCCCGCGGCCGGCGCCGGACGGCTGGCTCTACTTCGGCTCGAACCGTCCCGGCGGCTTCGGCGGCAACGACATCTGGCGCGCGCGGCCCGGCGCCGACGGCGTCTGGCGCGTCGAGAACCTCGGGCCGAACGTCAACACGAAGGGCGACGAGTACGAGGCGCTCCCATCGCCGGACGGCGAGCGCATGATCGTCATGGCCGACGGCGACCTCTACGAGTCGCGCCGCGAGGCGGACGGCTGGTCGCCGCGGGTGAAGCTGCCGCCCGAGGTCAACTCGCCGAACATGGAGGTCGGCGCCGTGTTCTCGCCGAGCGGGCGTTCGCTGCTCTTCGCCCGCGACACGAAGGGGCCCGAGTCGGGGGAGTTCTTCGTGTATCGCGAGGGCGGACCGCCGGAGCCGTGGCCGCCAAGGTGCCCGGCGCGCTGACCGCGTCTCGCGACTACCGTCTACCGTCTACGGGCGATACGCGACGCCGAAACGGACTGCGCGGCGCGGACCGGGGTAGACGTAGGGCGCCTCGCCTCCCGAGAAGTCCGGGAGCGTGAATCCGATCGCGTCGTTATGGACCCCGGCCGCGTTGAGCACGTCGAGGCGCGCGGTCAGCGGACCGAAGTCCCGCTCGAGCCGCAGGTCGAGCAGCACGCCGTCCTCGAGCGGGAACCGGTTCGCGTCGTCGGCGTAGCGACCGAACATGCGCGATGCGACGACCTCTCCGCGCAGGCCGGCGGGAAGCGATGCGGCGATGCCGGCGCGCAGGAGGTGGCGCGGCACGTTCTTGAGCTGACCGCCCGAATCCTCGCCCTCACGCGCGATGACCCGGCTGAAGGCGTAAGAGAGGAACGGCTGCACGACGGCTGCGGTCCAGCGCGCCGTCGTCTCGACGCCGGTGTGCAGACTCCGCCCGATGTTGCGATACGTGAACGTCGCCGGGTCGAAGTCGACCTCGTCGTCGACGGCGATGCGGTAGACCGCCGCCTCCCAGCCGAGCGCGCCCCACGCCCCCGAGCCGCCGGCCTCGACGGTCTCCGCGCGCTGGGGCTCCAGGGCCGGGTTGGAGACGGTGAACGTGCCGCCCGCGA
>DATBBK010000081.1:0-2310 GCA_036271035.1 Thermoanaerobaculia bacterium | reverse complement strand
AACGCCGCGGTCCAGAAGGTCGCGATCGAGAAGTGCATGAGCAGGCCGAGCGCCGCGGTCGCCGCGCCGCCGGCCTGGCTCGCCGGACCGATCATCCCCTCGGCGATGCCGTGCAGCACGCGGACGGGGCCGAAGCCGTGCAGTCCCGCGAGCAGGAACGCCGCGCTGATGTCGAGGACTCCGGTGATCGCGCCTCCAATGAGGATGGCGCGGCGGGCGCTGCGGGAGCCCGACGGCATCTCGCGCGCCGGAGCGGTGGAAGCGGTCGAGGCGGAGGCGGTCGTCATGGCGAGAGTCTGGTGAGGGCTGGCTATCTCCTCAATAGCCACTCCAGGCAATTACGGCATGACCATTTCGGCGCGGTCCTCCTCTCCGATGGTCATCCCGGGAAATTTGGACGCGGGTCGATTTTTCCGTTCGGAGTGGTCATTGCGACTTTCTCCGAAATGGTCATTGATGACGACCACTTCGAGGGCGACACTCGTTGCGATGTCGAGCCAGCCGCGCGCCGCCGACCGGATCGCGCCGTTCCCGCGGCGGCGCCTCGCGATCCTCCCACCGACGCATGCCGACCCGCAACCGGTACCCGGCTTCGAAGGCATCCCCGGCCCGTCGCAGGCGACGCCGGGCGTGGACCGCAGCCGTCCCGCGATTTTGGAGCGCGCCGAGGCGCTCGGCATTCCGTGGGAGCGGATCCTCGGCGATGAGATCCGCGCTGAGCGGGCGCTGCGCCGCTACATCGCGGACCTCGACGCGTTCCCGCTCGTGGCGCCTCTCGTCGTCCTCTCGTTCTCGTTCCTGCAGTCGTGGCGCGTGCGCGACCGCGTGCAGTCGCTCGCGGGCGAGGCTCGCGGGATCTCGGCGCGGAAGGCCGTGCGGCAGCTGCGCGCGGTGTTCCAGCGGCTCGCGGGGCGCGCGCCGCGCGAGCGCGAGGCGTTCGCGGAGCACCTCTGGTTCGCGTATCAGCGCGTGCTTCTCTTGCAGCGCGCCTGCCACGCGGCCGCGCGCAGCCGCGGCTCGCTCCCCGAGCGCGCCGCGTTCGTCTGCGAGCGCACGCGCTGCGGATACGACGACGCGGCCTGGGCGCTCTGCCACGAGGGCTCGCGCCGCAACGGGCACCGCCTCGACGCAGCGATCCGCAAGGCGCGCGACGAGGGATTCCAGATCCCGCGCGCGGACACCGAGGCTCGCGCCTTCGCGCAGCTCCGCGCGATCCTGCGGACGTCTGGCCGCCTCGACCGCCGGCGCGCGGGCGGCCGCCCGCCGTCCTCCTCCGCCGCCGTTCCGGCCCGCGTGGCCCTCGCCGCCGACGCGTTCTAGCTCGCGCCGGGCGCGCGCTTCCCGAGGATCGATCCGAAATCTCCGAAGAAGCGTCCAAGAACCCGTGCCCGCGCCGCGTGCGCCGCGCGAAACCTCTCCGCCGAAAGCCGCACACGCGAAAGGACATCCGCCGGATCCGCGACGTTTTCGGCACGTGGCAATCCGGTTGCTCTTCCAGGGGCCCCGGCGCGCCATTGGTGAGCGCGCCCAAGGAGGATCAGATGTCGAGACGGGACCCCCGACGATTGCGCTCGATTCTCAAATCAGGGCTCTGGCTGACCGCGCTCTGCCTGCTCGTGCTCGTTCCGGGCGCGCTTCTCGCGCAGACGACCGGCACGGTCGAGGGCACGATCACGGACCAGGGCAGTACGCCGCTTCCCGGCGTGACCGTCGAGCTGTCGAGCCCGAATCTCCAGGGCACGCGCACGGTCGTCACGGCCGCGGACGGGCGCTATCGATTTCCGAGCGTGCCGCCCGGCCAGTACAAGGTCACGGCCGATCTCTCGGGTTTCGGCAAGATCCAGAAGAACGCGACGGTCGCCCTCGACGCGACGGCGACCGTCAACCTCTCGCTGACGCTGGCGACGACGGCGGAGGTGACGGTCAGCGGCGAGGCGCCGATCGTGGACACCGCCTCGACGACGACCGGCAGCAGCTACAGCGCCAAGGTCATCGACCAGCTGCCGGTCGGCCGCAACTACGCGGAGATCGTCTTCACGCAGCCGGGCGTGCAGTCCGACTTCGGCGAGACGATGGGACGCTCGATGGCGATCTCGGTGTACGGGTCGACGTCGTCGGAGAACATGTTCCTGATCGACGGCGTCAACACGACCAACGTCATCAAGGGCATCCAGGGCAAGGACATCAACAACGAGTTCATCCAGGAAGTCGAGGTGAAGACGGGCGGCTACCAGGCCGAGTACGGCCGCAACACGGGCGGCGTCGTCAACGTCATCACCAAGTCGGGCGGCAACGAGTTCCACGGCGGCG
>DATBBK010000080.1:0-5568 GCA_036271035.1 Thermoanaerobaculia bacterium | reverse complement strand
GTCGACGGTCACCTGCACCTCCACGTCCACCCCGTCGTGTTGGACGCGCTCGCCGAGCTCGCGCACGAGTACGACATCCCGAGCGTCCGCCTGCCCGCGGAGGAGCTCGGGATCGCGATCTCCCTCGACCCGAGGCGCCTTGCGACCAAGGCGGCTCAGGCCGCGATCTTCGCTCTGTTGAGGCGGCGCGGGGTCCGGCGCCTGCGGCGCGCCGGGATCGCCGTCGCCGACCGCGTGTACGGTCTGCATCAGACGGGCCGTGTCGACGAGGACTACGTCGCACGGCTGCTGCCTCGGATCGAGGCGGAGTGGAACGAGCTCTACTGTCATCCGGCGCGCGATTTCCCCGGAGAGCCGCGCAACGGGCCGGTCGGGGCGGGGGAGCGGGAGCTCGCGGCCCTCGTGAGCCCGCGCGTGCGGGAGGCGCTGACTGCCGCCGGTCTCATTCTCACTGGCTCGCGTCAGGCGGCCCCGCGCGCGCCCGCCGAGTCGGCCGCCTCTCCGGCGCCGGACCTGAGTCACGGAGAGGCGCGGTCATGACGCCCCACGCGATGGCGGTCGTGCGCGAGATCGCCTCCGTCCTCGCCGCCACTCTTTGTGTGACCGCCGCCACGTACTACATCGTCGCGCTGCGCTGCGCGAGGAAGTTCTTCCGCCCACGGCGGGCGGCGCCGACGTGCTCCTCCGCCGAGTCGATCACGATCCTCAAGCCGGTGTGCGGGCTCGACCGCGGCGCATACGAGAACTTCGCGTCGTTCTGCCGCCAGCGCTATCCCGCGTTCCAGATCGTGTTCGGATCGGAGCGCGCCGACGATCCGGGCCTCGCCGTCGCGCGGCGCGTCGCGCGGGACTTCCCGGGCGTGGATGTGCGCTTCGTCGTGCACACGGGGCCGGCGACGCCGAACCCCAAGGTGGGACTTCTCGCCGCCCTCGCGGCGCAGGCGCGGTATCCGCTGCTGCTCGTCTCCGACAGCGACATCCGCGTGGGGCCGCACCACCTGAGGACCCTCGTCGGACCGATGGCGGATTCCCGCGTGGGGGTCGTGACGTGCCTCTACCGCTCGCAGGCGAAGGGCTTCGCCGGATGTCTCGACGCGCTCGGCCTGACGACCGACTTTCAGCCGTCGGTGCTCGTTGCGCGGGAGCTGGAGGGCATCTCGTTCGGCATGGGCTCCGGAACGCTCGTCCGCGCCGCGGCGCTGGCCGCGGGCGGCGGCTTCGAGGCAATCGGCGACTTCCTCGCGGACGACTATCTGCTCGGCCACCTCCCGGTCCGCGCGGGCTATCGCGCGGAGCTCGCACACGAAGTGGTCGAACACGAGCTCGACGTCACGTCGCTCGCGCAGGTCGTCCGCCACCAGATCCGCTGGAATCGCGGCATACGGGCGATGCGGCCGCGGGGTTACGCCGGCCTCATGCTCACCCAGGGAGTTCCCGCGAGCCTCCTCCTGATCGCGCTCGCCGGCGCGCTTCCGCACGCCTGGGCGCTCGTCGCCGCCACGATCGGCTTGCGGTTCGGAATGGCCTGGTTCGTCGGTGTCCGCTGCCTGAAGGACGACGTGGCGCGGAGGGCGCTGTGGCTCCTCCCGCTCAGGGACCTGATGACGTTCGGCCTCTGGGTCACGGGGTTCTTCGGCTCGTCGGTGGTGTGGCGCGGCCGCCGCCTCTGGCTCGCGTCCGGCGGGCGCCTCCGTGCCGAGGCGCCCGCGTCCGCGCAGACGCAACCCGAGCTGGTCGAGTCCGGTTTTGCGTCCTGAGGCTCTGGCCGCCGGGCGCGCGGCGCCGTCCGGTCGGTGGACGGCGCTCCGGAAAGCGAGCTTCGCCGCCGGCGCTGCGATCCTCGTGGCCCTCCTCGTCCGCGCCGGTCCGGCCGCGGTGGCGCGAAGCTTCGCCGCAGTCGGCTGGGCGTTCGTGGCCGTCGTCGCGCTCGGCGGAGTCGCAGCCTCGCTGAACACGCTCTCGTGGCGGCTCACCACGGCTCGCGAGCTGCGGGTTCCGTTCGGCGAACTCTTCCGGATGCTGCTCGCCGCGGAGGCCGTCAACGCGCTTTCCCCGGTCGGATTCCTGGGAGGCGAGCTCGTGCGTCTCGGCGCGCTGCGGCGCCGTATGCCCGCCGCGGACGCACTCGGATCGGTCGTCCTCGCCGCGACCGCGCAGTTCGCGGGGCAGCTCGTGTTTCTTCTCGCCGGCCTTCCTGCGGCGCTCGGGCTCTTGAAGTCGGAGACATGGCGGACGGCGGTGTCGTGGGTGGCGACAGGCGCCGTCACGCTCCTCGCGGTAGTGCTCCTGGCCGCCTGGAGGCCGGCGCTCGCGGCGCCCCTGCTGCGCCCGCTCGAACGGCTGGGCCGCTTCGGCGCCGCCTGGGAGAGGCTCTCGTCGGTGCTGACGGCGTCGGTCCGCGAAAACATCGCTGCGCTGCGGCGGAGCCCGAGAGACTTCGCTCTGTCGGTCAGCGCGTCGTTCGCGGCGTGGCAGGTCGGCGTCCTCGAGACGCTCGTCGTGATGCGGGCGCTCGGCCGGCCGGTCGGTCTGGCGCAGGCCCTCGCCATCGAGGTCCTCGCCGTCGCCATAGAGGGAATCCTCTTCTTCGTGCCGGCCAGGATGGGGACGCTCGAGGGCGGGCGCGTGCTCGCGTTCGCCGCGCTCGGCCTCGGTCCCGCGGACGGCCTCGTCCTCGGCCTGGTCCGCCGCGCGCGCGAGCTCGCGTGGGCGGTCCCGGGCCTCGTGCTGCTCGCCTCCCTGAGGCCCGGCGCCGAGCGTCGCGGGGTCGCCTCGCCCGCCAGCGGCGTGCTGCGCGGCGGGCCGTCGCTGCCCGGCTGATCGCCGCGGCCTGCGTCAATTACCCGTGGTAGTGCCGGACGCCGAGCTTGCCCTTCGGGTCCATCCAGCGGTAGAGCGAGGGCAGGATCAAGAGAACGAGCGGGCTGGAGAGGATGAATCCGCCGATGACGGCGATCGCGAGCGGCTGCTGGAGCTGCGAGCCCTCGCCGAGCGCGAAGGCGAGCGGCGCGAGGGCGAACGCCGTCGCGAAGATGGTCATCATCACCGCGCGCAGCCGCCTGTGGGACGCCTCGGCCCACGCCTCGGCGACCGGCACGCCGCGGTGCAGTGCGTCGCGCGCATCGTAGATCAGGAAGACGATCTTCTCGCCGACGATCCCGACCATCATGATCGCGCCGACGAAGCTCGACACGTTCAGCGTCATGCCGGTCAGGATGAGCGAGCCGAGCACGCTCGTCAGGACCGTGACCGCCATCAGCGCCGTGAGAACCGCGGCCCTCCAGTCCACGAACTGGAAGAGCACGATGACCGAGACGAGCAGCAGGCCGCCGAAGAGGACGCCGAGCAGCTCCTTGAACGAGGCCTGCTGCTGCTCGACGAGGCCGGCGTAGCGCAGCGACATTCCGGGCGGAAGCGCCAGGTTCGCGGCGAGGCGCCGCTGGATCTCGGATGTCGCTGCGCCGAGGCTGACGCCGTCGAGGCGCGCGGTGACGCCGAGGTACGTCTTGAGGTTCTCGCGCTGGATCTCCACGTCGGGCGGCCCGGCCGACACCGTCGCGAGATCCGAGAGCGGCACGACCGCGCCGGCGGGGGTCAGGACGCGCAGGGCGGTCAGGCCCGCGACGTCGACGAAGGGCCGCGAGAAGACCCGGATGTCGTACAGCCTCTCGTTCACGCGCAGCTGTCCGGCGACGGTCCCGCCGAGCGCCGGCTCGACTTCCGAGTGGAGCGCGTCGGGCGTCATGCCGTATCGCGCGAGCGCGTCGAGCTTCGGAGACACGTTGAGCTTCGGCCCGGAGATGGTGATCCCGTCGAACACGTCGACGACGCCGCGCACGCCCCTCAGGATGCCGGCCGCCTGCCGCGCCTTCTCCTGGAGGAGTGCCTGGTCCGCACCGTAGATGTGGATGTCGACGGGCTGCGGGACGCCGCCCGAGAGGTCGTAGATGTTGTCCTCGAGGATCTGGCCGAAGTCCGCGCGGATCGCCGGCTCGGTCTGTGCGATGCGGCGGCGGAGCTCGTCGATGACCTCGTCGATGCCGCGCCGGTTGGCCTTCGGCTTGAGGCGGATGACGTAGTCGCCGGTGTTCGGCTCGGTGACGAAGAAGCCGAGCTGCTCGCCGGTCCGCCGCGAGTAGGCCTGCACGTCCGGCGTCGCGGCGATGATCCTCTCGACCTCCTGGAGCATCAGGTCCGTGTCGGTCAGAGACGTGCCCGGCGGCGTCCAGTAGTCCAGGATGATCGAGCCCTCGTCCATGGCGGGCAGGAAGTCGGAGCCGATGATTCCGTAGAGCGCCACGCCGCCGGCGAGCAAGGCGACCGTGATCGCCGCGGCCAGCCAGGGACGCGCGATGAAGAACTGCGCCAGCCGCGGCGCGTGCGTCCGCGGCTTCCGGTGCCTGAGCTCGAGCTTCAGCCGGTCGATGAAGGCCGGGATCGCGAAGCCGGACAGCAGGTAGGACACCGCGAGGGCGAGCGCGATCGTCAGGGCCAGCGGGCGGAAGAACGCGCCGGCGATCCCCGAGAGCAGGGCGAAGGGCAGGAAGATGACGATCGTGGCGAGGCTCGACCCCGTCAGAGGCGGAAGCACCTCCAAGAGGCCGGAGCGCGCCGCGAACTGCGCGCCCTTCGTCTCCGAGTGGTGCGCGAGGTTCTCGACCACCACGATCGCGTCGTCCGCCACGAGACCGACGGCGGCGGCGAGACCGCCGAGCGTCATGAGGTTGATGGTCTGGCCCGTGACCATGAGGCCGAGCAGGACGATCGCGGAGGTCACCGGGATGGTCGCGACCGCGATCGCAGTGAGCTTCCAGTCGCGGAGGTAGAGGAACAGGACGAGCGCGGCCAATCCGACGCCGAGCAGGATCGCGTCGCGCACGCCGAGCACGGAGGCGCGCACGTACTCGGCCTGGTCGTAGAACGTGGTCCGCTTGACGTCCTTCGGCAGCAGGTCGGGCCGCGTCTGGAAGATATCCTCGACCGCGCGCGCGATCGCCAGCGTGCTCGCGTCCGGCTGGCGCACGATGTTGATCATGACGGCCGGCAGCCGCTCGGCCGTGGTGCGTACGAACGAGACCGCATCGGCCGGCGCGACCGTGCCGAGATCCGCGAGCGTCGTCGGGGGAGCCCCCGCCTTCGGGATCGGGATGCGCGCGAGCTCGGCGAGGCTGGACGGCTTGCCGGTGACGAGCGTGAGGTAGAGCTCGTGGTTCGCCTCGACGAGGCCGGTCGACGCGAGGACGTCGCCCTTCTTGATCGCGTCGACGACGTCGGACGCCGAGACCTTGCGGGCGGTGAGCCGCTCGGGCTCGAGGCGCACCTGGAACTCGCGAACGCGCCCGCCCTGCACCTGGACCTGCGAGACGCCGGGGATCTGGTTGAGCTCCGGCTTCAAGCGGAACTCCGCGAGCTCCCTCAGCTCGGCCTGCGTCTTGGTCGTCGAGGTCAGCGCATAGCCGAGGATCGGGAAGATCGCTGTGTTCATCCACTCCGCGTCGACGCGGATCCCGGCCGGCAGGTCGGGGCGGGTCCGCTCGATCTCGGCCTGCACGCGCTGCAGCGCCAGCT
>DATBBK010000079.1:0-18776 GCA_036271035.1 Thermoanaerobaculia bacterium | reverse complement strand
CGGATCACGAGCTCGAGGACCTCGCGAAGACCGTGATCCGGATCTGCGAGAAGCCCGCCGCGCAGGGACAGCGGATCCCCAACCTCGACGAGGGGCTGCGCCGCGTCTCGGACGGGAAGCTCGCGCCCGAAGCGTTCGAGGTGCTCGCGCGGCGCAAGGTGGACAAGCCCGATCCGGAGCCGGGCGCCGAGAACTGGATGCTGCGGATCAACGGACGGCGCGCGGTCGACCGCGACCTGACGCGGAAGCCGGCCGTGGAGCGGGTCCTGCGGCTCACCGATCAGCAGATGAAGACGCTCGCCTCGCTCCTGCGCGACGCCAGGGCGGGCACGCTGCCGCAGAGCCTCTGGGCGCCGCTCTACACGACGCTCCGCGTCCAGGTCCTGAACCAGGCGCGCAACATCCAGGCGCGACAGTTCGTCGGGATGACGCCGGAGGCGCACGGCGCGCAGCAGGCCGCGTTCGACAAGGTCTTCGCATGGTGCGTGAAGACGCACGATCGGGTGAAGGCGAAGGGACGCGTGCTGCCGCCGCAGAAGTGGGAGCGCGAGGGCGAGCGAGAGAACGAGCGCGAGGGCGAGCGCAAAGGCGAGCCGGAGAGGGACTAGTCGAGCCGGTGCGCGTCAGGCCTCGCGGCGGCCGGGCAGCACCGTGAACACGACTCCCATCACGGCGGTTCCGACCAGGAGCCACCTCGCGCTCTCCCACGCCGCGTGCGCGCGGGTCTCGGCCGCCGGCGGCTGGCCGGCTGCGCGGAGCGTCCTCTCCGGCCTGTCGTAACGCGCCGCCTGCGACGAGGCGAGCAGGAACCCGGCTACGCCGATCGCGAGAAGGATCAGGCCGGCGCGGCGCATGGTCGTTGGATCAGTAGCGCGGCAGCGAGGGGTCGATGCGCTCCGCCCACCGGTTGATGCCCCCGACGAGGTTCTTCGCGTTCGCGTAGCCGCGGCTCATCAGGAAGTGCACCGCGTTCGCGCTGCGCGCGCCGCTGCGGCAGTAGACGATGATCTCGTCCTCAGGCGCGAGCTTGTCGAGGCTCTGAGGGAGCGTGCCGAGCGGAATCTTCAACGAGTCGGGCAGATCCGAGACGGCCCATTCGCGCGGCTCGCGCACGTCGACGAGCGTGAACTTCTCGCCGCGCTCGCGCTTGGCCTTCAGCTCGTCGACCGAGATCTCGGGCGCGCCGTGCATCGCCGCGGACGATAATACCGGGTCTTCCGCCGCCGACGCCGCCGGGCCCGCGCAGAACTGCTCGTAGTCGATGAGGCCGGTGACCGTCGGATTCGGGCCGCAAACCACGCAGGCCGGATCCTTGCGGATCCTCAGCTCGCGGAAGCGCATCGCCAGCGTGTCGACGATGAGCATCCGGCCGACGAGGGGCTCGCCGACTCCGAGCAGCACCTTCACCGTCTCCGTCGCCTGGATCGTCCCGAGCAGCCCCGGCAGGACGCCGAGCACTCCGCCCTCCGCGCACGACGGCACGAGCCCGGGCGGCGGCGGCTCCGGATAGAGGCAGCGATAGCAAGGCCCCCTCTCGGCCCAGAACACGGACGCCTGCCCCTCGAACCGGAAGATCGATGCGTAGACGTTGGGCTTGCCGAGAATCACGCACGCGTCGTTGACGAGGTAGCGCGTCGGGAAGTTGTCCGTTCCGTCCGCGACGACGTCGAAGCCCCGCAACACCTCGAGCGCGTTCTCCGACGTGAGTCGCTCATCGAATCGGACGATCTCGACGTGCGGGTTCACGTCGCGCAGGCGGCGCGACGCGGCCTCGAGCTTCGGGCGACCCACGTCGGACGTTCCGTAGAGGAGCTGCCGGTGGAGGTTCGACTCGTCGACGACGTCGAAGTCCACGAGCCCAAGCGTCCCGACTCCGGCCGCGGCGAGGTAGAGCGCGAGGGGCGAGCCCAGCCCGCCCGCGCCGACCGCGAGCACGCGCGACGCCTTGAGCGCGCGCTGCCCCTCGAGGCCCACCTCGGGCAGGATGACGTGGCGCGCGTAGCGGCGGAGCTCTTCGGCGGAGAGCGTCGCGAGATCCGCGTCGCGAGGGACGGCCTTCACGGAACGATTCTACTTTTCGAGCTCGAGCCGCCAGCAGGAGCCGGACCGCACGGCGGCGACGTCGCGGAAGGGCGTCCGCGCGACGGCCGGCCTCACGACGCGCTCGATCTCGGCCGCGGTGAACCCGTGCCCGCGCTCCATCCACCGGTCGAGAGCCGGCAGGCGCAGGAAGCCGAGCATCGGCCGGCGGTCGGCGGCGATCTCCGAGTTGCTCGCCTGCGGGTTGGGCTCGTAGAGCCAGAGCCGTCCGCCGGGGCGCAGCGCGCGGTGGATCGCCGTGAGCTCCGCGACGGGCTCCTCCCAGTGGTGGAACGAGAGGACCGACATGGCGTGGTCGATCTCGTCGGAGAGCCCAGCGGTGGCGGGACTCGCGACGCGAAGCTCGACGTTCGGCGGCAGCGCCGAGCGCCTCGCCTGGCGGATCATGTCGGCCGACGGATCGACCCCCAGGACGGACAGCGCCGGCCGGCTTCGCGCGATCTCGCGCGTCAGCGCGGCCGGGCCGCAGCCGACGTCCAGCAGGCGGCCCCCGTCCACCGGGACCTCCTCGGCGATGCGGCGGTGCATCGGCGCGAGCGCGCGCTCGGCGAGGCGGCGGTAGAAGAACGACCCGATCCGGCCGAACTTTTCGGGCCGCCCTCCCTTGAGGTTCACCCGGCGAGTGTTTCACGACGCCCCGTCATCCCGAGCGCAGCGAGGGACCCCTTTGATCACCGGGACCGCGTCGATCCGCATTGGGGCGCTGAAAGGGATCCCTCGTCGCTGACGCTCTTCGGGATGGCAAAGGGGCGTCTGATAAATTTGCCCGCCCTGGAGGTAATTTGCTCCCCGAATTCCGCAACGAGCCCCTGACCGATTTCTCTGTCTCCGCCCACCGCAGCGCGTTCTACCAGGCCCTGACCCTGGTCGAGAAGCGCCTGCCGCTGAAAGGCTCGATCCTGATCGGCGGCCGCCGCTCGGCCGCTAAGACGTGGTTCGGCTCGATCAACCCCTGCGACCCGCGCCAGGTGGTCGGACGCTTCCCCGAGGGGACGCCCGCCGACGCCGACCGCGCGCTGGACGCCGCGACCGCGGCCTTCCCGTCCTGGAGCGCGATCCCCCCCGAGGAGCGCGCGGCCGTGCTCCTGCGCATCGCCTGGACCCTGCGCCGCCGCAAGCACGAGTTCTCCGCGATGATGGTCCTCGAGGAGTCGAAGTCCTGGGCGGAGGCCGACGGCGACACCGCCGAGGCGATCGACTTCTGCGAGTTCTACGCGCGCGAGATGCTGCGGCTCTCCGGGCCCCAGCCGCTGACGCCGTTCGCGGGAGAGAACAACGAGCTGTTGCACATCCCGCTCGGGGTCTGCGTCGTGATCCCGCCCTGGAACTTCCCGCTCGCGATCCTCTGCGGCATGACGACGGCGGCGCTCGTCTCGGGTAACACCGTCGTGCTGAAGCCCTCGTCCGACTCCGCCGCGATCGCGACGATGTTCGTCGAGGTCTGCGAGGAGGCGGGCGTGCCGCCGGGCGTGCTCAACTTCGTGACGGGAGGCGGCGCGACGGTCGGCAACGCGCTCGTCGAGAGCCCGAAGACGCGGCTGATCGCCTTCACGGGCTCGCGCGACGTCGGCGTCGAGATCTCCGCGAAGGCCGGCCGCGTGGCGCCCGGACAGCTCTGGATCAAGCGCGCGATCCTCGAGATGGGCGGCAAGGACTTCATCTTCGTTGACGAGACCGCCGACATCGAGGACGCCGCCAAAGGCATCGTCTCGTCCGCGTTCGGCTTCCAGGGGCAGAAGTGCTCGGCGTGCTCGCGCCTCATCGTCCACCAGAAGGTCCACCGCGACCTGCTCGACCTCGTCGTCCAGGGCACGAAGCGACTCACGATCGGCGACGTGCGCGACCCGAAGAACGCGATCGGCGCCGTCATCAACAAGCGCGCGCAGGAGCGGATCCTCGAGTACGCGCGTCTCGGCGGCGATGAGGGACGCGTCGTCGCGGGCGGCAAGGCCGGCCCCAAGGCGGGCTACTTCGTCATGCCGACCGTGGTCGACGGTGTGAAGCCATCCTCGCGCATCGCCTGCGAGGAGATCTTCGGACCCGTGCTCGGCGTGATCAAGGTGCGCAACTTCGAGGAGGGCATCCGGGTCGCCAACGCGACCGAGTACGGGCTCACGGGCTCGCTCTACTCGCGCGACCGCGAGCGCCTGCTGCGCGGCAAGCGTGAGCTCTTCGTCGGCAACCTGTATCTCAATCGCAAGTGCACGGGCGCGCTCGTCGGGGTCAATCCCTTCGGCGGCTTCAACATGTCGGGCACGGACTCGAAGGCCGGCGGCCGCGAGTACCTCTACCTGTTCACCCAGCAGAAGGCCATCTCAGAGAAGCTGTAAGAGCGACAGGAGGGCATGTGTTCTTCGTTCACCCGATCGTCCTGTTCTTCGTTCACCCGATCTTCTGGCTCGTCATCACCGTCCTCGACATCGTCGCGATCGTCTCGGTTCTGAAGAGCGGAGCGGACGCGGGAACGAAGCTCCTCTGGATCATCCTGGTCATCCTGCTGCCCCTCCTGGGCATGATCCTGTACTTCCTCATGGGACCCGGGCGGCGGAAAGTGGTCTGACGTGTCGACGGAGAAGTTTCCGGCGGTCGCGCGGCGGTTCGAGAGCGTCGGGTTCTCGGAGATCGTCAAGGTCCGTAATCGCGTCATGGATCTGCTCGCCTCCGGCCAGAAGGTCTGGCGCTTCGAGGGCGGCGAGCCCTGGATGCCCACGCCGGATCCGGTCAAGCAGGCCATGGGAGACGCGCTCGCGCGGAACCAGACCCGCTACGCGCCGTCGTCGGGAATCCCCGAGCTTCTCGCGGCGATCACGGAGAAGGTGCGGCGCCGCAACGGCATCCCGGCGGACGAGGGCGCCGCGACGGTCGTGAACGGCGGCATGCAGGGGCTCTTCGCCGCCTTCGCCGCGCTGCTCGACCCGGGCGACGAGGTCCTCATGATCTCGCCGTACTGGACGCCCATCCTCGACCTGATCGCGTATCACCAGGCGAAGCCGGTGCTCGTGCCGGCCGACGAGGCGCGGCGCGACGGGATCGGCGCGGCGCTCGCGCGGTACGCGACCCCGAAGACGAAGGTCCTCTACTGGAACAGCCCGAACAACCCGACGGGTCAGGTCCTCTCGCGCGCCGAGACGGAGCAGACCGCGGCATTCGCGCGTGAGCGCGGCATCGCGGTCGTATCGGACGAGGCGTACGAGGATCTCGTGTACGAGGGCGAGCCGCCCGTCGCGATCGCGTCCCTGCCGGGGATGGCGGAGCGCACGATCACCGCGTTCACGCTCTCGAAGAGCTACTCGATGACCGGATGGCGGCTGGGTTACGTCGTCGCGCCCGAGCGCTACCGCGCCGCGATCCGGACCGTCGTCCTCTACACGACCAACGGCGTCTCGACGCCCACGCAGTGGGCCGCGGTCGAGGCGCTGAAGCGCGGCACGGAGTTCGTCGCGGCCTGGCGCGACGGCTATCGCGCGCGCCGCGACACGCTCGTCGCGGGGCTCCAATCCGCCGGATTCGAGATCGAGCCGCCGCGCGCCGCGCTGTACCTGTTCCCGAAGACGCCGTCGTGGCTCGGCCCCGACTCGCGCGCGGCCGCGCGGGCGCTCCTCGACGGCGCGAGGATCGCGACCGTGCCGGGCGTCGTCTTCGGACCGCACGGCGAGGGACACCTCCGCTTCTCCTTCTCCGTCTCGGACGAGATGATCGCGGGCGGCGTCGAGGCGCTCTCGGCGTTCGCGCACGCGTCCGCGCGCTGACGCCCGCAGGGAGCCCGTTGAACGGATCTTTGGCCCGACGCGTCGCCGCGCTCGCGGGCGCCGCGCTCCTCCTCGTGCTGTCGGCGGCTCGCGCCGACCAGTTCGAGGACGGCCAGGCGGAGGCGCTGAAGAACCTGAACGCCCCCGGCGGCCGCGAGTACGACGCGAAGCTCCTCGCGAATTTCGAGGAGCGGCACGGCAAGGCGCTCGCCGAGTGCGCCGGCCAGGTCTCGGAGGTCGACCTCGACCCGTTCACCATCCTGCTCGAGCTCGGCGGCGACGGCCACGCGAAGCAGATCCTCCTGCGCCCGGCGAACGGAGCCGCGGTCTGTCTGAGATGGTCGCTGCGCGGAGGCACGTTCCCGAAGCCGCCGCGGCCCGGCTTCTGGGCGATCGCGGTCGACCCGCGCACGAAGCGCGCGTCCGCGCCGCCGACTCCCACGGCGACTCCCGCTCCGACGACGACGGTGGCCTCGCCGGCGCCCGCGCCCATTCCGACGTCGTCTCGATTCGCGCCGCCTCCCACGGCGCCCCCCATGGCGAAGGCGGCGCCCGCTCCCACCGCCACTCCGGTTCCTCCGCCGCCGCCGGCCGCGGCGCGTCCCGCTCCTCCGCCGGTCCCCGCGGGCGCGGTCGTCGACGTCGGCTTCGCGCGGATCGCCGCCGGCGGCGAGGGCGACGAGGCGTTGCGCCGGCGCGACGCGCTCGACACGGCGGACCGGCATCGCGTGGAACGCGGCGTGGTGGCCGGGCTCGGTCCCACTTCGCTGCCGCGCCTGGACGCGTGGCGCGGCGCGGCGGCCGGACGATTCGTCCCGGCGCTCGCGGTCCACAGCTCGACGCCTCCGACGCCCGCGGACCTCGCTGCGATTCGGCAGGCCCGCAAGGAAGGTCGCGTCGCCGCGCTCGAGATCCTCGCGCAGAGCGAGGGCGTCGCGCCGGACGACCCGCGGCTGGAGCCGTGGTGGGCGCTCGCCGAGGAGCTCGAACTGCCCGTCGCGCTCGCGCTCGGGCCGCCCTCGCCCGAGGCGCCGGATCCGCGCTACCGCGTCGCGCTCGGCGATCCGCTGCGCCTCGAGCCCGTGCTCGTGCGGCACCCCAGGCTCCGCCTCGACGTCGCGCGAGCGGGGTGGCCGTTCGGCGATTCGATGGTGGCGATCCTCCGCGCTTACCCGCAGGTGTTCGTCGACACGGGCACGATCGCGTGGTCGCTCGACCGCCGCGAGCTCCACGCGTACCTGCGGCGCCTGGTCGAGGCCGGCTTCGCGGATCGGATCCTCTTCGCCTCCGGCGCGTCGCAGCCGGATCCGCTCACGCACGCGATCGAGGCGATCGAGTCGGCGGACTTTTTGACCGCGGAGCAGAAGCGCGCCATCCTGCATGACAACGCGGCGCAATGGCTGGTCACCGTGTCGCGCTGACGGAGATCACACGACCGCTCGCGCCCGGCGAGTTACAATCGAGTCATCCACAAGAACCTAAAGGGCCTCATGCTCGGGCTGTCGCTCTGCGTGCCGTGCGCGCTCACCGCGCAGGCGCCGGCGATGGGTCCGGAGTTCCAGGCCAACTCGTACACGACCGGGTATCAGAACGCGCCGCAGGTCGCGAGCGACGCGGACGGCAACTTCGTCGTGACGTGGGACGGCGTCGGGCCCGGTCTCGGCGGCTACGGGGTCTTCGCACGCCGATTCGACAACACCGGAACACCGCTCGCAACCGAGTTCGTCGTCAACGGCTTCACCGCGGCGCACGCCGCCTCGGTCGCGAGGAACGGCTCTGGAAACTTCATCGTCGCCTGGCAGAGCGGGCAGGACGGCAGCGGTGACGGCGTCTACGCCGAGACGTACGACAGCTCCGGATCGCCCGTGAGCGGCCTGATCCCCGTGAGCTCGTACACGACCGGAAACCAGGGTCATGCCCGCGTGGCCATGGATTCCGCGGGCGGTTTTGTCGTGGTGTGGGACAGCGAACCGGATCAGGACGGAGACGGCCTCGGAGTCTTCGCCCAGAGGTTCGACTCATCCGGGAGCAAGGCGGGCTCGGAGTTTCTCGTCAATACCGAGACCGCCGGAGATCAGTACCTGCCCGACCTCGCCATGGCGCCCGACGGCGCGTTCGTCGTCGTGTGGATGACGAAGGCGGCGGACCCGGGCGATCCGGGCGAGATCCGGGCGCAGCGCTACGACAACACCGGCGCCGCCCAGGGAACGGAGATCCCCGTCAATCAGTCGACCGCCGGCGCGCAGCAAGGCCCGCGCGTCGCGATGGATGCGTCGGGCAACTTCGTGGTGGCGTGGTCGAGCCTCGACCAGCCCCTCGGCGACCACGAGGCGATCGTCCGCCGCTTCGACGCATCCGGGAACGCGCTCGGCGGAGAGATCGCCGTCGCGGACGCGAGCTCGACGGAGCAGGTCGTGAGCTCCGTCGGCATGGACGCCGCGGGCGGGTTCACGGTCGTATGGGATTCGCATGGTCCGTTCACGGTCGGGTATCTCGTCAATGCGCGTCGGTACGACGCCGCCGGCCGGCCGCTCGACAACGGCTTCTCTCTCGATACGCAGAACCCGTTGCCGGACCAGCACGGCGGCGCGATCTCGATCGATTCGCGCGGAGGGTTCGTCGTGGTCTGGGGGTGCACGCCCGACCACGGCGCATGTCCGGACGGCTCGGATTCGAGCGTCGCCGCCCGCCGCGGCGGCTTCCCCGCCGCGGGCGAGCTGTCCGTCGACGCGCGGCCGAGCGGCGGCACGTCCAACGCCAACGGCGTGCTGGAGGCGGGCGAGCGCGTCGCGGTCGATGCCGAGTGGATCAACGCGAGCACATCGCCGCTGCCGCTGACCGGCGCGGCGTCCGACATCGCAGGACCGGCGGGGCCGACCTACTCGATCGACGACGCCTCGGCCGACTACGGCTCGGTCGCAGCGGGCGGCAGCAGCGACTGTTACGACGCGACGGCCGACTGCTTCGAGATCTCCGTCTCGGGCACGCGTCCCGCGCCCCACTGGGACGTCACGTTCGACGAGGCGCTCTCGACGGGCGTCACCAAGACCTGGACGCTGCACGTCGGCGAGAGCTTCTCCGACGTGCCGACGACGCATTCGTTCTACGGCTTCATCGAGAACATCTTCCACAACGGCATCACTGGCGGTTGCGGCGGTGGAGGGTACTGCCCGGGCAACGCCGTGACGCGCGCGCAGATGGCGGTCTTCCTGTTGAAGGCCGAGCACGGCGCGACGTACGCGCCGCCGGCCTGCGCGGGCGTGTTCGGTGACGTCGCTTGCCCCTCCGCCTTCGCCGACTGGATCGAGCAGCTCGCCGCGGAGGGCATCACCGGCGGCTGCGGCGGCGGCGACTACTGCCCCGACAGCCCGGTCACGCGCGCGCAGATGGCGGTCTTCCTGCTGAAGGCCGAGCACGGCGCGGACTACGCGCCGCCGACGTGCGCGGGCGTCTTTGGCGACGTCGCGTGCCCCTCGCTCTTCGCCGACTGGATCGAGCGTCTCGCCGACGAGGCGATCACCGGCGGCTGCGGCGGCGGCAACTACTGCCCGACGAGCCCCAACACCCGCGGCCAGATGGCCGTCTTCCTCGTCAAGACCTTCGAGCTCCAGCTATACGGCCCGTAGCCGCTGCCGTCGCCGTCGCCGTCGCGCGTCGACATATTAGCGACGGCTAATACGTCATGCGGCGTGGGGCGACGCACAAAGGCGCCGCGATCATCGGCGTACAATCGCGGAAAAGCCGGAGGCACTCATGCGCGCTGGACGCTCGTCCGCTCAGATCGCGATCCTCGTTCTCCTGACTGGCGCGGCGGCCGCGTCCGCCCAGACGCCCCCGATGAGCGACGAGATCCCGGTCAACGCATTCACCACCGGAATGCAAGACATCCGCGCCGGCGCTTCCGCGATCGACCGCTTCGGCAATTTCCTCGTCGTCTGGGACTCGTTCGGCCAGGACGGCGACGCCAACGGCGTCTACGCGCGGCGTTTCGACTCGGCCGGCAACCCGCTCGGCGCGGAGTTCCCCGTCAATACATACACGACCAGCAGCCAGGACGAGTCGGTGGTGGCCGCGTCGCGAGACGGCGACTTCGTGGTCGCCTGGGAGAGCTTCGGGCAGGACGGCGACGTCCAGGGGATCTTCGCGCGCCGCTTCGATGCCGCCGGCAACCCGCTCGGCGACGAGATTCCGGTCAACACGTACACCACCGGCACGCAACAGCGCCCGGCCATCGCGATGAGCCGCGCCGGCCGGTTCGTCGTGGTCTGGTGGGACGCGAGCGGCCACGACGGCGACGCCGACGGCATCTTCGGCCAGCTCTACGACGACAACGGCCAACCGGTCGGCGGCGAGATCCAGGTCAACACCCTCACGACGGGCGCGCAGCGGTATCCATCCGTCGCGATGAATGCGTCGGGCGAGTTCGTCGTCGCGTGGGAGAGCGCCGGCGCGGATGGCGACGGGTACGGCGTTTCCGCCCGGATATTCGACGCCTCGGGCAATCCCGCCGGCGCCGAGATCCCCGTGAATGAGTTCACGACCGGAGACCAGCGTCTGCCGGTCGTGGGCATGGACCGATTCGGGAACTTCGTCGTCGCGTGGGAGAGCAAGAACGTGGACGGAAGCGCCACGGGAGTCGCCGCCCGACGGTTCGACTCCCTCGGTGACCCTCTGACCGGCGAGTTCCTCGTCAACACCACGACGACGGACTATCAGGGGAACCCCGGCCTCGGCATGGACCGCGACGGGAACTTCATCGTGGGCTGGTCCAGCCCCGACGCGGATGCCGGCGGCGTGTTCGCGCGCGCCTTCGACGCGGCCGGCGACCCGACCTCCGACGAGTTTGCGGTCAACGTCGCCACGACCGGCAACGAGAACTACGCGGCCGTGGCGGTCAACAACCGCGGCCAGTTCGTGATCGGGTGGCAGAGCGACGCCACGGATCCGACCGGCGACATCGCCGCGCGGCTCGGCGCGCCGCAGGCGTTTCCGCTCTCGCTCGACCTCCACGCCCCTCCGAGCGGCACGTCCGACCTGAACGGCGTCCTCGAGGACGGCGAGACCGTCGTCATCGAGCCACAGTGGAAGAACACGACCGCGAACGCGTTCTCGCTCTCCTCCATCGCCGCGAATATCACCGGGCCGCTCGGCCCGAGCTACGTGCTGAACGACGGGACGGCGGACTACGCCACCCTCGACCCGGGAGAACTGGACGACTGTTTCCACGCGTCGGGTAACTGCTTCGCCGCGACGGTGGACTCCGGGGGCGCCCGCCCCGCGCAGCACTGGGACGCGCAGCTCGACGAGAAGCTGACGACGGGAATCCAGAAATCGTGGCTCCTTCACGTCGGCGAGAGCTTCCCGGACGTACACCGCGATCAACAGTTCTACAAGTTCATCGAGAACGTCTTCCACAACGGCATCACCGGCGGCTGCGGCGGCGGCAACTACTGTCCCGACAACTCCGTCACGCGCGGACAGATGGCGGTCTTCCTGCTGAAGAGCAAGCACGACTCGCTGTACACGCCGCCCGCCTGCGCCGGAATCTTCCCCGACGTGCCGTGCCCGTCGCAGTTCGCCGACTGGATCGAGCAGCTCGCCGCCGAGGGGATCACCGGAGGCTGCGGCGGCGGCAACTACTGCCCGGACAATCCGGTCACGCGGCAGCAGATGGCCGTGTTCCTCCTGAAGGCCGAGCACGGGTCCTCGTACACGCCGCCGGCCTGCGCCGGGGTCTTCGGGGACGTGCCGTGCCCGTCGCAGTTCGCCGACTGGATCGAGCAGCTCGCCCTCGAGGGGATCACCGGAGGCTGCGGCGGCGGCAACTTCTGCCCCACCAACCCGAACACGCGCGGGCAGATGGCGGTGTTCCTCGTGAGGACGTTCGGGTTCCTGCTCTACGGTCCGTAGCGCGCGCAGGCTAGCGCCGGTACGCCTCCGGCCGCCGGTCGGCGAGCGCCGGGAACTTCGCGCGGGCGTCCTGCACCGCGGCCGGCTCCACGTCGCCGACGAGCACGGCCTCGCCCGGGCCGGCCTCCGCGAGCACCTCCCCCCACGGCGAGATCAGCGCCGAGTCTCCCGCATACCGCAGCCCGCCGCCCTCGCCCGCGCGGTTGACGCCCGCCACGAAGCAGAGGTTCTCGATCGCGCGGGCGCGCAGGAGAGTGCGCCAGGCGTCGCGCCGCGCCTCCGGCCAGTTCGCGACGACGGCGAAGAGATCCGTCTCCGGCGCCGCGAGGCGGAAGGGCTCCGGGAAGCGAAGGTCGTAGCAGACGAACGGCGTCACCGAGAGCTCGCCGACGCGCGCGGTGATCACGCGGTCGCCGCCGTCGTACACGCGGTGCTCGCCGCCGAAGGTGAACGGATGGATCTTCGCGTACCGATGCACCGAGCCGTCGGGCGCGGCGAGCAGCGCCATGTTGCGCGGACGCGGCGCGGCGGCCTCGGGCACGCTCGCGAGGATCCACATCGAGAGCTCGCGCGCGGCGCCGCGCAGGAACGTCTCGGATGGGCCGCCCTCGGGCTGCGCGATGCGGGCGGAATCCATGGAGAAGCCGGTCGAGAACATCTCGGGCAGCAGCGCGAACGACGCGCCCTTCGATTTCGCCTCCTCGAGGCGGCGCCGCGCCCGGCGGTGGTTCTCCGCGACATCCTCCCACGCGAGATCCAGCTGAATCAGAGCGACCTTCATGCGCGCGACCTCAGCCTGCTCAGCCTCTCCACCGCCGCCTCCAGCGTCTCCATCTTCTTGCAGAACGCGAACCGGACCCACGGGCGGCGCCGCTCCGGCTCCGAATAGAACACGCTCGGCGGGATCGCGGCGACGCCGACCTCCTCGATCAGCCGCCGCACGAAGGTGCGGTCGTCGCCGTCCTTTGCGAACGCGCGGAAGTCCGCGGCCGCGAAGTAGGCGCCGGCCGGCGGCCGCACCGCGAAGCCGATGCGGGACAGCTCGCGCACGAGGTAATCGCGCCGCGCGCGGTAGTCCGACAGCAGCGTTCCGTAGTAGTCCGCGCCCGCTTCGGCGAGCGCGGCCGCCGCTCCGTGCTGGAGCGGGGTCGCCGTCGCGAACGTGATGAACTGGTGCGCGGCGCGGACGGCCGCCGTCAGCTCGGGCGGCGCCGCGGCCCAGCCGATCTTCCACCCCGTCAGCGAGAACGTCTTCCCGAACGACGAGATCGTGATCGTGCGCTCGCGCATCCCGGGCAGCGACGCCATCGGCACGTGCGCGCCCTCGTAGACCAGGTGCTCGTAGACCTCGTCGGTGATGCAGACGGCATCCGCCTCCCGGCAGAGCGCCGCGATCGACTCGAGCTCCTCGCGCGAGAACACCTTGCCCGTCGGGTTGTGCGGCGTGTTGAGCAGGACGGCGCGCGTGCGCGGCCCGAACGCGCGGCGGAGCGCCGCGGCGTCGAAGGACCAGTCCGGCGGCTCGAGCTCGATCGCGCGGGGCGTCGCGCCCGCCATGCGGACCGACGCGGCGTACGAGTCGTAGAAGGGCTCGAACAGGACGACCTCGTCTCCGGGGTCGCAGATCGCCTGGATGGACGCGAAGATCGCCTCCGTCGCGCCGGAAGTGACGGTGATCTCGTCGTCGGCGGCGTACTCGAGGCCGTGGTCGCGCGAGAGCTTCGCGGAGAGCGCGCGGTGCAGCTCCGGGATCCCGGTCATCCGCGCGTACTGTCCGTGGCCGGCGCGGATCGCCGCGACCGCCGCCTCCCGCGCGAACTCGGGCCCGTCGAAGTCCGGGAATCCCTGCGACAGGTTGATCGCGCCGTGCCGGATGGCGAGGCGCGTCATCTCGGTGAAGATCGTCGTTCCGAATCCGGAGAGGCGGGACGCGAGGACGGGACGCACGAGCAGATGATAGCGGGCCCCGCTGATATCTTCGGCACGCAGCTGATTCCACCGACAACAGGAGAGCTTCGCGACAATGCCACCCCTCAAGCACCACTACCGCATCGCGATCATCGGGTCCGGGCCCGCCGGCTGGACGGCCGCGCTGTACGCGTCGCGCGCCGAGCTCGCGCCGGTCGTCTTCGAGGGCCCGCAGCCCGGCGGCCAGCTGACGATCACGACCGAAGTCGAGAACTACCCCGGCTTCCGCGACGGGATCCAGGGCCCAGAGCTGATGGAGATCTTCCGCGAGCAGGCCCGCCGCTTCGGCACCGAGGTCGTCCTCGACACGATCGCGAGGGTAGACTTCTCGGCGCGGCCGTTCCGCCTCTCGCTCGACGGCGGCGAGTCGATCACCGCCGACGCCGTGATCGTCTCGTCCGGCGCATCCGCCAAGCTCCTCGGGCTCGACGCCGAGAAGCGGATGATGGGCCGCGGCGTGTCCGCCTGCGCGACGTGCGACGGCTTCTTCTTCAAGGGCAAGGAGGTCGTCGTCGTGGGCGGCGGCGACACCGCGATGGAGGAGGCGAACTTCCTGACCAAGTTCGCCTCGAAGGTCACCGTGATCCACCGGCGCGAGGAGTTCCGCGCGTCGCGGATCATGCTGGACCGCGCGCGCAACCACTCGAAGATCGAGTGGAGGCTGAACGCGACGATCGCGGACATCCAGGGCGGCGACGGGGGCGTCACGTCCGTCACCCTCGAGGACACGGGCAACGGCGCGCGCGAGCAGTTCCCCACACAGGGCGTGTTCATCGCGATCGGCCACTCGCCGAACACTGAGATCTTCAAGGGACAGCTCGAGCTCAACGACGTCGGCTACGTCAAGGTGCGCCATCCCTCGACGTACACCTCGGTCGAGGGCGTCTTCGCGGCCGGCGACGTCGCGGACCCGACGTATCGCCAGGCGGTCTCGGCGGCGGGAGAGGGCTGCAAGGCGGCGATCGACGCCGAGAGGTGGCTCGCGTCCCGCGGCATCCATGCCTGAGCCGCCGGAAGAAGACCCGCGCCAGACCCCGTTCCTCGCGATACTCCTCTACGTGCTCGGCTTCATGCTCGCGCTCGCCGTGCTCGCGTTCGCGGCGGCCTGGATTCTGAAGCGCCTCGCATAACCCGAGACGCCGGCATACCGTACCAACGAGGACGGCGGACGTGTATTCGTGCTGAAGTATTGGAAGGACCTCAGACACCTCCCGCGACCCGTGTGGATCGTGTGCGGCACGACCCTCGTGAACCGGGCCGGCTCGATGGTCCTCTCGTTCCTCGTCCTGTACCTGACGAAGGAGCGCGGCTTCACCGCCGAGCGCGCGGGGTTCGTCCTCTTCCTCTACGGGCTCGGCGCGATCTTCGCCGCCCCGCTCGCGGGCCGGCTCGCGGACCGGATCGGCTCCGTGCCGCTCATGCGCTACTCGCTCTTCGGCGCCGGAGTCGGTCTGCTCCTCTTCGGCCTCGCCCGGACGCACCTCGCCGTCTTCGGGATGGCGCTCCTCCTCGCAATGGTCACCGAGTCGTTCCGGCCCGCCGCGATGTCGTTCTTCGGCGAGGCGGTGCCGGCGGCGAAGCGCAAGTCCGCCTTCGCCGTCTACCGGCTCTCGATCAACCTCGGCATGGCCATCGGGCCGGCGATCGGCGGACTCCTCGCGACGATCGCATTCAAGTGGCTCTTCGTCGTGGACGGCGCGACGTCGCTCGCCGCCGGCCTCGTGCTCGCGCTGTCGGGCCTGACGCTGCCCGCCGGTCCGCGGCGGGTCGCGCCGGCGAACGCCTCCACGGCCACGCGCATCCGGCTGTCGACGGCCGCGCACGCCGACCCGCGGTTCCTCTTCTTCCTCGTGAGCGTGTTGCCGGTGACGATCGTGTTCTTCCAGCACATCTCGTCGATGCCGCTGTTCGTGGTCCGGGACCTCGGTCTCTCGGCGGCGAGCTTCGGCCTGCTGTTCTCGCTCAACTGCCTCCTGATCGTCGTGCTCGAGGTGCCGCTCAACGCGATGACCGCCCACTGGTCGCACCGGCGGACGCTCGCCCTCGGCGCGCTGCTCTCGGGCGCGGGCTTCGGAGCCATGGCGTTCGCGCGCGGCTTCGCGAGCCTCGCGGCGACCGTCGTGATCTGGACGTTCGGCGAGATGCTCTTCTTCCCGGCCTCGGCCGCCTATGCAACCGACGTGGCGCCCGAGAATCGCCGCGGGGAATACAGCGGCATCTACACGATGGTCTTCTCACTCGCGTTCGCGATCGGGCCGTGGGCTGGCACCGTCGTGTTCGAGCGCCTCGGCGCGCGCGTGCTCTGGGGACTGACGTTTTTGCTCGGCGCCGTGGCCGCGGGGATGTTCCTGCGGATGCCCGAGCCGACGCGCCATGTGGAGCCGGTGCAGACGCTGCCCGACGCGGCCGGACCGGCGGAGATCTGACCCGCGCCTAGGTGGGCGGGACCGCGCCCGACCCCTTGCCCCGGACGACGGCGCTGACCGGCGCGAGCCGCGCGAGCTTCTGGGCGATGGCCCGGTAACGCGGCGAGGCCGCGATGCGGTCGAAGTACGGCATATGGATCCGGAACCAGAGCAACGCGTTGCGCTCCTCGTGCGCGCGCTCGAGCTGCTGAAGCGCGTCCTCGTCGTGGCCGAGCGCGGCAAGCAGCAGCGCCCGGTCGAACGGCGGCACGTATTCCTTCGCCGACCGGGCCTCCAGCTCGGAGAGGATGGCGCGCGCCTCGTCCGTCCGGCCGGCGCCGTGGAGCGCGGCGCCGTAGAGCGCGAGCTCGAAGAAGTGAGCTCGATCCGTCACCTGGACCACTCGCGACAGCGTCTTCACCGCCTCGTCGAAGCGCCCGAGCTGGTGCTGCGCGTACCCGAGGCTCCACAGCGGGAAGACCGCCGTGGGCGACTTCTCGACCGCTCTCTCGAAGGCCGGCATCGCCTCCTCGAAGCGGCGGCGCGCCGCCGCCACCCAGCCGAGAGCCGCCTCCGCGTTGCCCGAGTGCGGCTCGAGCTCGACGCTCTTGCGCGCCGCCTCCGCCGCGTCCTGCTCCTGCCCGCTGCAGAGGCAGAGGCAGAGCGTCAGCCAGAAGTGCGCGTCGGCGTCGTGAGGGTTGCCGAGCGTGGCGAGCCGCAGCTCGCGCTCCTCGCGCGCGACGTCCCAGCCGTAGTAGTGCTCGATGATGCCGAGCGAGCGGTGGACCTCCGGCGCATCCGGGGTCAGCTCCTGCGCCTTCTCCGCCGCGGCTCGCGCGCGGGCGTACGCCTCCCAGCTCGGAATGCCGCCGTAGAACCCCCATACGCTGTACGAGTCCGCGATGCCCAGGTGCGCGGCGGCGTAGCGGGGATCGCGCGCGATCGCCGCCTCGAACTGCTCGATCGCCGCCTTCGGCCGCCGCACGTTCCAGAGGAATCGTCCCTTCAGGTAGAGGTCGTACGCGGCGACGTCGGACGTCGGCGCCTCGATGAGCGGCGCCTCGGGAGTGCCGAGCAGCTTCGGCGACAGCTTCTCGACGATCGTTCGCGCGATCTCGTCCTGCACCGCGAATACGTCCTGCATCTCGCGGTCGTAGCGCTCCGACCAGATGTGGTACCCGTTGGACACGTCGATCAGCTGCGCCGTGATGCGCAGGCGCTGCCCCGACTGCCGGACGCTTCCCTCCAGCACGGTCCGGACGCCGAGCTCGCGCCCGATCTGACGCACGTCCGCGTCGCGCCCCTTGAACGCGAACGACGACGTGCGCGCCGCGACGCGGAGCGCGGCGATCTTCGTCAGCGCGTTGGTGATCTCCTCGGTGATGCCGTCCGAGAAGTAGGCCGCCGTCGGGTCCGCGCTCAGGTTGCGGAACGGCAGCACGGCGATCGAGGCGGCCTCCGACGAGCCGAACGCGCCTGACGGGGCGCCGCGCGTGGCCGAGTCGACGTCGCGCTCGACGACCTGCAGCGCGAAGACGAGATCGCGCGCCGACTGGAAGCGATCCTCGGGGTTCTTCTCGAGGCAGTGCGCGAGGACGGGTCCCAGGGCCTGCGGCACCGCGCGCCCCGAGCCGCCGAAGCCCGCCTCGTCCTGGAGCACGGCCATCATCGTCTCCACCGGGCTCTCCTTCGAGAACGCGCGCCGCCCGGTGACCATCTCGAACAGGATCGAGCCCAGCGCGAAGATGTCGCTGCGGCCGTCCACGTCCTTGCCGCGAATCTGCTCCGGCGACATGTATCCCGGCGTTCCGACGACGGTTCCCGTCTCCGTGACCACGCCCTTCGAGATGGCGGCGTCGACGGGGGCCGACGTCGGGCTGGCGAGGCCGAAGTCCAGGATCTTCACGATCCCGTCGCGCGTCAGGAAGACGTTCTCGGGCTTCAGGTCCCGGTGGACGATGCCGCGCTCGTGCGCGGCCGCGAGACCGCGCGCGATCTGCTGCGCGTACTCCACGGACTTGCGAGGCGGCAGCGCGGAGTCGGCGAGTCGGTCGCGCAGCGTCTCCCCCTGCAGCAGCTCCGTGACGACGTAGGAGATGCTGCCCTCGCGGCCGTAGTCGTGGATCGAAAGGATGTTCGGGTGGGACAGGGCCGCGACCGCGCGAGCCTCCTGCTCGAACCGCGCGAGCGCGTCGGCGGCGTTGGAGAGGTGGGCCGGCAGCACCTTGACCGCGACCTCGCGGCCGAGCCGCACGTCGCGAGCCCGATAGACCTCTCCCATCCCGCCCGCGCCGAGCGACCCGAGGACCTCATACGGCCCCAGCCTCTGTCCCGGTGGGATCGACACCCGTCAGTCCGCCAGGAACGTCACCTTGCCGGTCCGCACGTCATAAATCGCTCCCGCGAGGCCCACCTGGCCGGATGCGAGCGACTCCTTGAGGACGGTGCTCTTCTCGCGGATCTCCTTCATGGACTGGCGCACGTTCGCCTCGGCGACCTTGTCGACGTACGCAGAGTCCTTCGAGGCGCCGGGTCCGCTCGCCGTGACCGCGGGCTTGATCTTCGCGAGCAGCTCCGTCAGGTTGCCGAGCTTCACGTCGTCGATCGCGCCCTTCACGGCGCCGCACTCGGTGTGTCCCATGAC
>DATBBK010000078.1:0-18900 GCA_036271035.1 Thermoanaerobaculia bacterium | reverse complement strand
TGCCGTCGCTGTCAAACGTCACGGGCGAGTCGGGATTTGCGCCGTCGGTCCGCGAGAAGGCGTGCACGACGACCGGATCGCCGCCGCCGAGCGGCACCTTGTACACGGCGCCGTAGTGGACGACGTCGTCGGAGTGAATGGCGGTGCCGTAGAGCATGTGATCCGGACCCTCCGCGAGCCCATAGAAGAGGTCGGTCGCCGGCCCGAGCGGGTCGAAGTAGGAGAGGCCCGTGACGACGAGCCCCGGCGTGATCGACGCGACGGTTCCGGCCGAGCTGCCGTTGGCGCCGCCCGGGCCGCAGTTCTCCATGCTCGTGTAGATGTTCCCGTCGCTCGCCTGGAACGGCGCGCACCAGGGCTCGATGCCCGTGGCCGGGCAGAGGTCCCCGGGCTGGACGCGGACGATCGAGGTGAAGGAGTAGTTGTTCCCGTCCGTATCCATACGGAAGACCGTGCCCACGCCGTCCGAGCCGCCGGACGCGGTCGTTCCGTAGAGGAAGCCGTCCGAGGCGACGAGGAGCCCGCCGCGAGGGCCCTGGCCCTCGTTCATGACGTCACCGAACGTGTGGATGATCGTCCGGGTGCAGCTCGCGTCCATCTTGAAGACCACGCCCGCGAGGTTGTTGCCGCCTCCCGCGTTGGTTCCATAGAACGTCCCGTCGGACGCCTGGGTCAGCTCGTTCGGCAGCACGCCGGCGTCGGGACAGACCTTGCGGTATCCCTGCGCGAGAAGCGACGACGAGACGAGGATCGGAAGAAGGAGCGCGAGTGAGACCGGGGGAACGAACGAGGCCCGGGAAACGAACGAAGTTGGCCGCATGGGTCCTCCTCGCCGCCCGGCGGAGAACCATGTTTCCGGGTCCCGGGACGCCGGGCCGCAGTGGCGGGGACTAAAACACAAAGCGCGCCGGGACGGAACTCCCGGCGCGCCTGAGAAGCGGGATGGGTGCGGTCAGGCGACGGGCGTGCCGGCCGCCTGGACGTCGACCGTGAGGGTGGCGACGACGTCGCGGTGCAGCCGGACGTGGACCGTGTGGGACCCGACGCGGCGGATCGGCTCCGCGAGCTCGACCCGGCGGCGGTCCACCTCGATCGACTTCGCCGCGAGCGCGTCCGCGATGTCCGAGGCGGTGACCGAGCCGTAGAGCTGCCCCTCGTCGCCGGCCTTCTTCTGGATGACGACCGTCAGACCCTCGACGTTCTTCGCGACGTTCTCGGCCACGCCCTTCTCGGCCATGATCCGCTCGTCGTATTTCTTCTTCTCCTCCGAGAGCCGGCGCACGTTCGCCTGGCTCGCCTCGTAGGCGAAGCCACCCGGAAAGAGGAAGTTGCGCGCGTAGCCGGGCTTGACGGTCACGGTCTCGCCGCGGTGCCCGAGCCCCCTCACGTCGTCGGCCAGGATGACTTTCATGATCGTTCCGTTCTCCCTCCGCCGGCTCTACGGCGGAAATCCACGTACCAGTCGAACAACCCCAGGAGCGCCACGCCGACGTTGAGCGGCACGTACGAGACCAGGACGTACAGGCCCGCCCGCAACAGGCGGAAGCGAAACCATCTCCGAAAGAAGTGGCAGATGATAGAGAGGCCGGCCACGAAATACAAGGCCGCCAGCGGGATGAGCACGTTGCCCGCGATGCGCCGGCCCTCCCCCTCCAGGAGCCCGAATGCGGCCCCGGAGGCGGCGAACAGCCCCGCCGCGATGGCCGGAACCCGGAGGTTGTCGAACCGTGCGACATCCGCCGTCGGGCCGGGGCGGGCCGCGGAGGATCCCCCGTAGAACGCCAGGGCCGCGCCAGCGACCCACATCGCCCCGAACAGTCCCCAGAGGTAGCGCTCCGCGATGTCGCGCGAGGTCTCGAGCGTCGCCTTCATGCGCGCGACCGTCTCGGCGTCGGCGCCCGACTTCCGATACGACTCCGTCACGCCCGGCGTCACGCGGTCGAAGGTTGCCCCGACCTCCGACTCGAGCGAACGGCCCGGCGACGACGCCGAGACCGCCACGAGCCCCGCGATCAGCGCGGCCCCCGCGATGCAGAGTCCGAGGTAGCAGCGCGACGGTTCCGCCCCGGCGCGAAGAAAGCCCACGCTCGCGACCGGCATGCCCACGATCGCCGCCGCGAAGAAGGCCATCGCCACAGCGGACATTCCGCCCCCGGTCGCGAGCCCGACGCCGAGGATGATCGCCGCCCCGACGAGGCCGGCGAGCGCGGCGGCGGCGACGCCGCGCCGGTGCGCCATCCGCACGACGGGCACCGCCGCGAGCGGAATGCCCAGCACGCCGACGAGCGGCAGCGCGAGGAATGCCGCGAAGAGCGCCGCCGATGCGGCGCCGGCGGCCGGGATCTCGAAGCGGCCCAGCCCGCGCGCGGGCGCGGGCGCCGACAGGTCAGCGTCCTGGGTCATGACCGGAAGGCGGCTCCGCCCGCGAGGGGGTCCGGCGAGAGACCGTCGCCTCGCGCCCCCTCTCCTCCGCCTTCCGGCTGCTCAATCCGTCGCGTAGGGAAGCAGCGCGATCGAGCGCGCGCGCTTGATCGCGGTCTGCAGCTTGCGCTGATGGAGGGCGCAGGTGCCCGAGATGCGCGGCGGCAGGATCTTTCCGCGCTCGGGGATGAAGCCCTGGAGCAGCTTCACGTCCTTCCAGTCGATGTACTCGATCTTCTCCGCGCAGAACTTGCAGACCTTGCGCCGCCGTACGAAGAACTTCTTGCGGCCTCCGGTCTTGCCGTCGCGGCTTGCGGCTCCGCGTCCGCCGGAGCGTCCTCCCGGTCCCGACCTCATGCCTCGCTCCTTTCGGTCGCCGGCGCGGCAGGCGCCGCGGCCGGAGCCGCCGCGCCCTCACCCGGCGCCGCCGCGGGCGGACGGGGAGGCCGGCGAGCCTGCTTCTTCTTGATCTTCTCGGCCATCTTCGCCGCGCGCCGCAGGTCCTCGTCCACGCGGACCGCGAGGTGCCGGAGGACCTGGTCGGAGAGCCCCATCCGGCGCTCGGCCTCGGCGACCGCGGCCGGCTCGGACTCGACCTGCCAGTAGACGTAGGTGGCCTCGCGCTTGCGCCCGATGGGGAAGGCGAGGCGCCGGCGGCCCCACGGCTCTTCCTTCACGAAGTTCGCGCCGCCGTCGGCCAGGATCTTCCGATATTCGCCCGCGAGCTTGGTCGCGTCCTCGTCGCTCAGGTCGGGCGTGACCAGTACGACGATGTCATAGAGCCTCATCGATACCTCCTCATGGATGTCAATCCGGATCGAGGCCGTCCGGAGAGGAAGGTTGAACGTTCGCACGCCGCATCGCGGCGTCGATTCCTTGCGTGAGCCAGATTTTGATTGCCTCCGCCGCCCGTGTGACGCTCTCCTCGAAGACCTCGCGTTCGGCCTTCGGAAGGGGCTCAAGCACGTAGTCGGCGAGGTCGCGGTTCCGCGAGTACCTCTCGCCCCGGATTCCCACGCGCAGGCGCGGGAACTCGGTCGTGCCGAGGTGTCGCACCACGGAGCGGAGGCCGTTCTGAGTCCCCGCGGATCCCCGCGGGCGCATTCTCAGCACGCCGAGCGGGAGATCGATGTCGTCGACGACGACGCAGAGCTCCGGCTCGCTCACGTTGTGTTTATTGCAAAGAGCCCGAACCGCCTCTCCCGAGGCGTTCATGTACGTCTGAGGCAGCGCGAGGAGAACCGCCTGATCGCCGATCCTTCCGCGCCCGACCCGGGATGCGCACTCGCGCGACTTGATCCGGATCCCCGACTCCGCAGCGAGCGCCTCCACCACCCGGAACCCCGCGTTGTGGCGTGTGGCCTCGTACTCCTCTCCGGGGTTGCCGAGGCCGACGATCGCGTGCAGAGACTACTTCTCCTTGTCCTTCTCCTTCTTCTCGGGCTTCTCCTCGCCGCCCTCTTCCTCGGTGGCGGCCTTGCCCTTCTTGAGGACCTCCGGCTCCGTCGTCTCCGCGCCGGCCACGGCCTCGGCAGCGACGGGCTCCTCCTCGCGGGTCGGGTGCGCGACGTGCGCGACGACCTTCTCGGGGTTGTCGACGATGGTCACGCCCTCGAGCGCCGGGAGCTCCGAGATGCGGATCGCGTCGCCGATCGCGAGGTTGGTCACGTCCACGGCGATGTGGGCCGGGATGTTCGCGGGCAGACACTCGACCTCGATCTCGCGCGTGACCACGTCGAGGATGCCGCCCTCGTTCTTGACGCCGCTGGCGACGCCCGTGACCTCGACGGGGACCTTGATCGTGATCTTCACGTCCATCAGGACCCGGACGAAGTCGATGTGCACGGGCTTGCGCGAGACCGGGTGGCGCTGCAGCTCGCGGATCATCGCGTGGCGGCTCTGGTCCGAGCCGGCCAGCTTCAGCAGGAAGATGGCGTTCTCGCCCGCTCCCGCGCGGAACGCGTCCGACAGAGCCTTGTGTTCCACGGAGATCGGGACGTTCGACTTCCCCGCGCCGTAGACGACGCCCGGGATCCGGCCTTCGGCGCGGGACCGGCGCGCCGCGCCCTTCCCGGCCGCCGAGCGTTTCTCGACGTTGAGTTCGATAGTTTTCATGAGCCCTGCTCCGCGCGGCGAGGCCGCGCAAAGAGGCGGATTCTACACAAAAAGGGACGAAACGGAAGCCCCGTCGTGGATGCGCTGGATCGCCTCTCCCAGCAGGGGTGCGACGGACAGGGCCCGGATCCGGGGGCAGCGCGCCATTGCGGCGTCCACCGAGATCGTGTTGGTGACCAGCAGACGCTCGAGCTTGGAGGACTCGATCCGGTCCAGCGCCGGCCCCGAGAAGACGCCGTGCACGGCGGCCGCGTAGGTCCGGCGGGCCCCCTGCCGGCGGAGCGCCTCCTCCGCCTGAACGAGGGTCCCGGCCGTGTCGATGATGTCGTCCAGGATGAGGACGTCGCGGCCGTCGACATCGCCGACGACGTTCAGGATCTCGGTCTCGTTCTTGCCGGTTCGGCGCTTGTCGATGACCGCGAGGGACGCGTCCAGGCGCTTCGCGATGGCCCGGGCGCGGGTCAGGCCGCCGACGTCCGGCGACACGATGACGAGGTCCTCGAGATCCAGCTTCCGGATCGCCTCGAGGATGACGGGCGCGGCGAAGAGGTGGTCGACCGGGATGTTGAAGAAGCCCTGGATCTGCGCGGCATGGAGGTCCATGGTCAGGATACGGTCCGCGCCCGACGCGGTGAGAAGGTCGGCCATCAGCTTCGCGGCGATGGGCACCCGCGGCTTGTCCTTCTTGTCCTGGCGCGCGTAGCCGAAGTACGGCAGGACCGCGGTGATGCGCGAGGCCGACGAGCGCCGGAACGCGTCGAGCAGGATGAGCAGCTCCATGACGTGGTCGTTCACGGGCGTGCTCGTCGGCTGCACGACGAAGACGTCGGCGCCGCGGACGTTCTCGTCGATCTGACAGTAGTCCTCGCCGTCGGAGAAGTTGTAGAGCGTCAGCTCGCCGAGCGGCAGGCCGAGGTACGCGCAGATCTCCTGCGCGAGCGCGGGATGCGCGCGGCCGGAGAAGATCTTCAGGTCGCCGTACGTGAAGTGCGTGGTCAAGCGAGCGGGATTCTAGTCGGGAACGCGTGCGCGCGCCACGCCGTTCAGCCGTGGCGTAATGGAAAGCCGACCACGGCCGCCCGGCGAACCAGCTCGTCGAGCTCCGGGTGATCGGCGCCGCGCTCGAGAGCGTCGCGCGCGGCCGCGCCGAGCGTGAAGCGCTCCGGCATGTAGTCGCGGCACTCGCTGTTCTCGAACTCGAACCAGCGAGACGGCATCTCGAGCGCGTAGACCGACGCGCCGCCCGCCGGCCGCTCGACCTCCCGATACAGTGAGTGCACGCGGCGCACTCCGGCGGCGTGCGGCCACGCACCGAGCGGACCGTGATCGCGGAAGAGCGTCTCGTCGCCGCTGGCGGCGAGCGACAGCCACTTCTCCTCCGCCGCGCCGGGCGCCAGCGCCGGTCCGGAGAGATCGGGCGCGAGCCCCTGCAGGTATCGCGTCAGGACGGCGCGGTCGGAGATCACGGCCCATCGCACGCCCGGAAACAGTTCGCCGTACTCCGCCGGCGCGAGCTCGTAGCCCTCGCGCGGTTCGACGCCGCGGTTGCCGAAACGGGCGAGCAGGATCACGCCGTCTCGGCCCACGACCCGCGAGAGCTCGGCCGCGCACAGGCGCTTGCGCAGGAAGTAGTGGAACGCGTCGCCGCAGAAGGCTCCTCCGAGCGCGCCGGCGCGGAATGGGAGCGGGCCGTCCGCATCGGCGCAGACGTAGTCGGCCCGCGGCGCGATCCAGCGCCTCGCGACGTAGAGCTCGAAGAAGTTGCGGTCGAGGCCGATGAAGAGATGCTCCGGCCGGCGCGCGGTCCAGTAGTGGAGGGTATGGCCGAACCCGCACGCGACGTCGAGGACCGGCCGGCCGTCTCGCGGCAGGAGCGCCGCGAGCGCGAGACCCGTCAGGTGGCGCGGCTGCGCGAAGCGATGCCGGAAGTGGTGGTAGAGCTCGCTCTTACGGGCGCGGCGAAAGTAGTAGTCGAACGCGTCGGCCGCCGTCGACGCGCCGCCGGGGTCGAGAAAGAGCGGCGCGACCCGGGAGCCCGCCCGGACCCATGCGCCCTCGAGGCGGCGGCGCACCCTGCCCTGCACTCGCGCCGGCAGCAGCTCCACGGCGTCGAGCCCGTGGCGAACCCACGCCGGCGGCACCGTGAGCAGCAGGAGGAGGGCGCGGCGGTCGTCACCGCGGCGAAGCAGGTCGAGGAGACGCGAGACCGCCGGGCCTCGGAAGAGCGGCGCGTCGACCGTCTGCATCATCGTGTCGATGCGTCCCTCGCGCCGGAAGATCGGTATCCCGCCGACGAGCGGGATCTCGCCGCACGGGCACTCCACGATCGCGGAGACGATCTCGCCGGCCTCCTCGCGGGCGTGCGTCGCCCGAAGGTCGCCGCCGCAGAACGGGCAGACGAGAGAGGCGAGAGTGGAGGGTCTCATTCAGCGACAGGGGCCGGCGCGACTCGCGCCCTGGCTGGGGCGGGAGGACTCGAACCTCCAGATGCCGGCTCCAAAGGCCGGTGCCTTACCAATTTGGCGACGCCCCAATGGGGGAATTTTAACCCGCGGCTTCGGACTCGCCGGGGTGGGAGGGCTCGGGGGGCGGCGGCGGCTCCGAGGGAGGCGCCGTCGCGCGCACGCGGTCGTACTCCTCAAGGATGCGCTTCTCCATCCGCTCCCGCGTCTCGCGGTTGAGCGGGTGCGCGACGTCCTTGAATTCTCCGTTCTTCTTCCGCTTCGAAGGCATCGAGATGAACAGACCGTTCGGGCCCTGGATCACCTTCAGGTCCGAGACGAGGAAGCAGTCGTCGAGGACGATCGAGACGTACGCCTTGAGCTTCTCCTCCGCGACGGGAAAGACCTTGACCTGCGTGATGTTCATCTGGCTCCTCCGGTGGGGCGCGTCCTTGCGATGTAGTCCGCTCGGGAGAGGCTCCGGCAGGCGATCACCCGGGCGTCCGGATGGCGCCGGCTGAGTTCGTCGCGCGCGGCGGGGCCCGCCCCGTGCAGCACGATCGTGGCGCCCGATCCGCTGATCGCCCAATCGGGAGTCGCCTCGGCGGCCGAACGCACGTACGCCTCCATCTTCGGTTCCTTCACAAGCACGGCGGGTGCCAGATCGTTGGGTCCCAGGTATCTCGTCGCGGGTTTTTCGTCGAGAGCGAGCCTCTCCGGCAGCGTCCCGCGGCCCGCATACTCGCGGTAGACCGCCGCCGTCGACACCGAGAACGGCGGCACGAGGAGGATCAGATCCGCGGGCGGCGCGTCGGGCAGCGGCACGACGCGCTCTCCCCTGCCGGACACCTCTCCCTCGCCGCCGGTGAGAAAGAACGGCACGTCGCTGCCGAGCCCCGCGGCGACCCGCTCGAGGTCCGCGTCGGATACGGAGAGGCGCCACAGGGCCGCGAGCAGCCGGAGCGTGCAGGCGGCATCCGAGCTTCCTCCGCCGAGTCCGCCGCCCGCGGGCACCCGCTTCTCGAGGCGGAGCCGCGCGCCGGCGCGCACCCCGGCCTCCTCGGCGAGGCGAACGGCGGCGCGCACGACGAGGTTGTCGGCTCCGCCCGGTAGAGACGGGTCGTCGCACGACAGCTCGATGCGATCGGATTCCTCCGCGGAGATCGAGTCGGCGAGATCGATCGTGACCATTCGCGAGCGGATCTCGTGGTAGCCGTCCGTTCGGAGCCGGCCCACGCGGAGCTCGCGGTTGATCTTGCAGGGCGACTGCGCGGTCAGCGTCATCGGGCCGAGCCTCCGGCCGGCGGAACCCCCGGCGAGGGTCCCGTCTCCGACGCGACGAGCCGGAGTCCGAGGCTGCGCGAATGGACCTCGTCCTCGATCGCGATCCGCGGCGGCCACGGCGCGGGCGCGCCCTCTCCGTAGACGACCTCGAGCGAGCCGGCGTCGCCGGTCACGCGCAGCGAGAGCAGGCGCTGCGCCGCAGGATCCACCGCCGCCTCGGCGCGGATCGCGCCGTCGAAGACGAGCAGGCAGGCGGGCCCATCGCAGCCCGCGACGGACGAGGGATCGCCGGGCCACGCCGCGGCGAGCACGGAGCGCAGGACACGGGGATCGACGGGGAACGCGCGTCCGTCGCCTCCAACGAGAGCGCCGTTTGCATACTCGGCGACGGGTTTCCCGAACGGACCGGTCAGCGACGCGCGCGTCACGTTCGTGCCGTCATAGGTGACGGCGAGGGTGCCTGGCACCGAGGGCATTCCCTTCTCGCCGAGCCGCGCGTCGTAGAGCAGCCGCGCCGCGGGCAACGCATCGGCCCTCCTCCGGATCGCGGACCACGCGTCGAGCGCCTCGCGCGCCTGTGCCTCGGACGCGGGCGCGTACCGGGCGGCCGCACGGTGCGACGCGCACCCCGCGGCGAGCAGGACGAGCAGGAGTCCGCCGGCGAGAGGAGGGACTCCCGGTGACCCCGTGCCGCGCCGCACCGACCCTTAACGCTGGGAGACGGGGGCCCGGGCGCGCTGGAGCTTCTGCTTGACGCGGTCGGGCTCCTCGGATTGGAGCTCGAGCGCCTTCTCCCAGTTCTGGATGGCGCCGGCGATGTTGCCGCGCTTCATCTCGAGATCGCCCAGATGCTCCGTGATGGTCGGGTCCGTCGGTTCGCGGCGGTGCGCCTCGCGCAGGTTCTTCTCCGCGGAGTCGATTCGCCCCAGCCGGAAGTAGGCCCAGCCGAGCGAGTCGAGGTACGCCGCGTTGCGCGGCTCGCGGGCGACCGCCTTCTCGAGCATGTCCCGCGCTTTCTCGAGCTGGACGCCCTTGTCGGCCCACATGTAGCCCAGGTAGTTGAGCGTCGCCGCGTCGTTCGGCCGCTTCGCGAGCACCTTCTGGAACACCGCCTCCGCGGCGGCCGCGTCGCCCGCCCGCTCGAGGCTCGCGCCCAGGCGGAACTGCGCGTCGGTGTTGTCCGGGCTCTTCGCGGTGACCTCTCGCGCGACGCGCGCGGCATCGTCGTATCGCTTCAGGCGCGCATAGACGTCGGCCGCCGCCATCATCTTCTCGGTCTCCCCGGAGGCGGCGAGCTTCTCGAGGGCGGCGTTGGCCGTCTTCTGGTCGCCCGTGCGGTAGAGGAACTCCGCCTCCGCGCCGGCCCACTCCGGATCCGGATCCGCCGCCGCGAGCGACTTCGACAGCGCGAGACCGGCGGCGAAGTCCTCGCCATCTCGGTCGGCCGCGAGCGCGATGCGCGCCGCGCGTGACTGCACCTTCCCGTTCGCGATCGCGAGCGGCGCCAGGATCTTCTTCGCCTCCGCCCAATTCCGTTCCAGGTACGCGATGAAGCCGAGCTCGACCTGCGCACCGACGCGGCTCTCCGCCTTCTTCGGGTCGTCGGCCGCGCGGCGGATCATGTCCTCGTACATCGCTCGCGCCTCGGGGAAGCGTCGCTCGCGGACGAGCTCGGAGGCGAGCGCGCGCCGTGTGCCCCCGTCGTCGGGATCCGCGTCGATGAGCGCCTTGAGGATCCGCTCGCCCTCGGCGGAGCTGGAGCGCTCGAATAGAACCATCGCGAGCAGGCGCTGCCCCGCGCGATTCTCGGGACGATTCGCGATCAGATCGCGCGCGCGCTTTTCGGCATCGTCGAAACGACCGGCCCGCGCGAGGTCGAGCACGATTCGCTCCTGGATCGCCGAGTTGTCCGGGTCGCGATGCGCGAGGTCGGCGAGGAGCGCGAGCGCCTCGTCCATCTCGTCCTGGTCTTCGTAGAGGTCGATGAGCGCGGCGGCGATCTCGCGGTCGCCCTGGTCCTGCGCGAGAAGGCCCTTGTAGAGCTCCTCTGCTTCTTTCCAGCGCCCGCTCTTCGCCTTGGCCTCCGCGGCCATGCGCTGGATGATCGGTTGGCCCGCGAGCTCCGGCAGCTCGTCGAGCACGGCCGCGGCCTCGCGAGCCTTGTCGCTCGCGAGCAGCGCGCGCGCCAGGCTGACCGACGTCGCGATGTCGTTGGGCGCCAGGCGATGGGCCGCCTGGAGCTGCTCGATCGCGGCCGGAAGCCGCGACGGATCCTTCTCGGAAGCGGACAGCTCCAGGCCTCCGAGGAGGCGGCGGGCCTCGGGCAGATCGGGATCCAGGCGGACGGCCTCGCGCGCCTCGCGCGACGCCTCGTCGGCGACGTTCAGGTCGCGAAGCAGCTGCGCGTACTCGAGATGAACGATCGGATCGTTCGGGACGATCGCGAGCGCCTTGCGGTAGAGCTCGAGCGCCTCCTGGTATCGGCCGTCGGCGACGGCGGAGCGCGCGGCCAGGAACACGCGGCGACTCTCGACGACGTCGGTCCCGGGCGCCGCCGCGAGTCGAGCGGGCGCGAGAACCGGAGCCGCGGCGGCGAGCAGCGCGAAAAGGAGGATCCGCCTCACCTTCGCAGAGTAGCACGCTGAAATGAGGCGATCCGCGGACCGTGAGAGGACTGTCGCGTTCGGATGTTCGATCGGCACGGCGTATGCTCCCCGACCCCTCCAACCGGCCTCACGGAGGAGAAATGCCGGTAATCCGCGGCGTGTTTCGCGCGTGCGCGCCGCGACGAATCCACCTCGCGCCGGCGTTTGAGATTCCATTCACGCGAGCCCTCCGATGATTCGCCAACACGACCCGCGCGCCGTCCGGGATGCCGCGTCGCGGGCGCTCCCATCCCCGGCCGCGAATGGGAACACCGTTGCGTCCGGGCGGCTTCGGACGGGTCCGCCCCAGGGCCGTCCGCTCGCGGGAATGTCGAGCCCGACCCGGGACCCGGTCACGGCCTGGGCGGATCGGGCAGGCGGGCCTGCCGGGGTCGAGAGCCTCGGAAAGTGGCGTGGATCACATCGGGCGGCGTTCCCCCTCTTGGGATCGGGGGCGAGCGGCCGGCCAGGAGGCGATCTGGCTCACGACCAACGGGTTCGGGGCGGGCGAGGGAACGATCCCGGCGACGGGACAGTGCGTTCCGGGCGATAATCGTGGGAATGCCCCGACTCGGCGTCATCCTCATCCGTGCCGGCGCGGTCACGGACGAGAGCGTGAATCGCGCTCTCTCCGTACAGTCCTTCGCCGGCGGCCGCCTGGGCACGCTGCTCATCGAGAGAGGGTCCGCCTCGGAGGACGACATCGGCAAGGCGCTCTCGGAGCAGCACGGCTGTCCGTACATTCCGTGGAAGGTGCTCGGCGGAGTTCCGGCGAGCGTCATCGCCGCTCTTCCCACGAAGTTCGCGATTCGCCACTCGGCGGTGCCCGTCGAGCTCGGCGAGGGATGGATCCGGATCGCACTCCGCGATCCGGCCAACCTGCGCATCCTCGACGAGCTCTTCTTCGTGACCGGCAAGAAGATCCTCGCCGCGACGGCGCCCGAGGTCCGTCTCTACCAGGCGCTCGAGAAGTACTACGGCGAGCGCCGCACGCCGCGGTTCGCGATCCTGGCGGAGAAGATGTCGCGGCCGATGGCGCCTCCGGCTGTCATCCGCAAGCCGCTCCCGCCGCCGCCGGACTTCTCGACGCCCGCCGACATGCCGCCGATGCCGTTCGAGGCCCCGGTCGAGCTGCCGGACGAGCCGCTGTCCGCGACCATCGCTCGGATTCCCGACGAGCCGCCCATCGGCTGGGGCGGATTGCCGCCGCCCCCGGAAGAGGTGGATGAGGAGCCGGAGTCCATCGCGTGGGAGGACGTTCCGCCGGCCGCGCCGTGGACGCCGGGAGACCCCGACCGTCGTCGCGCGCCCCGGGACGAGCCACCGCGCCGCCACACGTCGCCCGCCCATCCGCCCACGGAGCGCCAGGCGCCGCAGCCGGGGGCGCACCGGCCCACTCTGCCCTCGCAGCGGCCTTCCGCTCCGCCGCCGCCTCCGATGCCGCCCGCCGCGCCGGCCACGCCGCGCCCGGCCGCGCAACGCCCGGCGGCGCCGCGCGGCGTCCTCCGACCCGCGCCGTTTCCGCCGCCGAGCGCGCCGGACTTCTCCGCGGTGCGGCGCGCGCAGACCCGCGACACGATCTTCCGCGCCGCGCTCGACAGCCTCGCCGAGAAGTTCCGCCGCCGCGCGGTCTTCGCCGTCCGCCCCGACGGCGTGACGGGGTGGGAGGGCTCCGGCGAGGGCGTGGACCTCGAGGCCCTTCAGGCGCTCGACATCCCCTGGTCGGCGCCGTCGATCTTCCTGAACGTGAAGATGAGCCGGTCCTTTTATCTGGGACCGCTGCCGCCCTTGCCCCGCCACAAGGAGCTCGTCGAGGCGCTGGGTGGCTGGCCGCCCGAGTGCATCGTCCAGCCTGTGGTCATTCGGGACCGGGTCGTGGCCTACCTCTACGCCGAAACCGCCTCCGAGCAGGGAGCGACGCCGACCGACCTGACCCACGTCCGCGAGCTCGCCGGCGCCGTGGCGGCGGCCCTGGCCGCGTCCATCCGATTGAAGAAAAAGCAGGTTATATAATTCCTCCATCCCGGAGGAACCCATGATCAAGGCCGACATCGTCGATAAAGTCGTGGATCTTGCCCAGATCCCGAGGGCCAAGGCCGCGACCGCGGTCGAGACCGTCATCGAGGCCATGCGCTCCGCCCTGGGTGCCGGCGATCGCATCGAGCTACGCGGCTTCGGAGTCTTCCAGGTGAAGCGTCGCAAGCGCGGCATCGGACGCAATCCGAAGACCGGCGTCGAAGTCTCGATTCCTCCGGGCAACACGATTCGTTTCAAGCCCGGCAAGGATCTGCGCGACCTGCCCTAGTCGTCATTAGTCGGTCGTCTGCTCTCGTCCGCGAGCTCTTCTTCCTCACTCCGAAACACTTCCGATCCCGACCCGCGGTCTCGCGATCAATGCTCCGCGGCGAGCGCTCTACCGGCCGCGTCCATGGAGCCGGGCATATGATCCCCGCGATGCCACGAATCGGTGAGCTGCTCGTCGCCGAAGGCGCCGTCTCGGAGCTCGCGGTGCAGAGCGCGCTCGGGTTCCAGCGTCACACCGGCGAGCCGTTCCGGCTCGGCACCATCCTGCTCGATCGCGACCTGCTCGGCGAGGACATCCTCTTGCGCGCGCTGTCGAAGATCCATCGCTGCGACGCCGCGACGTGGGCGGACATCCTCAAGGCCCCGCCCGACGTCGTGCGCGCGCTGCCGGAGCGCATCGCGGTGCGCCTCGCGGCGATCCCTTACGCGGTCGAGGGCCGCGGCCTGCGCGTCGCGTTCAAGAACCCGTCGAATCTCGCCGCCGTCGACGAGGTCTCCGCGGTGTCGGGCCGTCCCGTGATCCCCGCCGTCATCTCCGAGGTGCGTCTGCTCCAGGCGCTGCACCTCTTCTACGGACGCCCGATCCCGATCGAGTTCCGCGGCGTCCTCCACAAGCTCGAGCGCGGCGAGGAGCGCCGGCTCTACCGCTCGCGCGCGACCGTGCGCCCGAACGGGGCGTCGGCACCGCCTGCCGAGACGCCGCAAACGCCGTCGGCGCCGCCGCGGCCGGAGCCGCCTCTCGGACGCGAGATTCCGATCTCCGTCGGTCCGGCCGCGGAGCCCGCGCCGCGGCCTCGCTTCGCCGCGCCGTTCTCGACCGCCGAGCAGCCGGCGGAGCCTCACGACGACGTCGACCTGCTTCCGGAGTTCGCGCCGCCGCTGCCCTTCACGCCCGAGGACCTCGCCGCGGGAATGTGGAAGGAGGAGCAGGAGGCCGCGGCGCTAGTCGCCGCGTCGAGGCCCCGCGCGCTCGAGCCGCTGCCGGCGTCGGTCGACGACGTCCGACCGATGCGGCCCGCGGCGCTGGAGCCGCGCGAGCCCGCGCGCGACCGGCTCGCCGAGTCGACGCTCGACGCGCTCACGCAGCGGTTCCCACGCGCGATGCTCCTCGTGTCGGGGCAGGACGCGATCCAGGGCTGGACGGCTCGGGGCGCCGGTCTGACCCGCGATCGCATCTCGTCCGTGCGCGTGCCCTGGGGCGATCCGTCCATCTTCGCGTTCGTGAAGCTGTCCGGCACGCCGCACCGAGGCGGCCTCTCGCGCGTGCTGATGCCGCCCGTCCTCGCGGCGCTGCTGGGACCGCGCGCGGCGGCCTCGTGCGCGGTCTTCCCGGTGCGGATCAAGGACCGCCTGGTCGCCTTCCTCTACGCCGACCGGCTCGGCGCGCCGCTGACCGAGGAGGACCACCGCGCGCTCGAGGTCGCGTCGAGCTCGCTCGGCAGCTCCCTCGCACGGCTGCTGCTGGATCTGCGCCGCGCGGCGCCGGCGACCTGACGGACCCGCCTCGCTTGGATCCCGTCGCGCCGGACCCGTTCGCGGAGCCGCCTCCGCCCCGGTCGCGCCGCGAGCACCCGCTCTTCCACCTTCTGCTCCTCGCCCTCACGTTCGGCACGGCGACGGTCGTCGGTGGCGTGTACACGCCGAGCGGCGGCCTGCTCGGCAAAGGCTCGTTCCTCGACGGGATCGCGTTCTCGATCCCGCTGCTGACGATCCTCGGCGTGCACGAGCTCGGCCACTACCTCACGTGCCGGCGATACGGCCTCGCCGCCACGCTCCCGTACTTCCTTCCGTCGCCGCTGCTCATTCCGCCGTTTCTGAATCTCGCGGGCACGTTCGGCGCGCTCATCCGCATCAAGGAGCCGATCCGCCGCAAGAAGGTCCTCTTCGACGTGGGTGTCGCCGGGCCGATCGCCGGGTTCGTCACCGCGCTGCCGTTTCTCTTCTACGGCGTCGCGCATCCGCGGCCGAGCACGGAGGCCCTGACGGCGGACACGCCGCTCTTCGACTATCCGCTCATCGTGCGCTGGGCGCAGCACCTCACCGGCGTCGCGACGTACACGAGCGCGTCTGTTCACGAGCATCCGACGTTCATGGCCGCGTGGTTCGGGCTGCTCGTGACCTGCCTGAACCTCCTTCCGGTCGGTCAGCTCGACGGCGGCCACGCGCTGCGCGCGGCGGTCGGAAAGCGGCAGCCCCTCGTCTCCGGCATCGTGCTCGCGCTCTGCGTCGCGGCGGGCATCGCCGGCTCGATCATCTGGTTGATCTTCCCGGCGGCCGTCGTTCTCATCATGGGACTCGTGCATCCGCCGGTCGAGGACGACGACGCGCCGCTCGACTTCGGCCGGAACCTGATCGCGCTCGGCTGCGTCGCGATCTTCCTGGTGTCGTTCACGCTCTCGCCGGTCCACACGCCCTAGGCGCCAGCGGGCTTCAGTCCTTCGGCCCCACGTCCAGCACGAACGTCGCCGGTCCCTCGTTGACCAGCGACACCCGCATCTCGGCGGCGAACACGCCCGTCTCGACCGTGACTCCCTGGGCGCGGAGCGACTCGACGAAGCGCAGGTAGAGCGGCAGCGCCTCCGAGCCGGGCAGCGCGCGGTCGAAGCCGGGCCGGCGTCCCTTCGAGAGGTCCGCGGCGAGCGTGAACTGCGAGACCGCGAGCACGGAGCCGCCGACGTCGGCGAGGCCGAGGTTCATCTTGCCGGCGGCGTCCTCGAAGATGCGGACGCCGGCCACCTTCCGCGCGGCCTCATCGGCGACCGCGAGGTCGTCGCCGGTCTCCGCGCCGACCAGCACCAGCATCCCGGTTCCGATCTTCCCGGCCGGCTCTCCGTCCGCCTCGACCGACGCCTGCGAGACGCGTTGAATGACGAGTCTCATGATCGCAGTCTCCTCACCCTCTCCGGCGGCGCGCGATGCGCCCGAGCTCGGCCGGTTCCGGCGCCTTGAGCAGATGCGCGACCCCGACGTACGCCGCGGCCGCCACGCCGATCAGGACGGTCAGAATCGCCGCGCCGCGCCAGCCGGCGATCCGGTCCTGCGGGTAGACGCGGAGCGCGCCCACCAGCAGCGCGCCCATCACCGCCGCCGCCGCAATCGCGCGCACGAGCGACGCGCCGATCTCGCGGCCGCGGAGCCTTCCCTCCCTGCGGCGCAGCGCGGTCAGCAGCAGGACGACGTTGACGCCCGCCGCCGCTGACGCCGCGAGCCCGATGCCCGGCAGGCCGAGCGGTCGCGTCAGGAACGCGCAGAGCGAGACGAACACCACCGCGTCGGCGAGCGCCGCCGCGACCGGCAGCGTCGTGTTCTTGAGCGCGTAGAACGCCGGCACGATGACGCGGATCCCGGCGAAGAAGAAGAGGCCGAGCGACAACGTGGCGAGCACGCCGGCCGTCGCGGCCGTGTCCGGCGGGCCGAATCGTCCGCCCTCGAACAGCACTCGGACGATCGGAGTCTGGAGGACGAACAGGCCGACGCTCGCGGGGATCGTGACGAACGCGATCAGCCGCAGCGCGAACGCGAGGCTGTCCTTGAAGTGCTCGCGGTCCGGAGAGAGCGCCTGCCGCGACAGCAGCGGGAGGATCGCGGTCGCGACGGACACGGCGAAGCCGCCGAGCACGAGCTCCTTGAGGCGGTTCGCGTAGTACAGGTGCGAGACGCTGCCGCCGCCCAGCCCCGCCGCAAACCGCGTCGAGACGACCGTGTTGACGGTGTTGATGCCGTAGGCGACCAGGCGAGGCGCCATCAGCAGGAGGACGGTCCTCACCGCCGGATCGCTCCAGCCGAGCGCCGGCCGTCCGATCGCGCGCATCCGGCGCAGCTGCGGCGCCTGAATGGCGATCTGCAGGACGCCGCCGACGAGCACGCCGCCCGCGAGCGCGTACGTCGGCTCCGCGAGCTTCGGCGCGACGACGAGCGCCGCCAGAATGAGCGCGAGGTTCAGGAGGATCGGCGCCGCCGCCGCCGCCGCGAAGCGCCGGTGCGCGTTCAGGATCGCCTGGCAGAGCGCCGCGAGGGACACGAGCAGGACGTACGGGAAGATCCAGCGGTTCAAGAGGACGGTCAGCTCGAACTTCCCCGGCGTCTCGCGGAACTGGCCGGCGAGCAGGCGGACGAGAAGGGGCGACAGCGCGATCCCCGCCGCGGTGATGAGCGCGAGCAGCGCCGCGAAGGTCGCGACGAGGCGCCCCACGAACGCGCGCGCCTGCTCCTCGCTGCGCTCGGCCGAGACCTCAGCGTAGACCGGGATGACCGCCGAGGACATCGCGCCCTCGCCGACGATCTCGCGGAGCATGTTCGGGATGCGGAACGCGACGAAGAAGGCGTCGGTCCGAAGACCCGCGCCGAGCGTCACGGCGACGGCCTTGTCGCGGACGTAGCCGGTGACCCGGGAGAGCAGCGTCAGCGGGGTGATCGTCGACGCGGAGCGGACGACCTGTCCGCGGGATTCCTCGATCTCTGGCGACGACATTCTGTTGCCGCGGAATTGTCGCACGGAGGTGCGGCCGGGACGACGCGACGGAACGGGAACGCGCGACGTCGAAGTCGCTACCCGGATCCCCTCGACGGGCGCCCGCCCTCGAGCGCGAGCGCGCGGCCGTCGCGGGCGAAGTCACGCCCGCCGAGCCGCGCGACCGTCGCGGGCGAAGTCACGCCCGCCGAGCCGCGCGATCGACTCGGGAGCGAGGGCTTGTCGCCTTGGGCCTGTCGCGCCCGGACCCGGACGCGTCGCGCTCGGACCCCTAAGGGTCGCGCACCGCGACGCGCACCATCAGGTGCGCCGGCATGTCCGCCCCGGAGCGGCCGCTAGAACGGAACGTCGTCGTCGTAGCCGCCGCCGGCGGTCGCCGGCTCGGGCGCCTCGGCGACCTCGCGGCTCGAGGAAGCGGAACTGGAAGCGGAAGCGGAAGCGGAAGATCGCATCCCGTCCTCGCGCCGTCCGAGCATCACGACGTTCGACGCCTTGACCTCCGTCTTGTAGCGCTTCTGCCCGTTCTGGTCCTCCCAGCTGCGGGTCTGAAGGCTTCCCTCGACGTAGACCTGCTTGCCCTTCGTCAGGTACTCGCCGCAGATCTGGGCGAGCTTCTCCCACGCGACGATGTCGTGCCACTCGGTGCGCTCCTGCTTCGCGCCCGAGGCGTCCTTCCACGCGGTCGTCGTGGCGACGGAGAACCGCGCGAGCGTGGTGCCCTGCGGCGTAGTCCGGATCTCCGGGTCCTTGCCGAGGTTTCCGATCAGGATGACTTTGTTGACGCTGGCCATGTATTCACCCTCCTTTCAGGTGATGCGACGATATTCCATTTCGCGCCGGACAGATGATGTCCGAGCCTCGCTTCACCCGATTGCGTCGTTCAGCCTCTTCAGCCCGTCGGCGACGAGCCCGAGCGGCGGCGGCTCGCGCTTCGGCGACGCGGCCTTCAGCTCGGCAACGTGGGCGCCATACGCGTCCAGCCGCGCGGCCGCCTCCTCGCGGCGCTCGCCGGGCACGTCCCGCCGGACCGCGGCGACGCAGTCGGGGTAGGCCTCGATGAGCTTGCAGACGAAGAGCAGGTCGCACCCCGCGCGGCTCGCGGCGGCGCTGCGCTCCGGGAGATCCCCGAACGCCGCGAGTGCGCCCATCTCGAGGTCGTCGGAGAACGCGGCGCCCTCGAACGTCAGGCGGTCGCGAAGCATGACCGTCGCCCGCTCGT
>DATBBK010000077.1:0-13577 GCA_036271035.1 Thermoanaerobaculia bacterium | reverse complement strand
TCCGGATCGGCGGCCTCAGCAGCAGCAACAGCAACAACAGCAGCAGCCGCGCGGCCAGGGCGGACGCGGTCCGCAGGGCCAGCGTGGACCGCGCGGCGGAGCGCCCGGGCAGGGGGGCGGCGGCCGCGGCGGTCCGGCTCCAGCGCGCGCGCCGCAGCCCGCAGCGTCCGCGGGAGCGCCTCAGGGACAGGGCGGCGGTGAGGCCGGAGGCGCGGGCAAGCGCCGTCGTCGCTTCCGCAAGCGGCGGCGCGGCGGAGGCGGGCCCCAGTCCGGGGGTGCACCTCCGGCCGGCGCGCCGTCGTCCGGGGGCGGCGGAAGCGGCGGAGGTCCGAGACCGTGAACTTCGAGCTCAGCGAGGATCAGAAGGAGATCCGCCGCTCGGTCCGCGAGTTCGCGGAGGCCGAGATCGCGCCCCACGTGGCCGAGTGGGAGAAGGAGGAGCGCTTTCCGCGCGAGATCCTCTCGCGGCTCGGCGAGCTCGGCGTGATGGGGATGATGGTCCCCGAGGCCTACGGGGGCGCGGGCGCGGACGCGGTCTCGTACGTGCTCGCGATCGAGGAGCTCGCTCGCGTGAGCGCGTCGGCGGCCGTGATCGTCTCCGTCAACAACTCGGTCGCCTGCTATCCGATCTGGAAGTACGGCACCGAGGCGCAGAAGACGGGCGTGCTCAGCGAGCTCGCCTCCGGGCGCGCGCTGGGCGCCTACGCGCTGACGGAGCCGCAGTCGGGATCGGACGCGGCGAATCAGAAGACCCGCGCGGTCCGCGACGGCGACGGCTACGTCCTCGACGGCGCGAAGGCCTGGATCACGAACGCCGGTGTCGCCGAGTGGTACGTCGTCATGGCGATGACCGACCCGGCGGCCGGCACGCGCGGCATCACGGCGTTCATCGTCTCGGCGAAGGACAAGGGCGTGCGCGTCGGCGCTCCCGAGGAGAAGATGGGGCTCCGCGCGTCGACGACGGCAGCCGTCTACCTCGAGGACGTGCGCGTTCCCGCGGACCGGCGGCTCGGCGCCGAGGGCGAGGGCTTCACGATCGCCATGACGACGCTCGACCACTCGCGGATCGGCATCGCGGCGCAGGGGATCGGGATCGGGCAGGCCGCGTACGAGGCCTCCGTCGAGTACGCGCAGACGCGCGAGACGTTCGGGAAGAAGCTCGCGGAGCACGAGGCGATCGCGTTCCAGGTCGCCGACATGCGTGTCCAGCTCGAGGCGGCGCGCGCATTGACCTATCGCGCCGCTCTGCGCTCGGAGACGCCGGGCGTCCGTTTCTCGAAGGAGTCCTCGATGGCGAAGGTCTACGCCACGGAGGCGTGTAACGCGATCGCGGCGAGGGCCGTTCAGATCTTCGGCGGCTATGGCTACTCGCGCGAGTATCCGGTCGAGCGGTACTACCGGGACGCGCGCGTGACGACGATCTACGAGGGGACGAGCGAGATCCAGCGAATCGTGATCTCGAAGAACGTCCTCGCGGGACGCTGAGGCAGCGACGATGAACGATCACGACGAGCGCGACCCGTTTCCGGAGGCATCGGTCCCGGAGGGCGCCCCGGACGGACAGGATCTCGCCCCGGCCGCCGATGGCGGGCCGGCCGCTCCGAACGACGTGCACGCGGCCGCCGAGGCGCCCGCCTCGGACGCGGTGCCGCCCTCCGAGGCGCCCACCATGCCGCTCATTCCGCTCGAGAGGCTGCGCTACCAGCTCGGGCCCGCGCCCGAGCCGCGCCTGATCGCCGAGGCCTCCGCGACCGAAACGGCTCCCGTTCCGGTGCCGTCTCCCGAGCCCGCGGCGACCTCTACGCCTCCCGCCGCCGTGCCTCCCGCGCCCGCGCCGGCCGCCACGCCGCTCGCCGCGGCTCCGGCGCCTCCCGCCACGGCGCCCGCCGCGCGGGATCTCATCGACCGCCGCGCGCCGCTCTATCGCGACTGCAAGGGATACCGGCTGCGGCTGGATCCGCCCGACCTCGCCCGGCTCCGCGAGCTGCCGGGTTCCCGCGGCAAGTCCGACGACGAGATCGGCGAGGCGTTCTTCGACGGCCAAGCCGACCGGCTCGCGGCCTCGATCGCGGACGACGTTCCGACGCCGAGCGAGATCCGCGTCGTCGTCGATCCGTACTCGCGCCAGGCGTTTCTCGCGCTCGAGAACCGCATCCGGGGCATCCTCAGCTTCTAGCCGCCGAGGAACGTATTAGCCACGGCTAATACGTTGAGAGGACGCTAGATGTCGGCGGTGATGACGATCCGCTCCGCCCGCTTCAGGTGGGCCTTCTTCTGGTGCGGGTCGATCGCCACTTCGATCTCGCCGGGCTCGGCGCCCGCCGACGCGAGCACGTCCGCCCAGCTCTCCGCGCGGTAGCGCAGGAAGTCCTCGGCCACGGCCGGCTCCTCGCGCCCCTCGAAATCCGACATCGCCTTGAGCTTGTCCACGTCCCCCCGTTCGAGGACGAACGCGTATCCGTCCCGGCTCATCCGGTAGGACTGTCTCTGCTGTTGGGAGTTTGGTTCCATGAAGGGGAATTTTAGGATAATCGCCGCGTTTTGCGGCGGTTGATGCAATCGAACAGACGGGTCTCCCTTCGGGCCGCCGGCCGACCGGCGGTTTTCCTCGCGGCGCTCGTGCTCCTGTCCCTCGCCGCGGCGCCGCCGCTGCTCGCGGACAGGATCCGCAACCACTTCGACAGCGACAGCATCATGCGGCCGCCGGGCTTCTTCGACTTCGTTGTGCTCGGCGCGCCGTCCGAGGCGAAGTGGCTCGTACTCTCCGACCGCAACCCGCCATCGGCGCCCTCCTGCGCCGTGCAGGTCGAGTCGTCGCGCCCGGACGCCTCCGTCGCCGTGGCGGTGCGCCGGACCTACTCGTACAAGGACGGCGTCGCGTCCGAGTTCATCAAGATGGGCGGCAGCCGCCTCGGGATCGTCCTGAGGTTCGTGGACGACAGGAACTACCTCCTCCTGCTCGTCGACGGGAAGACCGGCGAGGGAGTGTTGACGAGCGTCCGCGACGGCAAGTCGGACGTCATCGGCCGCGGCAAGGTCGCGACCACCGACACCTGGCCGAAGCTGACGATCGAGGCGTCGGGTCCCGCGATCAAGGCGCGCCTCGGCGACGCCGCGCTGCTCGAAGGCAAGGATCCGCATCCGGCCGCGGGCCGCGTCGGGATGGCTGCGGCGGGAGCGGGCGAGGCGCGATTCGACGAGCTGATCCTCGACTCGCCCGAGATCAAGGCTCAGTAAACCCAGCCGCTCTCGGGGTCAGTCCTGTGTTTTTCGGAGCGACGACGCGAGCGCGATAGAACCCCGTTCGTTCTGAGCTCCGAAAAATGGAGGGCTGACCCCATCGACTGGCGCAGGCCCGACTTGCGGAGTGGCGCGTTTCATAAGCGACTTAGCAGCCGCGGGACTCGCGGGCAGTTCCTCCGAGCCTCGTTCCCGGTGCGGAGCTAATGTCGCAAGCGCGCAGGCCCGACTTGCGGAGTGGTGCGTTTCACAAGCGACTTAGCAGCCGCGGGACTCGCGGGCAGGTCCTCCGAGCCTCGTTCCCGGGCGGAGCTAATGTCGCAAGCGCGCAGGCCCGACTTGCGGAGTGGCGCGTTTCACAAGCGACTTCGCAGCCGCGGGACTCGCGGGCAGTTCCTCCGCCGCTGGTGCTTCAGCGACGGACTACTGATTCCCTGCTACTTGCCGCCGCCCGGCTCGATCTTCCCGGCCAGCGTGAACTTTCCGTTCTCGACCTTGAGGATCACGATCGGCTTGATCGGGTTGCGGTCCGCGTCCATCGTGATCGTGCCGGTGACGCCGGCGAAGTCCTTCGTCGCCGCGAGCGCGTCGCGGACGCGGCGTCCCTCCGTCGAGCCGGCGCGCGTGATCGCGTCGGCGAGCATCCGCATGGCGTCGTAGGACGACGCCGCGATCGAGTCGGGCGCAGCCCCGAAGCGCGCGCGGTAGGCGTCGACGAACTTGCGCACCGCCGGCGCCGGATCGTCGACCGAGTAGTGGTTCGTCAGGTACGCGCCCTCCACCGCCTCGCCGCCGATCTCGGTGAGCTTCGGCGAGTCCCAGCCGTCGGCGCCGAGCAGCGTCGCCTTCAGGCCGAGCGCGTGCGCCTGGCGCGCGATCAGGCCCGCGTCCGTGTAGTAGCCCGGCACGAACAGAACGTCCGGGCTCCTCGGCCGCAGCGCGGTGAGCTGCGCCGAGAAGTCGCTGTCGCCCTCAGCGTACTTCTGCTCGTCGACGATCTCGCCGCCCGCGGCGCCGAACGCGGCCCGGAACGCGTCCGCGAGCCCGACCGAGTAGTCGCTGCGGACGTCGACGAGCAGCGCGGCCGTCTTCGCGCCGAGCTTCTCCCGCGCGAACCGCGCCGCCGCCTGCCCCTGGTACGGGTCGATGTAGCACGCCCGGAAGATGAAGTCACCCTTCTTCGTCACCTCGACGTTGGTCGAGGTCGGCGAGATCATCGGCACGCCGTAACTCTGCGCGATCGGCGCTGCGGCGAGCGTGCGCGAGGAGGCCTGCTCGCCGATGAGCGCGACCACGTGGTCGCGGGTGATGAGCTTCGACGCGACGGACGCCGCCTCGGACGCCTCGCCGCGGTCGTCCTCCGAGAGCACGTGGATCGGCCGGCCGAGGACGCCGCCGGCGCGGTTGATCTCGTCCGCCGCGAGCGTGACGCCGTTCTTGCCCGACTGCGCGAAGGTCGCGGTCGGCCCGGTCAGCGCGCCGTAGAACCCGATCGGAATGCCCTGGGCGTCGGGATTCTTCTCGGCGCCGCACGAGCATGCGAGGACGGCGGCGACGATCAGCGCTGCGAAACGAACGCTCACGGCGGTCGGGATTATAGGTGGGCCAGCTGCGCAGCGGGTCCGGGCTCCCGCCGGCTCCGGCTGATCGAAGTGAAGGGCCGCGACGCAGTCGCGGCCGACCCCGCGCGAGAGCGCGCTACATGGAAGGGCCGCGACTTCAGTCGCGGCCGGCCCGCGCCGTGAGGCGCTCTAAGAAGCGAGGGGGCGCGACCTGGGTCGCGCTCCCTCGCTTGAGATACATTACGCCGCCTCATGAACGCATCCAAGATCTACGACGTGATCATCATCGGCTCGGGTCCCGGCGGCTACGTCGCCGCGATCCGGGCGTCGCAGCTCGACCTCTCGGTGCTCATGGTCGAGAAGGAGCCGCGGCTCGGCGGCGTCTGCACCCTGTGGGGCTGCATTCCGACGAAGGCCTTGCTCCACACTGCCGACCTCCTCGAGGAGGCGCGCCACGGCGGAGACGTCGGCGTCGCCGCCCGCGAGGTTCGGCTCGACCTGCCCGCCGCCCTGAAGAACAAGGAGAAGGTCGTCCGTCAGTCAACGAACGGCGTCTCCTTCCTGATGAAGAAGAACCGGGTCGACCTCGCGCCGGGCTTCGGGCGCATCACCGCACCGGGGAAGGTCGCGGTCGCCGGGGCGGACGGCGCGGAGACGGTGTTCTCCGGCAAGAACGTGCTCGTCGCGACCGGCTCGGCGCCGCGCTCGCTGCCGGGGATGGACATCGACGACAAGGCGATCCTCTCGTCGACCTCGATGCTCGAGCTGACCGAGGTCCCGAAGTCGCTGCTCGTGATCGGGTCGGGCGCCGTCGGCGTCGAGTTCGCGTCGATGTACCAGCGCTTCGGCTCGAAGGTCACGATCGTCGAGGTCCTGCCGCGCATCGTCCCGCTCGAGGACGAGGAGATCTCGCGCGAGCTCGCCGCATCCTTCAAGCGCCAGGGGATCGCGGTCTACCCGGACACTCGCGTCGAGCGCGTCACCAAGGGCGAAGGCGGCGTCGAGGTGCTCGCGCGCTCATCGGGCGACAAGACCGAGACGTTCCGCGCGGAGAAGCTCCTCATGGCGGTCGGGCGGCGTCCGCTCATCGACCGCATCGGCCTCGAGGCGCTCGGCGTTGCCACCGAGAGGGGATACGTCAAGGCCGACCGCTACATGCGTACGAACGTCCCCGGGATCTACGCGATCGGCGACGTCCTGCCGACGCAGGCGCTGGCGCATCTCGCGTCGGCGGAGGGGATCGTGGCGGTCGAGCACATGGCCGGCAAGGAGCCGCCGCCGATCAACTACGACCAGGTGCCGGGCTGCACGTACTGCACGCCGGAGATCGGGTCGGTGGGGCTGACCGAGGTGAAGGCGCGCGAGCGCGGCTACGACGTCGCGGTCGGCAAGTTCCCGTTCTCCGCGAACGGCAAGGCGCGCATCGTCGGCCAGGCGACCGGTTTCGTGAAGATCGTGGCGGAGAAGAAGTACGACGAGGTCCTCGGCGTGCACGTGATCGGGCCGTCGGCGACGGAGCTGATCGCGGAGGCGTGCGCGGCGATGAAGCTCGAGACGACCTCGGAGGAGCTCGTCCGCACCATCCACGCGCATCCCACGCTCTCGGAGACGATGGGCGAGGCGGCGCACGCGGTCACGGGGCACCCGATTCACATATGACGATCGAAGCCGCGTGAGCGGCCTTCGATCGTCATCCTGAGCCGCGGAGCGGCGAAGGATCCCTTTCAGATTTGCCAAGCCGCGTGCGGCCTTCGATCGTCATCCTGAGCCGCGGAGCGGCGAAGGATCCCCGAATCGACGAGCCGTGGATGCCGTCGGCGAATGAGCCGCCGAGGAGTTCCTATGAAAGGGATCCCTCGCTGCGCTCGGGATGACAATTCGGCTGCGCTCGGGATGACAATTCGGTTGGGACGCTGCAGAACCGTCTGCAGAGCTCTCAGAAAGGGATCCCTCGCTGCGCTCGGGATGACAATTCGGCGGTTGTGTACAACCGCCGAATTGATCACTTGGGCGGGTTCGCTGCCGAGGCGCCCGACGGCATCATCGGCGGCTCGCCGGGTGCGCTTTGCGTCGCGTTGCCCGGAGGCGCCGCGAAGGTGCGGCCGACCTGGTAGTCGTTCGGCGAGTTCGGCATCCCCTCGGTGATGCCGGGGACCACGTTGCCGTAGAAGCCCTTCCCGAGCTCGGGCCCCTTTCGTGCGACCGCGCTCGCGTTCGTCGTCCCGCCCTGCGCGCTGCCGCCCTGCATGGCGAGGTTGCCGATCGCCACGACCCGGTCGGCGGGATTCGTCGATGTCGCCGCGGAGGCGCTGATCTGCGTGATCTTGCGGACGTCCGCGCGGCGCAGGCTGACCAGCGTGCCCGATGGATAGCCGTGGAACAGGTACGTGTTGCCCTTCAGCACCGGCTGATCCGACGCGATCATCTGGCCGGCGGGCGTCATCTCGATTCGGTAGTACGCGCGCTCGGCCGCCGACGCGGCGGCCGACGCCGCCAGAAGCGCCACCGCTCCGATGAGAACCCTCTTCATGCGACTCCTCCTCTCCTCGCCGCCGCCCGTCCCAACGGGGCGGCGCGTCCATCGTCCGCTTACTTCGGGGGAGCTGCTCCGCTGGTCGCGGCCGGCGCCTGCGGCACGCCGCCCGGAGAGGCGACGGTCGCGTTCGCGGGGCCGTACGCGTCGGACGTGCCGGGCGTGCCCTGGTAGGTCCAGTTGCCGACCGGTGCCCCTGAGTTGCCCGAGCGATTGAGGCTGCTGAGGCTCTGCGGGCCGCCCTGCGCGCCGCCGGCAGCCGGGCTCGCGATCACCGTCGCTCCGCCGCCCTCCATCGCGAGGGGACCGATCGGCACCTCGCCCTTCGCGTGCTCCGTCGCCCAGTAGGCGGCCTCGCCCGACAGCGGGGTGATCTTGCGAACGTCCGCCGCCCGAAGCGAGAGGGTCGTTCCGTCGCGGAACGAGCGATAGATCCAGAAGTTGCCCTTCTGGACCGGCTGCACTCGGGAGACGACTTGCCCGCTCGGGTTGAGGTCGATCTGGTAGACCGTCGCCGCGGAGAGCTCCCGGGTGATCCTCAGCGAGACCTTGCTGACCCGCTCCCGCTTGACGTGCGTGGTCACGTGCTCGGGCCAGCTCTGGAACGTGTAGACCCCGTTCTTCAGGACCGGCTGGGTGGCCGCGAACGTTGTTCCCGTGGGGACGAGGTCGAGCTGCCAGATCTCGGGTGGAGGGGGAGAGGTTGCGCTCTGCCCGCTCGACACCGACGCGACGCACAGCGAAGCGGCGAAGAGAACGGCTCGGTACCGCATGGTCGCCCCCAGAGGAAAGGGTATCACCGTGGAGGAAAGCGGGCGCCCGCTGCGTTGGAACCTCAGGCGCCCGGCGAGCCCGTGGGGCCGCGCCGGCGCGTTGGCGCGGGGGCGCTTACGTACCGGGCCCGGACGCCCATAGAATGTCCGACTCGACTCCGAAGCCCATGAGCCAGGAAGGACTGAAGACCACCCACGACCTCTCGGCCCTGCGGATCCACCGCGAGCCGGAGCGGAAGCGCGGCCCCCGCGGCTGGCTTTTGCTCGGCGCCGTCTTGGTGGTCGCGGCCGGAGCGGCCGCCTACTTCACGGCCGGCCAGAGCCTCGCGCCGAAGAAGGTCGAGGCGGTCACGGCGTCCGTGGTGACGGAGGGCCAGGCGACGACTGTCCTGACGGCCACCGGCTACGTCGAGGCGGAGCGCAAGGCCGACCTCTCGCCGAAGATCACGTCCCGCATCACGCAGCTCAACGTCACGGAGGGGACCCGGGTCAAGAAGGGCGACGTGATCGCCCGCCTCGACTCGACCGACCTCGACGCGCAGCTCGCCGAGGCGAAGGCGAACTGGGTCAACGCGCAGGCGGAGCTGAAACGCCAGCAGACGATCTTCGACCAGGGCCTCGCGACCCGCTCGGCGCTCGACGCCGCGGTCGCGTCCGAGGCCGCGACGCGCGCGCGCGTCCAGTACGTCGACGCGCTGCTCGACTACACGATCATCCGCGCGCCGTTTACGGGCGTGATCACCGCCAAGCGCGCGTTCGTCGGCGAGGCGGTGTCGCCCTTCGGGTCCTCGCCGTCCGGTGGCGGCTCGGGCGGCGCGATCGCGACGATCGTGGAGTTCTCGTCGCTCTACGTCGGCGCCGACGTCAACGAGGCGAACCTCTCGAAGCTTTCGAAGGAGCAGCCCGCCGAGCTCACGCTCGACGCGGTGCCCGACAAGACGTACCACGGTCGTCTCCGCCAGATCGTGCCGGCGGCCGACCGGCAGAAGGCGACCGTGCGCGTCAAGGTGGCGTTCCTCGACCCGGACGACCACGTGCTGCCGGACCTCTCGGCGCGCGTCAGCTTCACCGCCGAGCCGACGGCCGGAAAGTCCGCGAAGATGCGTATCGTCGTGCCGCGTTCGGCGTTGTCCTCGTCGGAGGGCCGGAACGGCGTTTTCCGGATAGTGGACGGCCGCGCGAAGTTCGTACCTGTCACGGCGGGCGGCGACGTGCAGGGCCAGGTGGAGATCACGCAGGGCCTCCAGGGAGGCGAGAGGCTCGTGTCGCTCGCCGGAGGCGTCGTCGTGCACGATGGGGAGAAGCTGAGGGTCGAAGGGCAGAAGGACTAGCGGGAGCAGGCACCGGCGGACGGCGGTCGCCGCTCGCCGGACTTCAGGCGCCGTTGGCCGATTCCTCGGCGCCGCCGGGCGATGGAGGCTTCCCAATCGCCTCGCGGCGTTGAAGAATCGGCGCATTCGAGGAGACGACATGGCTCAGTCGGTCGACGCTTTGATTCGGATCGAAAACCTGGAGAAGGTCTACCGCCGGGAGCAGATCGAGATCCCCGTCCTCATGGGGATCAACCTCGACATCCCGGAGGGCGAGTACGTCGCCCTGATGGGACCCTCGGGCTCCGGCAAGACGACGCTCCTCAACCTGATCGCCGGCATCGACCAGCCGACCCGCGGGCGAATCGTCGTCTCCGGCCGCGACATCGCTACGCTCGGCCAGTCCGAGTTGTCGCGCTGGCGCTCGCACACGATCGGATTCATCTTCCAGCTCTACAACCTGTTGCCGGTCCTGACGGCCTTCGAGAACGTCGAGCTGCCGCTCCTGTTGACGCCGCTGAAGAAGGCGGATCGGCGCAAGCACGTCGAAACGGCCCTGTCGATCGTCGGCCTCGCCGACCGGATGGACCACTACCCGCGTCAGCTCTCGGGAGGCCAGGAGCAGCGCGTCGCGATCGCGCGCGCGATCGTCTCCGACCCGAAGATCCTCGTCGCGGACGAGCCTACCGGAGACCTCGACGCGAAGTCCGGCGACGAGATCCTCGAGCTGCTGCGCCGCCTGAACGAGGAGTTCGGCAAGACGATCGTCATGGTCACGCACGACCCGAAGGCGGCGGCGCGCGCACACCGGATGGTCCACCTGGACAAGGGCGTGCTGCACACCGACGAGCGGACGGAGGCTGGCACGGGGAGGCGCATATGAAGTACTTCCGACTGGTCTGGCGCAACGTCTTCCGCAAGAAGCTGCGCACGTCGCTCACGGCGAGCTCGATCGTCATCGTGCTGACGCTGATCGTGATCCTCGCGTCCCTCCTCCAGGCGATGCAGGCCGATCCGTCCGGAGGCCGCGGCGCGAACCGGCTCGTCGTCCAGCACGCGACCGGCCTCGGCAACTTCCTGCCGCTGTCGCAGCGGCAGCGCATCGAGCAGATCCCCGGCGTCGTCGCGGTCTCGCCGGAGCTCTGGTTCGGCGGCGTCTACAAGGACGACAAGCCCGAGAACTGGATCGGCCAGCTCTCGACGGACCCGGACATCTACTTCGACAAGATCTTCGACGATGCGTCGATTGACCCCGCCGTCAACGCGGAGTGGAAGGCGACGCGCAACGGGTTCGTGGCGGGCGCGAGCATCGCGAAGAAGCACGGCTGGAAGAAGGGCGACCACATCATTCTGAAGGGGACGTACATCCCCCTCAACGCGGAGCTCGTCTACGTCGGCCCGTACAGCGCCGGCGACGAGTCGAACCTCTTCTTCCACAACGAATACCTGAACCAGTCGGACTGGGTCCTCGCGAACAAGGTCACGGGGCTCTACTACCTGAAGGTCGACAGCGCCGAGAGCGTGCCTCGCGTCGCGGCCGCGATCGACAAGATGTTCGAGAACAGTGACGCTCCGACGAAGACTCTCACCGAGAAGCAGTTCCAGCTCCAGTTCATGGAGATGATGGGCAACGTCAAGCTGCTGATCAACGGCATCTCGCTCATCATCCTCTTCGCGGTCACGCTGATCGTTGCCAACACCGTGGCGATGTCGGCGCGGGAGCGCGTCACCGAGATCGCCGTCATGCGCACGCTCGGCTTCGGGCGCGGGCACATCCTGGGCTTCATCCTGTCGGAGTCGGTCCTCATGGCCCTGCTGGGCGGGATCCTCGGCGTGCTCATCGCGAAAATCCTGATCATCCCGGCGTTCCTCGCTGTCCTGAGCAAGACTTCGGTCTCGATCTGGCTGGTGAACTTCCGCGTCTCGGGCCGGACGTGGGCAATGGCATGCATCGTCTCGATCTGCGTCGGCATCTTCGCCGGGTTCATACCGGCGATTCGCTCGTCACAGCTCCGGATCGTCGACGGCCTGCGGAAGGTGGTGTAGCGATGGCGATTCCGCTGAAGTACAACCTCCGAAACCTCGTCGCCCGTAAGGCGTCGACCGGCATGACGACGTTCGTGATCGGCCTCGTCGTCGCGGTCTTCCTCTGCGTGCTCGCGCTGGTCCAGGGCGTAACGCGGACGCTCTCGGTGACGGCCTCGACGCGCAACGTCATCGCGATGCGCGTCGGATCCCAGGCCGAGATGCAGAGCGTGATCACGCGCGACCAGGCCGATCAGATGCAGGCGATGCCGGGTCCCGAGCGCGACGCGTCCGGAAAGGCGCTCGTTTCGCCCGAGCTGATCACGCTCATCAACGTTCCCCGCGAGGACGGCAAGACGAATTCGAACGTCCAGGTTCGCGGGATGGATCCGATCGGGATGACGATCCGTCCGAGCGTCAAGATCGTGGACGGCCGCATGTTCAACGCCGGCACCAACGAGGCGATCGTTTCGAAGAACCTTTCGAAGCGGTTCGCGAGCATGAACGTCGGGGAGACCCTGAAGACCGGCAGCTATCGGTGGGTGATCGTCGGGCTGTTCGACGCGCAGGGAAGCGCCTACGAGTCGGAGATCTGGACCGACGCGCGGGGCCTCCAGCAGCAGACGAAACGCAACATGTTCTCGTCGGTGTTCATCCGGCTGGCGGACTCCGAGGCCGCCAACCGGTACATCGAGACGATCAAGGGCGATCAGCGGCTGAAGCTCGAGGGCAAGACCGAGCGGAAGTACTACGACGAGCAGATGATCACGGGGGCGCCGATCAAGGCGCTCGCCTTCATCGTCGGGTTCTTCACGGCGATCGGAGCGTCGTTCGGCGCCATGAACACCATGTACGCGCAGGTTTCGGCGCGGACCCGCGAGATCGGGACGCTGCGGGCGCTCGGTTTCTCGCGGCGCTCGATCCTCGTGTCGTTCGTGATCGAGTCGCTGATGCTGTGTCTCGCGGGCGGGCTCCTCGGCGTCGTCTTCACGTTCCTCGTCTTCAATCTCTTCCTGACGCACCCGACGGGCACGATGAACTTCCGCACCTTCTCGGAGGTCCTCTTCAACTTCCGGATGACGCCCGAGCTCATCGCCGGCGGTCTCGTGTTCGCGCTGGCGATGGGGATCATCGGCGGATTCTTTCCGGCGGCGCGGGCGGCGCGCCTCAAGATCACGACGGCACTGCGGGAGGTCTAGGACGATGCGTCATCCGTTTCGGGCGGGTCGAGGTGTGCTCGGGTTCGCGGCGGCCGCCGCGCTCATGGTCCTCTCCGCCGCGCGGGCGGGCGCCCAGGCGCGAACCGTGACGCTGAGCGAGGCGTTCGACGGCGGCACGCTGACGATGACCGCGGGCGACACACTCGTCGTGAAGCTCGGAGGAAACGCCGGCTCGGGGTACTCGTGGGTTCCCGCATTCAACGACCCCGCGGCGCTTCAGCCGGTCGGGTCCGCGGCGGGAGAGCCGGCGCCCGGCGGCGGAGGAGTCCGCGTGTTCCGCTTCAAGGCGGCGGCGACCCGCGGCTCGGACTCGCTCGGGTTCGCGTGGGTCCGGCCGTCGCAGACGAACGAGTCGCCCGGCCGGATCTTCCGCGTGCTCGTGGCGTTCGGGACCAGCGTCAACGCGAAGCACCAGCAGGTCCGCGAGTCCGACGGCGGCTCGCGCGTCTACCTGACCGAGGGCGACACGCTGCTCGTCCGGCTGCCGGCGACGCCGGCGAACGGCTTCGGGTGGGCGGTCCAGCGGAGCTCGCCGGTGCTGAAGCCCGTCGGCGAGTCCAAGTGGGAGCCCGCGCCGAACGGGCAGGGCGAGGGCACTCAGGTGCTCGAGTTCAGGGTCGCGGAGTCCGGCGCGGCGTGGCTCGAGCTCGGCCTGAAGAAGACGTCCGAGAAGGACGGCAAGCCCACGAAGACCTGGGCCGTGTTCGTCGCCGCGGCGGGACTGGGCGCCAAATGACTTTGAGGCTCGCGACCACGTCGCGAGCCTCTGTCATTCCGTGGAGAAGCGGCGACGGGGGATCTGCTTCCATCTCTTCCTCAAACCTTCCTGACTGATCCCCATCTCGCGTCTCGAACCCGTACACTCGTCCCTTCATGCGGCTGCACTTCTACGGCACGAAGGGCTACGTCGAGGA
>DATBBK010000076.1:0-4996 GCA_036271035.1 Thermoanaerobaculia bacterium | reverse complement strand
GCGGCGGGCCTGGGTCCGGACGACCGGGACCAGCTTCTCTTCCGCGCCGACCAGGCGCTCTACCGCGCCAAGGACGAGGGGAGAAACCGCGTAAGGCTGTGGAGCGAGAAGAAGAGCGCCGCGGCGCGGGAGCGATGAGCTAACGGAGCAGCTTCCGCACCCGCCGCCACGCCCTCTCGACCGTCGCCGGAAGGCGGACCGTCATCGCCGGACGGACGAGGCTCGCGAGCGCGTCGGCTTCCATCTGCGCCCAACGCGAGTCCTCCGGACGCACGCCGAGCTCGGCCAATAGGCGCCCGCGCTCCTGCGCCAACGCGCGCAGCGGGTCGCGCTCCTTTGCGTCCGGCACCCGCGCCGCTCCCTCTCTCATGCGAGGCCTGCCGCGCCGAGCAGCTTCGCGACCGGCTCGTCCCACGTCAGCTGCGCCGCGCGCCTCTGCCCCGCCTGGCCCATCTGGCGCAGCGCGTCCTCGCGGCTCCACGCGAGGCGCAGCGCGACGCCCATCGCCTCCGGCCGCGGCGCCACGACGAGGCCCGTCTCGCCGTCTCGGACGAACTCCAGCGGGCCGCCCGCGTCCTCCGTCGTGAGCACGGGGCGGCCCGAGAGGAACGCCTCCAGCGGCACGTATCCGAGGTCCTCGCCCGAGGCGGTCACGGCGACGATGCGCGCGTTCGAGTAGAGCGACAAGAGCTCGTCGTCGCCGACCTCTCCGGCGAAGCGCACGCGGCCGTCGAGGCCGAGCTCGGTCGACCGGGCGCGCATCCGCTCCTCCTCGGGTCCCGTTCCGACGAAGACGGCGCGCGCCTCGGGGGCGTGGACGAGCGAGTCCAGCAGGAGGCCGGGCCGCTTCCACCCGTCGAGGCGGCCGACCCAGAGCGCGTAGTCGCCCAGCGGGCCGGAGCGGTGCCGTCCCGCGAGCGGCGGCGGGTGGTACAGGGGTTCGCTCGCGATCCCGTTGAACCGCGCGAGCCGGGCCGCGACGGTGCGCGAGTTCGCGAAGACGCGGCGCGCCTCGGTCAGCCCGACTCGGTCGATCTCGGCGATCACCTCGCGGAGCCGGCGGTCCTCCGGAGCGGACGTGAGATCGGAGAACTCGGTGCCGAACTGGTCGTACGCCTGCCGGTACTGGTGGATCAGCCAGACGACCTTGTTCGGATGGCGCACCGCGTAGCTCGGGAACCGCGTCGCGACGACGGCGTCGACGGGCCGGCCCCCCGACTCGCGGAGGTCGAGGCTCCGCCAGGCGGCGGCGCTTCGAACGAGGTCGAAGCGCTCGCGCTCGACGAGCGGCATCGTGACGAGGTCCGCGTCCACGCCGCGCGCCCTCAGCTCCTCGGTCAGCCGGAGCACGTGGCGCTCGGCGCCGCCCCGCGCGAACGGAGTCTGTACGCCGAGGACCAGGACGCGGCGGCTCTTCAAGGCTCGCCGGCGGGCTCGGGGACGCGCCCGATGACGGCGTAGTCCTGCGGCGCGAAGAGAAGCGCGTTCAGCTTGCGGTCGTTCTCCGTCTTCTCCTCGAGACGCCGCTCGGGAGGCAGCGGCGACCGGAACACGATGCGCACGTCGGTGAAGCCGGCCGCCTCGGCGAGGAACCGCAGGCCGTCGGGCGGAAACGGCCGGACGTGCGTGGGATCGAGGTAGAACGCGCGGAGCGCCGACAGCGAATCCGAGTTGATCGTCTCGGCGACGATCACGCCGCCGGGCGCGAGCGCGCGCCGCGCGGCCTGAAGGAAGCGGAAGACGCCGGCCGGCTTCCAGTGCTCGACGAGCTGGAACGCGGTGACGGCGCCGAGCGAGCCGCCCGGCCGCGCCTCGAGACTCGCGACCGCGTCCCCCTCCTCGACTTCGAGGCCGTCGCCGCGCAGCGCCTGGATCGAGACCGGGTTCGAGTCGACGCCGACGGCCGGGATTCCCTCGTCGCGCAGGAGCCTCAGGAGCTCGCCCCGGCCGCAGCCCGCGTCGAAGACGGGACCGGGCACGCCGCGCAGCGAGTCGAGGTAGAAGCGCTGCGCGCGCGATATCTCCTGAGTCGCGCCGCGGAACCGCTCCTCGAAGAGCGCGTAGACGCCGGCCGGAAGGGAGAGTGCGGCTTCTGCGGTGCCGACATCTGCGGTCCCCGCCGCTCCTTGCGTCGCGGGGCTCCTGATGCCAGTTGGACCTCGCACCGCCGACGACTCCATCAGCGTCAGTCGCGACTCCTGGACGCCGGCGCGTCGCGCGAGCTCGTCCACCTGGCGGCCCGTCTCGGCGCGGAGGCGGTCGACGGAATCCGACAGGGCGGACCCCGCCGTCAGAGACAGTGCGTTGAACGACGACTGGTTCCGCCAGAGGAAGCGCAGCGCGCGGATGGCGGTCCGCTTCAGGGCCGACAGGGGCGCACCGTCCGGGACGGACGGGGTCATCGTCTCGGAGGCGCGGCGCAGCGCAGTGCGCGCCTCGAGCGCGGCGGGATCCGACGGCGCCTCGACCCGCCCCGGGTCCGGGGCGGCCTCGGCGATCGCCACGCGGATCTCCTCCGCGAGCTGGCGCTTCAGGTCGCTCAAGCTGCGAAAAGGGTATCAGCACGCCGGCCGGTCCGTGAGCCGTCTCGCGCCGGCTCCCTTATGATCCCGGCCGCATGAAGACGATCCTCGGAGTCCTCGCATCGCTCGCCCTGGTCGCCGCCGCGCGCGTTCCCGACCCGGCGCCCTCGCCGGCCGCGACGCCGGCTCCGGCGGCGCCCGCCGGCCTGACGTATCCGGGCGAGGAGAAGTTCCTCGCGAACGTCAGGCAGCTCACCTTCGGCGGCCAGAACGCCGAGGCGTACTGGTCCGCGGACGGCTCGCGCCTCATCTTCCAGTCCGACGAGGCGAAGCGCGACTGCGACCAGATCTTCACGATGAACGCCGACGGCTCGAACCGGCGGCTCGTCTCCGAGGGCGGCGGCCGCACGACGTGCTCGTACTTCTTCCCGTCGGGCGATCGGATCCTGTACGCCTCGACCCGGCGCGGCGGAGAGGCGTGCCCGCCGAAGCCGGACCGCTCTCACGGGTACGTCTGGGCGCTCGACGACTTCGACATCTGGACCGCGAAGCCGGACGGCAGCGGCGCGGCGCCTCTCTTCGCGTCCCCGGCGTATGACGCCGAGGCGACGATCTCGCCCGACGGCAAGACGATCGTCTTCACCTCGGCCCGCGACGGCGACCTCGAGGTCTACACGATGGACGCCTCGGGCGGGAACGTGAAGCGACTCACGCACACGCCGGGCTACGACGGCGGCCCGTTCTTCTCCGACGACGGCAAGCGGATCGTCTACCGCGCGGACCATCCCGAGTCCGCGGAGGATCTCGCCAAATACAAAGAGAACCTCGCGCGCGGGGTGTATGCGCCGCGCGCCCTCGAGCTGCGCATCATGGACGCCGACGGCGCGCACGACCACGCGATCACCTCGAACGGCGCCGCGAATTTCGCGCCGTATTTCCTGCCTGGAGGGCGCGAGATCATCTTCTCGTCGAACATGGACGACCCGAAGCGGAGAGACTTCGACCTCTACCTGATCCGCGACGACGGCACCGGCCTGACCCGCGTCACGCGAGCCCCGGACTTCGACGGCTTTCCGATGCTGACGCGCGACGGCAGGCGGATCGTCTGGGCGTCGAACCGCAACGGCTCGAAGCCGCACGAGACGAACGTCTTCGTCGCGGACTGGGTGTGGGCGGGGCGCTGACCCGGGCCTGACGCGCTACGGCGTCGCCTCGGGGGCCGCCGGCGCCGGCGCGTCCTCGCCGGCCGTCTCCTCCGCGAACTGGAGCAGCGCGAGGACGAGCGCGAGCAGGACCGGTCCCAGGAAGAGCCCGATCATCCCGAACGCCGCGAGCCCGCCCACGACGCCGAAGAACGCCGTGAGTGTGCCGACCTCGGCGCGGCCGGAGACGAGCGCGGGCCGCAGGAAGTTGTCGGCGCCGCCCACCGCCCCGAAGCCCCAGACGAGCATGAAGATCCACTTCCACACGACGCCCTGGGCGAAGAGGTAGATCACCGCCGGCGCCATGACGAGCGCCGTTCCGACGAACGGCACGAACGACGCGACCGTTCCGAGCACACCGAACACGACGGGCGACGGAAGGCCGGTGATCCAGAACGCGACGCCGATCAGCACGCCCTGCACGATCGCGGTCACGAGCGTGCCGAACACGACCGCGCGCGTGACCTCCTGGACGTGCCGGCGCAGGCTCTCCTTCTTGCGGGTCTCGAGCGGGATCAGGCGGATTCCACGCGCCGCGATCTGGTCGCCGTCGCGGAAGTAGAAGAAGAGCACGAACAGCATCAGCGCGATGTTGCCGATCACGCCGAACGCGCCGAACAGGAAGCTTCGCGTGTGCGTGAGCATGAACTGCACGACCGCCTGGATGCCGTGAAGGAACGATGACTGGACCTGGCCCGCCGTGATCGGCGAGTGGCCCTCGATCCAGTCCACGAGGCGGCCGAAGATCGGGAGCCGGGTCAGGTCCTGGGGCGTGTGGATCTCGTACTCCTGAGCGACGCGGCCGAGGCGCTGGCCCAGGTCGACCGCCTGGCCGCCGAACGCCAGCGCGATGCCGACGGCGGGAAGGACCAGTCCGAGCGCGACGCCGGCGGTGAGCACGAGCGCGGAGAGCCCGAGCCGGCCCTTGAGCGCCCGGCGAACCCTTAGCGTCACCGGGAAGAGCAGGAATGCGATCAGGGCGGCCCACAGGATGGCGCCGAAGAAGGGCTCGAAGATCCGGAAGAGGAAGTATCCGAGCACCGCGACCGCGGCGAGGGCGAACACGCGGGCGGAGAACCGTTCGGGTCGGCTCACGGGCGGCCATGCTAACAGCGGCGGCCCGACTTCGCGCGCGAGCCCCAGGAGCGTCCCCGACCCCGCGCGTGAGCGCCACAAGTCCGACCCGACCCCGCGCGTGAGCGCCACAAGCAAGTCCGCCCCCGACCCCGCGCGTGACCGCCCCAAGTTGTTAGCATCCGACGATGACAGGGA
>DATBBK010000075.1:0-48941 GCA_036271035.1 Thermoanaerobaculia bacterium | reverse complement strand
CCATCGACCTGTCCGGTCATCGGCGCCTCGTCTCGCCGCTCACCGATCTCGAGGTCCTGCACGACATCGCGAAGGACGGGCGGGTGCTCGTGGAGCGCGAGATCGGCACGCGCGAGATCCTGTTCGGATCCTCGGAAGGCGGACCCGAGAGAAACCTCTCGTGGCTCGAGCAGTCGGCGCTCGCCGCGATCTCGAATGACGGCCGGACGCTCCTCTTCGAGGAGCAGGGAGAAGGGGGCGGGCCGAACGGGTCCGTCTACCTGCGGCCGACCGACGGCGGGCCGGCGGTGCGGCTCGGCGAGGGCGGAGCGGACAGCCTCTCTCCCGACGGGAGATGGGCGCTGACACGATCCTTCTCGAAGGATGGGACTCGGCTCGTGATGCTTCCGACCGCCGCCGGGGAGCCGAGACCGATCCCGTTGGACGGCTATCGGGTGCTCGGCGGCGACTTCGCGCCGCCCGACGGCAAGCGCATCGTCTTCGGCGCGACGGAGCCCGGAAAGGGCCTGCGCGCCTACGTCCTCGATCTCGCCGGAGGAAAGCCCCGTGCGTTCACACCGGAAGGCATCACGGCGGGCGCGGCGTTCTCCCCGGACGGCAAGAGCGTCGCCTTCACCGACGCCGAGCACCGCCCGGTCATCTGTCCGGTCGACGGAGGCGCGCCGAAGGCCATCGCGGGGCTCGAGTCCTACGACGTTCCGATCCAGTGGAGCTCCGACGGCGACACAATCTACGTGACCCGCGAGGGCGAGATTCCGCAGAGCGTCTACCGCTACAGCCTCTCGACCGGGAAGAAGACCGCGTGGAAACAGCTCATGCCAGCGGACCGAGCCGGGCTCGTTCGGATCGAGAGGGTCTACGTCACGCCCGACGGCGCCCACTATGCGTACTCGCTCAACCGCGTCACCGACTCGGACCTCTTCGTCGTGACCGGCTGGAAGTAGATTCCCACTCACAACGATCGGAAGAAGACATGAAACTGCGGAAGACGGCCTGGATCCTGCCCGCGCTGCTGCTGGGCTCGACCGCGGCGACGGCGGCCGACGACATCGACGCGCGCATCGCGGGCGCCGCGATGACACAGGGCGGCGCGGCCGCGTTTCTCGAAACGCTGACCGACACCGTCGGCGGGCGCGTCACCGGATCGCCCGAGAGCCTGAAGGCGTCGCAGCTCATCCTCGACGCGCTCAAGCGCGCGGGCTACGAGAATGCGCGGTTCGAGGAGGCGCCGCTCGAGGCGCGCTGGACGCGCGGTCCGGCCGCGGGCCGGATCGTCTCTCCGATCTCACGTGCGATCGCGGTCGGCTCGTACGCCTGGGTGCCGGGCACGAGCGGCGAGGTGACCGCGACGCTCCTCGACATGGGTGAGCCGAAGTCGTTCGACGCACCGCTGCCCCAGGCCGTGCGCGGCGCGGCCGTCCTCGTGGATCCGCAGCAGGTGGGCGTCGATCCGTCCTTCGTGATGCGCTCGCGGCTCGCGAAGCGGCTCGCCGAGGCAGGCGCCGCGGCGATGCTGCTTCCCTCCGACAAGCCGGGACGCATGGTCTACACGTCGGCGTTCGGGTTCTACCCGCGCGGGCCGCTTCCGGTCCTCTCGGTCGCCGCCGAGGACAGCGCGCTCCTGCGCCGGCTGCTCGCAAAAGGTCCGGTCCGGATCGCGCTCGACGTCCGCAACACCTTCGACACGAGCCCCTACAAGGAGCGCAACGTCGTCGCGGATCTGCCCGGCTCCGATCTGAAGGACGAGGTCGTGCTCCTCGGCGCGCACCTCGACTCGTGGGACCCGGCGCAGGGCGCCGACGACGACGGGACGGGCGTCGCCGCGCTCGTGGACGCCGCGCGCATCCTCAAGTCCCTCGGCGTGACGCCGAGGCGCACGATCCGCTTCGCGTTCTTCTTCGGCGAGGAGGAGGCGTGCCTGGGCTCGCGCGCATACGTCACGGCGCACGAGAAGGAGCTCGACCGCCTGCGTGCGGTGCTCGTCATGGACTCGGGCGCCGGGAAGCCTCGCGGCATCGAGAGCCAGGGGCGGACCGACGCCGAGCCGGCGATTCGGGCCGTGCTCGCCCGGACCGCGCCGCTCGGAGCCTCGGAGATTCACACGGAGGCCACGTTCGACCGCGACAACGGCCCGTTCATGGTGGCCGGCATCCCGGCGTTCACGCTGTGGGTCGACGACGGCGACTACGATAAGCGACACCACGCGCCGACGGACACCTTCGAGCACGTGGACCAGGAATTCCTCGCCCGCGACACGGCGATCATGGCGATCGCCGCCCGCGCGTTCGCGGACGCTCCCGCCCCCCCGGCGAAGCGGCAGTCCGCGGCGGAGGCCGTCGAGTTCATGAAGAAGGTCGGAGTCGAGGGAACGAAGAAGATGGTCTACGTGGAGCAGTGAGAGCCGCGTGAATACATTAGCGTTGACTAATATGTCTGGCGGCTCACGGCTCACGGCTCACGGCTCACGGCCGCGACGGTCCCGATGGCTCTAGAGCGCGCCCTCAAGACCCGCGACATCGTCCTCTTCAACGTCGCGGCCATCGTCGGCATGCGGTGGATCGCGCTCGCCGCGGCGAACGGTCCGTCGTCGCTGTTTCTCTGGGTGCTGGCGGCCGTCTGCTTCTTCATTCCGCAGGGCTTCGCCGTCATCGCGCTCTCCTCGTCGATCCCGGAGGAGGGCGGCCTGTACGTCTGGAGCACGCGCGCGTTCGGACCGCGGCAGGGCTTCATCGCCGGATTCCTGTACTGGGCCTCCAACATCACCTACTTCCCGACGCTGACGCTCTCGACGGTCGTGTTCGCGCTCTATGTCTTCGGGACGCGCTTCGCCGCGCTCGAGCAGAGTCCCGCGTATGCCGCCGGCGCGTCGCTCGTCCTGCTCGCGATCGCGCTCGTCTTCAACATCGTCGGGATGAAGACGGGCAAGTGGGTCCAGAACATCGGCGGGCTCGCGCAGTGGATCCCGTCGGCCGCCCTCCTACTCGTCGGCCTGATCGCGCTGACGAGCTCGGGCTCCGCGACGCCGATGCCGCCGTCGTCGCTCATCCCCAACTTCGCCGCGCTCCCCACGATCCTCTTCTTCGCGAACCTCTGCTTCGGCTTCGCGGGCCTCGAGCTCGCGCCGACGATGGCCGGCGAGGTCGTCGAGCCGCGCAGGACGTTCCCGCGAGCCATCGTGATCTCGGGCCTCTCCATAGCCGCCGTCTACCTGACGGGCACGATCTCGCTGCTCTGGTCGCTGCCGCCGAAGGAGGTCTCGATCATCTCCGGCGTGAACCAGGCGATCACGAAGGCAGGTGCAGCGCACGGCATGCCATGGCTCGGCTCGCCGGTCGCGCTGCTCATGACACTCGCCGGGCTCGGCGGCGTCGGCGCCTGGCTGATCGCGACCGCGCGGCTGCTCTTCGTCGGCGGCCTCGACCGCTACCTGCCGCCGATCTTCGGCAGGACGCACCCGAAGTGGAAGACGCCGTGGTTCGCCATGCTGTTTCAGGCTGTCTTCTCCGCCGTGTTCATCGTCGCGGCGCAGTGGGGCGGCACGGTCAAGGACGCGTACCTGAAGCTCATCAACGCGACGCTCATCGTCTACTTCATCCCGTACCTCTACATGTTCGCGTCGGCGATCCGGCTCCGCGCCGAGATCCGGCGCCAGCCGGGCGCGATTCCCGTGCCCGGCGGAAACGCGGGAAGCTACCTGTGGAACGGACTCGGGTTCCTGACGACCGCGGTCGCGATCGTGCTCGCCCTCATACCGCCCGAGGACACGGCGAACAAGACGTCGTTCTTCGTGCAGGTGTTCGTCGGCTCGTTCGGGTTCCTCGCGGCCGGACTCGTGCTCTACGCGATGGCCGAGCGGCGGCGGCGCGGCTCGGAGGCCGCCGCCGGCTCTTGACGCGGCGCTAGAATTCGCGCAGTCATCATGACCGCGCTCCTCCTCGCCGTCTCCGTCGCGATGGCGCTCGCTCACGCGCCCGGCGGCGCGTCCGACTGGCCGCGGTCCGCTCCCGAGATGGAGGGACTCGATCGCGCGGCGCTCGACGTGTTCGATCGCGAGCTCGCGTCCGGCGCACAGGGCTACGTCGATTCGATGCTCGTGATCCGCCACGGCCGGATCGTCTACGAGAAGACGTACGACCACTCGAAGGACTACGCGCGGCTCTTCGAGGGCAGGGGCGCGCCCGGCATCTACAACTACTACGACCCGGGGTGGCATCCTTTCTACAAGTCGACCCGCCTGCACACGATGCAGTCGGTGTCGAAGAGCGTCACGTCGGCGCTCGTCGGGATCGCGATCGGCCGGGGCGAGATCGCCGGCGTCGACACGCGCGTCATGCCGCTGCTCTCCGACTGGCGCGTTCCGCCCGATCCGCGGCGCGACCGCATGACGCTGCGCGACGTCCTGACCATGACGACCGGGATCCGCTGGGACGAGGAGACGGCCGACTACACCGATCCGAAAAACAACTGCGCGGCCATGGAGGGCAAGGACGACTGGGTGCGCTACGTCCTCGAGCAGCCGATGGCCGAGGAGCCCGGGAAGACGTTCGTCTACAACAGCGGAGCGACCATGCTGCTCTCCGCGGCGCTCCAGAAGACGACCGGCCGCACGGCCGACGACTACGCGAAGGAGCATCTCTTCGCGCCGCTCGGCATCGATGCGTTCTACTGGAAGCGGACGCCGAAGGGGCTCTCGGACACCGAAGGCCGTCTCTACCTCGCGCCGACGGACCTCGCGAAGCTCGGGGAGCTCTACATGCGCGACGGCGTGTGGAGAGGCAAACGGATCCTGCCCGAGGGCTGGGCGTCGGAGTCGACGCGCCCGCGCGTGAAAGCGGGCAAACACCGCTACGGCTACCAGTGGTGGGTCGTGTCCGAGAAGGGCCCGTCCACCTACGAGTCCTACGCGGCGTGGGGCTACGGCGGCCAGTTCCTGTTCGTGGTGCCGCAGCTCGACATGATCGCCGTCTTCACCGGCTGGAACATCTACGACAAGCCGGAGCTGGATCCGCTGCTCGCGCTCGGGCGCGTCTTGAAGGCCGTGAACAGGTGAGCCTTTCCTCGGGAACCCGCCTCGGTCCCTACGAGATCGTGTCGCCCCTCGGTGCCGGCGGCATGGGCGAGGTGTACCGCGCGAAGGATACCCGCCTCGGGCGCGAGGTTGCCGTGAAGGTCCTGCCCGAGCGCTACTCGGGCGACGCGGACCTCGCGCGCCGCTTCGAACAGGAGGCGCGCGCCGTCGCCGCGCTGTCCCATTCCAACATCGTCACGCTGTACGACTTCGGGCGGGACGAGGACCGTCTTTATGCCGTATCGGAGCTCCTCGAGGGCGAGACGCTGCGCACGCGTCTCGCCCACACTCCGCCTGCGTGGCAGAAGGCCGTGGACATCGCGGTCGCGGTGGCGGACGGCCTCGCGGCCGCGCACGCGCGCGGCATCGTCCACCGGGACCTGAAGCCCGAGAACATCTTCCTGACCTCGGACGGCCGCGTGAAGATCCTGGACTTTGGCCTCGCGCGATGGAAGCCGGAAAAAGGCTCCGCGGACGAGACCTCCGCGCCGACGGCGGTCGGCGGCACCGAGCCCGGGTACGTCATGGGAACGGTCGGGTACATGGCGCCCGAACAGATCCGGGGAGAAGCCGCGGAAGCGACGAGCGACATCTTTTCTCTCGGCTGCGTTCTGACCGAGGCGATATCCGGCCGCAAGGCGTTCTCCCGAAACACGTCGGCGGAGACCATGGCATCGATCCTCCGGGACCCGGCGCCGGATCTGGCGGCGATCGATCCCGCGCTCCCCCGCGACCTCTGCCGCACGATCGCGCACTGCCTGGAGAAGGCGCCCGGCGAGCGATTCCAGTCTGCGCGCGACCTGGCCTTCGCGTTGCGCGCCGTGCAGAGCGCCGCCGCGTCGCCGCGCGTCTCGTCGGGGAGCACGAAGCGCACAATCGACTCGATCGCGGTCCTTCCCCTCGCGAGCGCCGCCGGCGACGACGACGCCGAGTTCCTCGCAGACGGGATCACCGAGGCGCTGATCATGCGTCTCTCCCGGCTCTCCGGGCTGCGCGTCATCGCGCGGACGAGCGCATTCCGCTACAAGGGGCCCGGCGTCGACCCGCTCGCGGCCGGCCGCGCGCTCGGCGTGGGAGCCGTCGTGACCGGCCGGGTGATCCACCGCGGGAACACGATCGTCGTGCGGGTCGAGCTCGTCGACCTCGCGGACGAATCGCAGCTCTGGGGCGAGCAGTACCGGCGCGAGGCGGACGACGTCCTGGCCGTGGAGAACGAGATCGCGACGCAGATCTCGGAGAACCTCCGCCTGAAGCTCACCGGCGAGGAGAAGGCGCGGCTCACCCGCATGCACACCGAGAGTCCGGAGGCGAACCGGCTCTATCTGCGAGGCCGCTACTTCTGGGGAAAGCGCAACGAGGAGGCGATCCGCAAGGGCATCGACTACTTCCGCCAGGCGATCGAGATCGACCCCGAGTACGCGCTCGCGTACGTCGGCATCGCGGACGGCTACGGCGTCCTCGGCTTCCACTCGATCGCGGCTCCCGGCGAAGCGTTTCCGCGGGCGAAGGCCGCGGCGAGGAAGGCCCTCGAGCTGGATCCCTCGCTCGCGGAGGCACGCGCGCCGCTCGCCTACGCCCTGGACTACTACGACTGGAACTGGAGCGAGGCCGAGAGCGAGTACGGAAAGTGCCTGCAGGCGATCCCGAACTACCCGACCGTGCACAACTACTACGCGAGCATGCTGACGCAGCTCGGTCGGTTCGAAGAGTCGATCCGAGAGTGGAAGCGCGCGCAGGACCTCGATCCCCTGTCCCTCGTCATTCGCGCCGCGACCGGATGGTGCTACTACTACGCTCGGCGGTACGACGACGCGATCCTCGAGGCGAAGAAGGCGCTCGAGATGGACCCGACGTTCGTGATCGCTCGCAGGGTCCTCGGACTGGTCTACGCGCAGACGTCGCGTCCGGACGAGTCCATCGAGGAATTTCGAAAGGCGGTCGAGTTTTCCGGAGGCGCGACCGCATACCGGGCGGAGCTCGCGCAGTCGCTCGCGATTGCCGGCCGCGAGGCGGACGCCCGGCGAGCGCTCGACGAGCTTCAGAGGGACGCGCTCACCCGTTACGTCTCGCCCTACTACGTCGGCACGGCGCGCCTCGCGCTCGGAGAGCGGGATCGCGCCTTCGAAGACCTGCAGCAAGCTTTCGAGGAGCGGGCGCACGGCCTCTCGTTCATGCGAATCGATCCGAACCTCGACGCGGTCCGGTCCGACACCCGGTATGGCGATCTCGTGCGACGGATCGGGTTCCCGGCCGAAGGTCCGGACTAGACTCTCGGCATCTCCATGACTCTCCCTGCCGGGGCCCGTCTCGGCCCCTACGAGATCGTGTCGCCGCTCGGTGCCGGCGGCATGGGCGAGGTCTACCGCGCGAAGGACGCGCGTCTCGGGCGCGAGGTCGCTGTCAAGGTGCTCCCCGAAGCGGTGTCCCAGGACGCCGACCGGCTCCGGCGCTTCGAGCAGGAGGCGCGCTCCGCCTCCGCGCTCAACCATCCCAACATCGTCACGATCTACGACGTCGGCCGCGACGGCGGCGCGTCGTACATCGCCATGGAGCTCGTCGAGGGCCGCACCCTGCGCGAGCAGCTCGCGGAGGGCGCGACGCCGCTGCGCCGCATGCTCGGGCAGGCGGCCCAGCTCGCCGACGCGCTGGCGCGCGCGCACGAGGCCGGAATCGTGCACCGCGACCTGAAGCCCGAGAACGTGATGGTGACCCGCGACGCGGTCAAGATCCTGGACTTCGGCCTCGCGAAGCTGGTCCCGCATTCCGACTCGGGCTCGTCGCAGGTCGCGACCGCGATCGATCCGACGACTCCCGGCGTCGTGCTGGGGACGGTCGGATACATGTCCCCCGAGCAGGCGAGTGGCCGCGCGGTCGACTTCCGCTCGGACCAGTTCTCCCTCGGCGCGATCCTCTACGAGATGGCGTCCGGACAGCGTGCGTTCACCCGGATGACCGCGGCGGAGACCCTGGCCGCGATCATCCGTGAGGAGCCCGCTCCGCTCGAGTCCCTCTCTCCGCCCGCTCCGACGCCGCTGCGCTGGATCATCGAGCGATGTCTCGAGAAGGATCCGCACGATCGCTATGCGGCGACGCGGGACCTCGCGCGCGACCTCGCGCGGCTCCGCGATCAACCTTCGGGAGTCGGCCGCGAGGAGCCGGCCGCCGCGCCTGCACGCCCGATGCGAAACTCGTGGATCCCCGCTGTCGCCGCGGCCCTGGCCCTCGCTCTCGCCGCGCTCGGCGCTGTCGCGTTCCTGCGGAGACCTCGCATATCTGAGGCTCGCGTCGTGCGCTTCTCGGTTCCGGTGCCACAGGGAACGGTCTACCTGGCGCGGCTCGAAACCTCCCGCGGCTTCACGGTCTCGCCCGACGGAACGAGACTGGGGATCGAGGTGGTCGCCGGCGGGCGGCGTCGCATCTTCCTCCGTCCGCTCGACTCGGAATCGGCGAGCGAGCTCGAGGGATCCGTCGACGCGACCGCCCATTTCTGGTCTCCAGACGGGCGGTACATCGCCTTCTTCGCGAACGGGAAGCTCAAGAAGATCGCGGTCGGCGGAGGCCCGGCCGTGGACCTGTGCGACGCGGCGTTCGCGTCCGTCGGGTCGTGGAGCGAGAACGGCACAATTCTCTTCACGCGTCTCGACGTTCCGGGCATCTACCAGGTGTCCGCCGCCGGTGGGGAGGCGACGCGGGTCACGACGCCGGAGCTTCCGGTCGGAAGCGAAAATCACATGTGGCCGGTCTTCCTCGACGGGTCGCGGTTTCTCTACATGGCGAACGCCCGTTCGGGCCTCGGCCGCCGCGACATCCGTCTCGCGTCGCTCGACGGCAAGGGCTCGACTGTCGTCGCCCCGCTGAAGTCCCGCGTCGAATATGCGCCTCCCGGGTATCTTCTCTATCTCCGCGACGCCTCCCTGTTCGCCCAGAGATTCGACGCACGCGCGGCACAGCTGCGAGGTGAGCCCTTCGAGCTCGCCTCCGGCGTCCATCATCACTACGGGCCCGGACACGCCGCCTTCTCGGTCTCGCGAACGGGAGTCCTCGCGTACCAGGTCGCGCCGGGTTTTTCCCGACTGGTCTGGCTCGACCGGCAGGGGCGGCAGAGCGGGTCGCTCGGAGAACCGGCCTCGATCAAGGGCCTGCGCATCTCTCCCGACGGACGACGAGCGGCGGTCGACATCGGCGATCCTCGGACCGGAACCTCTGACGTCTGGGTCTTCGACCTCGCGAGCGGCGTTCCGACGCGGCTCCACAGCGACTCGGTCGACGAGATCATGCCGGTCTGGGCTCCGGACGGATCGCGACTCTTCTACCGGTCCGATCGGGAGGGACCTCCGGACATCTACGAGATCCACGTGACGACGCCCGGAAGCGAGAAGCCGCTGCTGCGCCTCCCCGGGATCGAGCAGCCGGAGGACGTTTCCACCGACGGGACGACGCTCGCGTACCTCGAGATGGTTTCGAACACGGCCTGGAGCATCCGGCTGCTGAGTCTCGCAGGCGATCCGAAGCCGCAGAGCTGGCTGCCGACGCGATTCAACCAGGCGAGCCCGCGCTTCTCGCCGGACGGCCGCTGGATCGCATTCGAGTCCGACGAGTCCGGTAGTCCGGAGATCTACGTCGCGTCCATCGCCGGCGCCCAGGACAAGCGGCGCATCTCACCGGCAGGCGGGCGCGCGCCGCGGTGGCGGCGCGACGGTCGCGAGCTCTATTACCTCGCGCCCGGCAACCTTCTCATGTCCGTCTCGGTCGCCGCGACGCCTGCGTGGTCCGCGGCGACTCCGGCCGTGATCATTCGCGCCGACTCCGAGATCGAGAACTACGACGTGTCGGCGGACGGCTCGCGCTTTCTCGTGTCCACACCCGTCGAGAAGGTCCGCGAGTCTCCCCTGCGCGTCATCCTGAACTGGCCCGCGCTGATGAAGGAAACGCCCTAGCCCGCGCGCCCCGCGAACATGGGTCCGAACCGAACGCGCCCGGTCTAGGCCTGCTGCGTCAGCCTCGACTTGAGAGCGGCGAGAGTCCCCGAGAGGTCTCCCATTCCGGTCCCTTCGACGCGGCCGTGCGGCGTGAGGTGGTCGATCACCATCGGCAGCACCGCCGCCAGCGCCGCGGCCGCCGCTCCGGGAGGCAGCCCGAGCTTCTGCGACGCGCGCTCGATCGTGCCCTGTCCGAGGACGCTCGAGACCTGATCGCCCGAGACCGGCGCGTTCTGGCCGGTCGAGACCCACGTGTCCGCCTGCTGGCCGAGCCCGGCGGAGCGGAACTTGTCGAGGAGGCCGTTCAGTCCGCCCTGGTTCTGGAGAACGCCGGCGGCGAGATCGACGAGCGAGCCGTGCTGCCCGGTATTGCCGGTCTGTCCCCCCACCGCGCCGAGAACCTGGTCGAGGAGTCCCATTTCAAACCTCCTTGATGTCGATCGAGGGATATCACGGCGGCGCGCCGCAGGCGCGTTCCCCTTCGGGCGACGGGAGGGGTCGACGAGACGATCCGGCCGCTACCGCTCTACAACTTCACCAGGCACCAGTCCTCGGACCACGGCAGCCGCGACATCTGCAGCGACGCCTTGCCGCCCGGCTGCACCGCGAAGCCGTCCGAGAAGTTGACGCCGAAACCGTTCTCCGGATCGTAGAGGCCGGGCTCGACCGAGAAGATCATCCCCGCCTCGAGCATCGTGTAGTCGCCGAGCGCGATGTACGGCGGCTGATGGCCCTCGACGCCCATGCCGTGCGCCGGCCGGTGGTAGATGTACTTCGCCGTCCCCTCCTTCACCTGGTGCTTGTGGATCTCGTACGCGACCGTCGAGCACGCGACGCCCTCGCGCGAGAGGTCCTTCTGCATGAGGCAGCAGTCGCGCGAGACGGTCCACACCTTCTTCTGGTGGTCGGTCCAGGGTGCGATCAGGAAGGCGCGGTAGAGCTCGCCGCCGCAGCCGCCGATCGAGACGCCGCCCGCGATCTGCAGCGCCTGGCCCTTCTGGATGCGGTTGTAGTGCGTCTGATTCGGATGCGGGTACGCCGTGCCGACGCCGCAGCGCACCTCGACCTCGACGGCGATGCCGACCGCCGTGTGCGGCTTGCCGTCGCGCTTGATCCCCGACATGAGGCGGCCCATGCCGAACTCCTGCGCGGCGGTTCCCAGCTGATAGTCCGTTAGATCCGTTCCCTTCGCGAGGAGCAGGTCCCGCGCGAACGCGTGCGTCTCGTCGAAGACGCGGTACGCGCGCCGCCAGAGCGCGAGCTCCTCGGGCGACTTGACCATCCGCAGCTTCTCGCAGTGCTCGGCGACGGACTCGAACTTCGTGTCCTTGAGGAAGACGGTCGCCGCCTTCGAGAGCTGCCGGGGCGAGAGGTCCCGGTCGGTCGCGATCCGCTTGCCGTCGTAGCCGCGTTTCTTGAGCCCGTGCAGGACCCACTCGAAGAGGTCGACCTTCGCGCCCTGCTGGACCTTGCCCTCGTTCGGGTACGCGCCGTCGGCGTGCTGGAAGTCGAAGTAATAGTCCGCGTCGGTCGCCCACCAGCTCCTGACGAGATCGCGGTCGAGGCCCGGGTGGAACCAGATCGTCGCGAGCTTGTCGGCGGGAATGAAGACCGAGAACGGCCGCTCCGTCGTCGTGAAGAAGAGGCCGGTGAAGTAGATGATGTTCATCGGGTCCGTCAGCCAGACCCCGTCGAATCCGTTCTCGGCGAGGTGCGCCTGCAGCGCCTTCGCGCGCGCCTGGTGCCACTCGAGCGGCAGCCGGTCGAGCGTCGCCGGCGCGAGCCCGTCGTCGTCCTTCAGAAAGAGCGCGGCGGAGCGTGAGCCGTCGACGCCGGCCTGCGGGGCGGCGAGGGCCGGCGTCCCGAGCGCGGCGCCGCCGGCGGTGACGAGGCCTCCCGTGGCGAGGAACGACCTGCGGTCGAGCGTCATCGATGTCCTCCGGAAAGCGGTGCGATCCTACCGGAAGGGCGCTACGGTTGGCGTCGCATGAGGCGGATCAGGTGAAGGTCGCGCTCGTCCCGACAGGGCCGCCGGGAGGCGGGATCTTCAGCGGATGGCGACCGCCAGCGTGTCGTGGTGCGACGCGATGAGCGTCCGCAGGTAGGGGCCGATCGCCCTCGCGCCGTCGAACCCGGCGGCGCGCGCGGCCTCCTCCTGCTTCGCCTCGGGCACGTCGGCGGCCGACGCGTAGTGCTTCAGGTCGCGGAAGCCGCCGATCGTGAAGAGGTCCCAGTGCGCGCCGGCCTCGCGGGTGAAGATCAGGTTCTCCGGCTCCCCGATCGCGCGCGAGTACGCGTTCTCCATCTCGCGCTGGCGGTAGAGGTCCGCCCGGCGCCCCGGCAGCGCGTCGAACATCTCGACGTGGAAGAATCCCGCGCCGCCGAGACGCTTGCGGACCTCCTCGAGGGGCGGACCGAGCACGAAGACGTCCTCCTGCCACGCGATGTCGGCGGCGAGGCGCTCCCGGTCGGCCGCCGCGGCGTCCTCCGCCTTCCGCCGCGCGGCCAGCCGCTCCGGCGCGAAATAGGTCGCGACGCTGCCCATCGGGAACAGGAGGAGCAGGTCCCACCGATCGCCCTGGCTGTGCCGCATCGCGAGGGGCGCCTCGTCGCCGCTCCCCTTCGTGCCCGGCCAGCCGGCCTTGTAGAGGTCGACGACCTCGAGGAGCTTTCCGGGCGCCGCCTGGATGAGGGCGGCCCGATACAGATAGGTCCCACCGGAGTTGCCGGGCGCCTGCGGCGCCGGCGAGGGTGTTGCCAGGAGGAGCGGGAGCGCGAGCGCGAGGATGTTCATGGCGCGATTATGGCGTCAGTCGCCGAGCTCCGAGGAGACCCGGGGTCTCCATAACCCGACCCCACGAAAAGCCGTGTCTGTGCTAACATTTTTCGAATTACATCGATGAAATTCACGAGTGTCGTCGCCCGTAGCTTTTCGACGGCCGAGGCCGCCCGTCTGACCGGGCTCACGCCCCGTCAGCTCGACCACTGGGACCGCCGCGGTTTCCTGCGGCCTTCGCTCGAGCGCGCCGCCGGTTACGGCACCGCGCGCCGCTACTCGTTCGCCGACGTCGTGCGGCTGCGGGTCGCGGCGCGGCTGCGCGCGAACGGCGTCGGACTCGCGCGGATCCGGCGCTGCGCTCAGGCGCTCGCGCGTCTCGACCCGACCGCGGACCTCGCGGACGCCCGTCTGATCGTCATCGGCGCGTCCGTGCTCTGGGCGCGCTCCGATCGCGAGGTCGTGGACCTCCTGAAAGACGGACAGCTCGTGCTCGTCTGCTCCGTCGGCGACGCGGTGGCCGAGGCCGCCGGCGCCGTCGCGCGACTCACGCGCGAAGCGGAAGCGGAGGCAGAGGCGGGAGTCGAGCGCTCCGGTCTCTCCGCCCGACGTCTCCCCCGCCGCACCGGTTCCAGGAGCTGAGACCCGGGTTCGCGCGGCGAGAGAAGTCAGACGATGCGGCTCAACACCACCGACCTCGCGGCCCGGCTGGATCGTCTCGCGCGGCTCGGCCGGCGGCGCGACTTCTCGCTGCCCGCGTTCCGGAAGACGCTCGACTCGCTCGTGACCAACGGGGATCGAAGCGAGCTCATTCGCCAGCTCCTCGCCGACTGGACCGGGCTTCCCTTCGAGACCGAGGAGGCGCAGGAGCGCTGGGAGGAAATCGAGCGTCTCATTCCGGAGCTGCGCGAGAAGCTCGGCGCGCCGCTCGGGCTACAGACCGTGCTCCTCCACCACCTCCACAGCCGCAAGGGCCTCATCAAGGAACCGCGCCTCGTCTCCGAGGAGCACCTCGCCGTACTCCGAGTGAACGCGATCACCGATCCGCTGACCGGTCTCTACAACCGGCGCTTCCTGCTGGACCATCTCGCGCGGGAGATCTCGCGAGCGGAGCGCACCGAGGCGATCCTCGCGGTCGCGATGATGGACCTCAAGGGCTTCAAGTCGATCAACGACCGGCTCGGGCATCCCGTCGGCGACAGCGTCCTCGTCCGCACGGCGCGCGTCTTGCGCGAGTCGCTCCGAACGGTCGACGCGGGCTGCCGCTGGGGCGGCGACGAGTTCGTCCTCGTGCTGCCCAACACGGACATGATCGCCGCCCTCGCAGTCGCCGAGCGCATCCGCGACCGCGTCAACTCGATGTCGCTGCCCGCCCGCGGCGGGCTGTCGCTCGATCTCCACTACGGCGTCGCGTCGTACCCGCAGGACGGCAAGAGCGTCGACTTCCTCCTGAAGGTCGCGGACCTGAGGCTCTACCAGTGCCGCGCCCAGTCGGCGTACGCCGGCGCCGAGCGCCGCATGCATCCGCGCTTCGCGCCCGAGGCGATGAGCCTGCACATGAACGGCAACGGCCGCACGCGCACGGTCACGGCTCCCGTCGTGGACGTCAGCTACGGCGGCATCTCGTTCCGCGTGCGCCGGCCCGAGAAGTGGCCCCCGCGCTGGAAGGCGGAGATCCTCCAGCGGCAGGATCCCGAGCGCCATCCGGTCAAGCTGCGCGCCCTCAACTGCGCGCCGCTGCCGGGCGGCGGCGTCCGCGTCGGCTGCGAGTATGTCTGACGCGCGGAACGCATTAGCCCTGGCTAATATGTCGGCCGTCCGGCTCGCGGCCTCCGGAGCCCGCGTTTGAAGGACGCGGCCTTCGCCGCACATCGAGCCGCCGCCTCCGGCCTCTTCGTCCTCTTCTCTCTGCTCGCCATCGTCCTGCGGCTCGGCGACCCGCGGCTGATCGCGCTCGCCGCCGGGGGCGCGCTCGCGGCCCAGTTCACCCTCACGCGCCCCGCGGCCCGAGCCGCACTCGGCCCGTTCGCCGCGCCGCTCGCGATGGCCGTGGACCTTCTGCTCCTCCTCTGCGCCATGTCGCTGACCGGAGGCGCGCTCTCGCCGTTCGCGCTGCTTCTGCCCGCGGGCGTCGCGCTCGCGTGGACCGGGGCGGGCCGGGCGGCCGGCCGCTTCTACGCGGCGGCGTCGCTCATCGGAGTCGGCGCTTTGGCCGGGCTCGGCGGACTTCCCACGGCGGCGGGCAGCCTGTTCGCGCTCGCGGCGCTCGCGCTGTCGGCTCCGGCGCTTCTCGCCGCACTCGAGATCGCGTCGCCGCCCGTCGCGGCGGAACCCGCGGAGGTGTCCTCGATGCCGCACGCGCTCGCCGCCGCCGAGCCGCCGCCCGTGCCTCGCGTCCCGGCGCGCGCGGCCGCCGCCGAGCCGCCGTCGGCGCCGCGCCGCGATCCGGACGCCGAGATCCTCCACGACCTGAGGTCGCCGCTCTCCGTCATCCGCGTCTACACGGACCTGATCCAGGAGGCCGCGCGGCGCGGCGAGCTGCCGAACGCCGAGTACCTCACGAACCTCGCGCGCGAGATCGAGCTCGCGGAGCGTCTCGTCGGCACGCCCGACGCCGGACGGCACGACGACGCCGAGGCCGCCCGTCTCGAGGAGCACCTCCAGGCTCCGCAGAGCGCGGACCTCGTCGAGATCCTCGGCTCGCTCGCCACCGCGTATCGCCTCGCCCACGGCGGCCGCGTCCGCATCGAGTTCATCGCCGAGCGGCCGCAGCTCCCGGTCCGCGCGGACCCGGTCGCGCTCCAGCGCGCGTTCCGCAACGTCCTCGACAACGCCATCAAGTACACCCCGGACGCCGGCGAGGTTCGGATCCGCGCGGGCTCCGCGGGCACGCAGGCGTTCGTCGTGGTCAAGGACACGGGCATGGGGATGAGCCCGGAGGAGCGCGCGCGGGCGTTCGACTACGCCTTCCGCGGCGCGGGCGCGGTCGCGGCGGGCACGCGGGGCAAGGGCCTCGGGCTCGCCGTCACGAAGGAGATCCTCGAGGCCAACGGAGGGAAGATCAGCCTGTCCAGTGAGGCGGGCTACGGGTCCGAGGTGACGATCATGCTTCCGTATCGGAGGAACGCGCGATGAAGCGCATCGTGGTCGTCGACGACGACACGTCGGTCTCGAGCGCCCTGCGCGAGCTCCTCATGCCGGAGGGTTTCCAGGTGGATTGCCCGCCGGATCCGCGCGCCGCGCTCGTCGACGCGATCCGCGACGTCCCCGACCTCATCATCCTCGACGTGAACATGCCCGCGATGACGGGTTGGGAGTTCTGCGCGATCCTGCGCCGTCAGAGCACGACGCGAGAGGTGCCGATCCTCTTCCTGACCGGACGGTCGGAGGTCAAGGACCGCATCACCGCGATGCAGCTCGGCGGCTCGGACTTTCTGGCCAAGCCCTTCGGCGCCGACGATCTGCGCCGCAAGGTGCGCGCGCTCTTGCGCGAATCACTCGCCATGGAGGAAGGATGAGTCCGAGACGCCGCACCGACACGGGCGTGATCTCCGAGGCCGTTCCGCCGCCGGACATTCCGGTGGCCGACGCCGTCGAGGAGCTCCGCCACGAGCGCATCGTCTACGACGGCGTGACCGGGCTGCCGATGCACCCGTTCGAGAAGCCCGAGCGCGCCGACGAGCGCATCGAGAACCTCGGCGTCATCTATCTCCAGATCGGCAAGTTCATCGGGTTCGAGGAGCTCTTCGGCTGGGAGCAGTACGACCGCGTGCTCGCCGCCGCGTCGGAGGTCCTGCAGGCCGACGCGAAGTCGTCGCGCCTCGCGCCCTACGTCCACTCGATCCGCTTCACCGGCGCGGACGGATTCTTCGTCCTGTACAGCCTGCCGCCGCAGGGCCGCGGGAGCCGCGCGCCGGTCTCGCTCGAGGAGGAGGCCGCGCGTCTGCGCGCCGGAGTCGTGCGACGTCTGCGGCAGAGCCTCGATGGACAGGCGGTGGACTTCCTGACGATCCTGGCGTCCAGCCTGACGTCGGCGGACAACCCGCGCGTGCGGCCCTCGCGCCACCTAATCCGCACGGCGCAGGAGGCGGTGAAGATCGTCGCGCAGCGCCAAACGCACGAGAAGCTCGAGCTCTTCGTCGGACTGAAGAGCGTCATCGGCGGACGCCAGCTCCGGCCCGCGTTCCAGCCGGTGCGCCACCTGCCCGACGGCGCGATCATGGGCTACGAGGCGCTCATCCGCGGACCGCAGGGCTCGTCGCTCGAGCCGCCCGCCGTCCTCTTCGCCGTCGCGCACGAGAACGAGATGGACGTCGAGCTCGAGACGCTGTGCCTCGAGACGATCTTCGCGAACCTGCCGCGCGCCGTCGGTGAACGCCGCTTGTTCGTGAACGCCTCGGCCATCCTGCTGCGCCATCCCGTCTTTCTCGACGAGCGCAATCTCGCCTCGATCAACCGCAGCCACGCCGACGTCGTCGTCGAGATCTCGGAGAAGGAGATGGTCCGCGACTACGACGCGTTCCGCGAGGTCCTCGACCTCGTGCGGCGGGCGAAGATGAAGATCGCGATCGACGACGCGGGATCGGGCTACTCGGGACTCGAGACGATCCTCCAGGTCAAGCCGGACTACATCAAGGTCGCGGACTCGCTCGTCCGGCGCATCCACGAGGACCCGATCAAGCGCGAGATCATCGCGAGCCTCGCGGCGATCGGCAAGCGCATCGGCGCGACGCTCGTCGCGGAGGGCATCGAGGTCGAGGCGGAGCGCAAGACGCTCGTCGACCTCGGCATCGAGTTCGGGCAGGGGTACCTGCTCGGACGCCCGATGTTCACGGTGAACGGGAGAGCGACGAGGGCGTAGGGACCGTCGGCCGCGAGACCGTCGTAGGGGCGGCCCTTGCGGCCGCCCCCTCGGGAAATCACAACGCGGCCGATGTCTCGTTGAGAGGGGGGCGGGGCGAGCCCCACCCCTACGACGGTGAGAACCGGCGACCTAGGTCTCGCTCGTCCGCAGCGCCGCCGTCGCCGGGACCGGCTCGTCGCGCTCGACGGGCGCGCCGCGGTGCGGCTCTTCGCGGCGCTCGCCGCGCTTGCGGCGCTTGCGGTCGAGGCGGCGCTGCAGCTTGTCCATGTAGATGTAGAAGACCGGCGTCACGTAGAGCGTCAGCATCTGCGAGAAGAGCAGGCCGCCGACGACCGCGAGGCCGAGAGGCCGCCGCGACTCCGCGCCGGCGCCGAAGCCCATCGCGATCGGCAGCGTGCCCATGAGAGCGGCCATCGTCGTCATCATGATCGGCCGGAACCGGACGACGCACGCCTCGTAGATCGCGTCTCGCGCGCTCTTGCCCTCGCGCTCGGCCTCGATCGCGAAGTCGACCATCATGATGCCGTTCTTCTTGACGAGGCCGACGAGCATGATGATTCCCACGAACGCGTAGATCGACAGCTCCACGTTGAAGAGCATCAGCGTGACGAGGGCGCCGAAGCCCGCGAACGGGAGGGCCGTGAGGATCGTCAGCGGGTGGATGAAGCTCTCGTACAGGATGCCGAGCACCATGTAGATGACGACGATCGCGACGAGCAGGAGGAGCCCGAGTCCCTGCACCGAGCTCTGGAACGCCTGTGCGGTTCCCTGGAAGCTCGTCTGGACCGTCCCGGGCAGCGCCTTGCGTGCGACCGCGTCGACCGCCGCGACGGCGTCGCCGAGCGCGTAGCCGGGGCGCAGGTTGAACGAGATCGACACCGCCGGAAGCTGGCCCTGGTGGACGACGGTGAGCGGACCGGTGCCGGGGGTGACGGCGCCGAGCGAGCCGAGCGGCACGAGCTCCCCGCCCTGCGACCGGACGTACAGGAGGCCGATCGCGTTCGGGTTCGCCTGGAACTCGGGCGCGAGCTCCATGATCACCTGGTACTGGTTGTTCGTGGCGTAGATCGTCGAGATCTGACGCGTGCCGTACGCCGTGTAGAGCGCGTCCTCGATCTTCTGCGTCGAGATTCCGAGAGCCGCGGCGCGGTCGCGGTTGATGGCGACGTTGAGCTGCGGGTTCGACAGCTGCATGTCGCTCGTGACGTCCTGGACCTGCGGCAGCGCGCGCACCTTCTGCTCGAGAATCGGCGCGTACTTGTAGAGCTCGGCGGTGTCCGCGTCCTGCAGCGTGTACTGGTACTGGCTCTTCGTCAGGCTGCCGCCGAGACGGATCGGAGGCGGCACCTGAAGGTACACGCGGATCCCCGGCACCTTCGACAGCTGCGGGCGGAGCTGCTGGATGATCTCGTCCGCGCTCTCCTTGCGCTCGTTGCGAGGCTTGAGCTGCGCGAGCACGATGCCCGAGTTGCCGATCGCCACGTTGCCGCGCGGTCCGGCGCTCGACATGAGATTCGCGACGGCCGGATGCCTGCGGATGATGTCGGCGACCTGGGCCTGCTTCTCCTTCATCGCCGGGAAGCCGATGCCCTGCGCGCCCTCCGTCGAGCCGAAGATCAGTCCCTGGTCCTCCGTCGGCAGGAAGCCCTTCGGGATCTTCACGAACAGCCAGCCCGTGAGCACCAGCACGATCGCCGAGAGGACGAGGACCGCGCGCGGATGACCGATGACCGGCTTCAGCGTGCGCTCGTAGAAGCGCAGCATCCCGTCGAAGCCCTTCTCGCTCCAGGCGTAGAAGCGGCCCTGCTTCTCCGTCCCGTGCGGCTTCAAGAAGCGGCTGCACAGCATGGGCGTGAGGGACAGCGACACGAATCCCGAGACGAGGATCGCGACGCCGATGACCACGGCGAACTCGCGGAACAGACGGCCGAGGACGCCCCCCATGAAGAGGATCGGGATGAAGACGGCGGCGAGCGAGATCGTCATCGACAGGATCGTGAAGCCAATCTCCTTCGAGCCGCGCAGCGCCGCCTCGAAGACCGCCTCGCCGCGCTCGATGTGGCGGACGATGTTCTCGAGCATGACGATCGCGTCGTCGACGACGAAGCCCACCGACAGCGTCAGTGCCATGAGCGAGAGGTTGTCGAGGCTGTAGTCCAAGACGTACATGACGGCGAACGTGCCGACGATCGAGAAAGGCAGCGCGAGGCTAGGGATGATCGTCGCCGACAGCTTGCGGAGGAACAGGAAGATGACCATCACGACGAGGACGAGGGTCAGGAGCAGCGTGAACTTCACGTCGTTGACCGACTCGCGGATAGAGACCGAGCGGTCGTAGACCACGTGCAGCGTCGCCGCCGCCGGCAGCTGCTTCTGGAAGGTCGGGAGGAGCTTGCGGACCGCCTCGGCGACGGCGACCGTGTTCGTGCCCGGCTGCTTGAAGATGGCGAGCGAGATCGAGCGCTCGTCGTTGTACCAGGCCGCCGCCTTGTCGTTCTCGACGCCGTCGATGACCTTCGCGACGTCGCCGAGCCGGACCGGCGAACCGTTCCTGTACGCGACGATGATCGGCCGATAGCCCGACGCGTCGAAGAGCTGCCCGTTCGCCTGGACGGTGAAGGACGTGACCGGCCCGTACAGGATTCCCGTCGGCAGGTTGACGTTCGCGTTGCGGACGGAGTCGGCGACCTCGTCGATGCCGATGCCGCGGCTCGCGAGCTCGCTCGGATCGACCTGCACCCGCACCGCGAACTTCTGCGGGCCGTAGACCTGCACCTGCGCGACGCCGGACACGGTCGAGATGCGCTGCGCCATCATGACCTCGCCGTAGTCGTCGAGCTCCTGCATCGGCAGGATCTTCGACGTCAGCGTGAGGTAGAGCACCGGCTGGTCGGCCGGGTTGACCTTGCCGTACGTCGGCGGCGCGGGCATGTTGGGCGGCAGCTGTCGCCCGGCCGCGGAGATGGCGGACTGGACGTCGAGCGCCGCACCGTCGAGGTTGCGCGAGAGGTTGAACTGCAGGGTGATCTGCGTCGAACCCTGGCTCGACGTGGACGACATGTTGTCGAGTCCCGCGATCGTCGAGAACTGCTTCTCGAGCGGCGTCGCGACCGACGACGCCATCGTCTCGGGCGACGCGCCCGGCAGTCCTGCCGAGACCTGGATCGTCGGAAAGTCGACGTTGGGCAGATCGGAGACCGGCAGCAGGCGGTACGCCATGATGCCGAAAATCAGCACGCCCGCCATGACGAGGGTCGTGGTGACCGGACGGCGAATGAAGAGCTCGGAAATGTTCATGACTGTTTCGCCGCAGCGGGCGCCTGGTTCGTCACGACCTCGATCTTCGCGCCCGGCGAGAGGCGCAGCTGTCCGTCGGTGACCACCGTCTCGCCCGGCGCGAGGCCCTTGCCGATCACGGAGCCCTCGTTCACGTTGCGCACGACGGTCACCGGCCTCGACTCGACCGTCTGATCCGACTTCACGACGTAGGCGTACGTGCCCTGCTGCCCGTTCTGGATCGCGCTCGTCGGCGCGACCACCGCGTTCGTCTCCGTGGCCAGCGTCAGCACGGCGTTCACGAACTCGCCGGGCCAGAGCGCTCGATCCTGATTGGCGAACGTCGCCTTGAGGCCGATCGTCCCGGTTGCGCGGTCGACCGTGTTGTCGACGAAGGTGAGCTCGCCCCGCGAGATCGGCCGGCCCGACGCCGCGTCCTCCGCCTGGACGAAGAGCTTGCCCTGCGCCTGGCGCCGGCGGATCTCGTCGAGCTCGCGCTCCGGCACGGCGAACGAGAGATAGATCGGAACGACCTGGTTGATCGCGACGAGCGGGACGTCGTTCGCCTTCACGAGGTTGCCGATCTGGACCATCACGGCGCCCGTGCGCCCGTCGATCGGAGAGCGGATCGAGCAGTAGGTGACGTCGAGCTTCGCGCGCTCGACCGCCGCCTCGTCCGCGCGCACCGTGGCGCCGAGCGCCTTGAAGTTCGCGAGGATCGCGTCGTACTGCTGGCGGGTGACGTAGTCCTTCTGGACGAGGTCCTCGTAGCGCTTCGAATCCGCCTCGGCGTTGGCGGACTGGGCGCGGTCGCGCGCCAGCGTCGCCTCGGCCTGAGCGAGCGCCGCCTCGTAGGGCCGCGGGTCGATCGAGAAGAGCATGTCGCCCTTCCGCACGTCCTGTCCCTCGCGGAAGTGGACCTGCATGAGCTCGCCGCCCACGACGGCGCGCACCGCGACCGCGGTGTAGGGCACGACGGTGCCGACGTTGCGGATCTCGAGCGGAACCGACTTCTTGACAACCTGGCCGACCTGCACGGGCACCGCCTCGACCGCGGGAGGCGGCGCCTTCTTCTCACAAGCCGCGGCGAAGAGGAGCGCGCCCGCGGCGGCGAGCGCGAGAGTCGAAGTGATGCGGCGCGTCGTCGTCATGGCCTCCCGTCCGGCGTGGATCCAGGCTGAGGCGCCGTGCCCGCGTCCGACGCGTTCCCGGCGCCCGAAGGCGCTCCCTGCGCCGGCGGCACCTGCAGCGCGGGAAGGCCGCGGATCTCGGGCGAGCCCGGCTGGAGCACGCCCGTCGAAAATGCGAGCTGAGCGACCGACAGAAACCACAGCGACCTCGCCTGCGCCTCCTCGGACCTGGCCTCCGCGAGGGCCGACTGCGCGGTGAGGAGGTCGAGGATCGACCCGACTCCCGCACGATACCGCCCCTCCGCGACCTGCGTCGACTGATCGGCGCTCGCGAGCAGGTCGCGGGTCGTGCGCACTCGCTGCGCGGCCGTCTGGACCGCGTAGTAGCTCGACCAGACGTCGAGGATGACCTGGTCGAGCGTGCGCTCCGCCGACGCCTTCGCGGCCTCCGCCTGCTCGCGCGCCTGCTGGACGTCGTAGGCGGTCTGGAATCCGCGGAAGACGGGGATGCGCAGCGTGATCAGGCCGGCCCAGGTCGTCGAGAACGGATCGGGCGCCGCGTTCTTCCAGAAGAAGGTGCGGGCGCCCGTCGCGTCGAGACGCAGCGACGGCATGCCGTCCACCGCGGCCGCGCGGATGTGACTCTCGGCGGCCAGAGCGCGGAAACGCTCGGCGGCGAGGTCGGGGCGATCCGTGACCGCCTTCGCGATGAGCTCGTCGACGTTCTTCTGCAGCTTGTCGAGCGGCAGGTCGGTCGGCAGCTCGCCGACGTCGACGGGCACGGTGGCCGGGATGCCGAGCGCGGTCGCGAGCGATCCGCGGATGATCTGGACCTGCCCCTCGGCGTCCTGCAGCGCGAGCTGGACCTGCGACGCCTGCGTGCGCGCCTGCAGCACGTCGGCGATCGTCGCGACGCCGGCGCGATGCCGCTCCTCGGCTGCCGCCAGGTTCCGGCGCGTCTCCTCGAGCGACGCCTGCTGCGCGACGACCTGCGCCTTCGCATTCAGGTACCGGTAGTACTCCTGCGCGACGCTCAGGACGACCGTCTGGATCGCGGCGTTGTGCGCCCAGTCGGCGGAGTAGAGCGCGCGCGTCGACTCCTGGACGTCGGCCTCGCGCGCGCCGAAGTCGAACAGCAGCCACGACGCGGCGACCGACGGTCCATACGTCGTCTGGATGAACGTGAGCCGTCCGGTCGCGTCGGAGCTCTTGGCGCGCTCCATCACGCTGTCCGCCTCGACGAACGGGAAGTATCCGGAGCGCTTCGAGCCGACCTCGGCGGCGGCGGCGCGCGCGTTGCGCCACGCCTCGCGCGTCACCGGGTTGTTGCGCAGCGCGACGTCGACGAGCTGGCCGAGCGAGAGCGTCGTGCCCGCCTTCGTGTACTCCTCGGGTACCTGCGGCGGCGGCGCCGTCTCTGGCGCCGGCATGCGTCCCGCCGCCGGCGGCGTCCACGGCTCTTGCGGCGCGGGCGAGGCCGCCTTCTGGACGGTCCGCTCCGGGATCGCCGTGCAGGCGGTCAGCGCGCCGAGGAGCGTCACCGCCGCCGAGAGCCGCGCCGCGCCCGTCATGCCTCGCTCCGTTTCAGGCCCTGGAGGAAGACGGCGACGACGTTGTCGACGAGCTCCTTGCGCGAGTCCTCGTGGCCGCGGAAGAGGATCATCGAGCGCACCATCCCGAGGAACATCTCGGCCGCGATGCGCGCGTCGACGCCGCGGAACTCCCGCCGCTCGATGCCGAGCAGGATCGTCTCCTGTACCAGCCGCAGGATCTTCCCGCGCCGCTGAATCATCTCGTTGTGGCGGTCGAAGTTGCGAACGTTCTGCGGCGGCAGGAGCGGGAAGAGGTAGCGGCGCTCCCAGAAGAAGTCCATCGTCTCCGCGGCGATCCGCTCGAGCCGCGCGGCGGGCGAGAGGTCTGACTCGAGCACGCGCCGCGCGATGTCGGCGAGCGTGTCGAGGCCATGGAGAATCGTTGCGAAGTAGAGGTCTTCCTTCGTCGGGAAGTAACGGTAGATCGTGCCCTTGCCGATCGAGGCATCGCCCGCGATGTGGTCGATCAGCACCTCGTGGTACGGGCGCAGGGCGAAGCCGCGCGTCGCCGCTTCGAGAATCGACTGCTCCTTGGTCGCCGTCTTGACTCTGGGCATCGCGCGCGCCGATCCCTCCGCTTGCGTACTCGGCCCCAAAACGAGGCTCGTTTCGATCCGAAACTGACCGGTCAGTTCCAATATTTCACGAAACCCCCCGCCCGGCACCCGAGGCGACGCCCCCACGCGGTGTCGGTACGAAGGCCTCGGCCGAGTGTTTCGAGAGGCCCGAAACCCCGCCTGAGGACGCCCTTTTCGCCGGGTCGAGGCGATTCCGCGGCTCGGCCGCGGGGCCGAGCGTATAGATTTGCGGTCGCCCGGGCGCAAACATTGCTGAGTGCCCGGGAGACGGGGTCTGACGTGCGCTCCGATGGGAGCGGCGGCGCGGGAACGCAGGTCTGACCCCTCCATACAAACGAAAGGGCCGTCGAGACGATGCGAGGGCACGCTTGCATCCAGTCCGCACGGGGGCGGGACCCGGTCGGGCGGCGGCTCGCCCGCGGTGCGGCATCGCCATCCCTCTGGACGCTGTGGACGCTCGCGGCGGTGCTGGCCGGGAGCACCGCCCTCGCGCAGGAGACTCCGGCTCCGCCGCCGGCCCCACGGCCGCCCGCGCCGGCCACGCCGCTCGCGGGGACAACGCCACTCGCGGAAGCGACCCCACCCGCGGAAGCGACTCCACTCGCGGAAGCGACGCCGGAGTCCACGCCGCTCCCGATGGACCGCGTCTTCTTCGAGCGCGCGAAGAACGAGTACCTCTCGGGGCGATTCGCCGACGCGGCGCGCGACTTCCGCGTCGTCCGCTTCGCGACGCTCGACAACCCCGAGCGGCAGTCCGAGGTGCTCGCGCGGCTCGCGCTCGCGGAGGAGGCGGCCGGACAGAGAGACTCGCGGACCGCGACCCTGCAGCGGTTCGTATCGCTGCAGGAGCGGCTCGGCGGCTACGACCCCGCGACGCTCGAGCCGGACCTCCGCGCGAAGTTCCAGGCGCTCGTGCTCCGGGAGATCCGACACGAGCGGCTCGCGCAGAGCCCGGAGCTCGCGTACCAGTTCGGCCTGTCGTCCGTGAAGCCGCCTCCGCGACCGACGCCGACGCCCGCGCCCCGGCTCGCGGCCGTGCCGCCGCCTCCCGCGCCTGAGACCGAGGCGGGCACACCGGCGGCCGCGCCGAGCCGCGCGCAGATCGCTCCGCCCCCCGCACCGACCGTCCCCGCCGCCCCGTCCGCCGGCGGCACGCGTCCGGAAGGTGCGACCACCACAAGATCGGTCTCGCAGGAAGTCCCGCCGCCGGTTCCCTCGGTTCCCGTCTTCCCGACCGCGACGCCTCCGCCGCCGCCGCCTCCCACATCCGCGCCGACCTTCCCGCCGCCGCCTCCGCCGCGGACGTTCACGCCCGTTCCGCCCACGGCCACCAGCACCGCGCCGCCGCCCACGCTCACCCCGACGCCGGTGCCGCCGACGGCGACCTTCACGGCGACGCTCACTTGGACGCCGCCTCCAACCACGACGCTCACGACGACCCGCACGTGGACGCCGCCTCCGACGGCGAGCTTCACCGCGACGCGCACCGCGACGCCTCCGTCCACGGCGACCCTCACGCCGTCGCTCACCTGGACGCCGCCGCCTACGACGACCTACACGGTCACGCGCACCTGGACGCCGCCGTCCACCGCGACCTTCACGCCCTCCCGCACGTGGACGCCGTCGCGCACCTGGACGCCGCCGCCCACGACGACGTACACGGCGACGCGCACGTGGACGCCGCCTCCGACCGGGACCTTCACGCCGTCGCGCACGTGGACGCCGCCGCCGACCCTGACGTACACGGCGACGCGGACATGGACGCCGCCTTCCACGTCGACGTTCACGCCGTCGCGCACGTGGACGCCCTCTCGCACGTGGACTCCGCCCGCGACGCCGACGTACACCGCGACGCTCACGTCGACCGCCGCGCCCTCCGCGACTCCGACGCCTCCGCCGACCTTCGCAACGCCGCGCCGTCCCGGGTCGCCGACGCCGCTGCCGACGTGGACGCCGTGGCCGACGCGCACCCCGCGGGAGTTCGCGACGCCGCGTCCCGTTCCGAGCGCGCATCGCATCTCGCCGGAGCGGCCGACGCGCACGCCGCGGCGTACGAAGCCGCCGCGGGGCGCCAGGAAGGGTCACGCGGCCGAGCCGACTCCGGTTCCCCCGCCCTCCGCGGCCGCGGCGCCCCCGCCCGCGGCGGGAACTGCGGGCGCCGCATCGATCCTGCCGCCGTCCGAGGTCGACGCCACGCCGAAGCCGGTCACGCGCGTGATGCCCGTCTATCCCGAGGAGGCGCTGAAGAGCCGGGTGCGCGGCAACGTGACGCTGCGCGTGGTCGTGAACGAGAACGGCGAGCCGGGCCAGATCACGGTCGTGCAGGGCGCTCATCCCGACCTGAACAACGCGGCGATCGCCGCCGCGCGCCAGTGGCGCTTCGAGCCGGCGACGAGGAAGGGCCGGCCGGTGCGGACGACGACGACCGTGCGCTTCTCGTTCGAGGGCGTTCAGTTCGCGCGCACGCCGCTGCCCGACGTGGTCGCGCCCGCGCCCACGCCGCGCCCCTGAGGCGCCGGTCTTCCGCGCCCGACGAGACGGGACGTGCTGCCGACTCTCATCCTCGTTCTGGCGACGCTGCTCCTCCGAGGCGCAGGCGCGCTCGGAATCCAATCGCTCGCGACCTGGCGAGACGCCGCGCGGTGGGCGCTCTCGCTGATGCTGCTCTTCACGGCGTCGGCGCACTTCGCGCCGATCGTGCGGCCCGACCTCGTCGCGATGGTCCCGCCCTCACTGCCGCACCCCGAGCTCCTCGTGAGCGTCACGGGCGCGCTCGAGATCGCGCTGGCCGCCGCGATCCAGATCCCGCGGACACGCCGGGCCGCGGGTCTCACCCTCATTGCGATGCTCGTGTTCGTGTTCCCGGCCAACGTGAGCGCCGCCGCGCGCCACGTGCCTCTCGGCGGCCGGCCGGCGACGCCGCTCGCCTTGAGGCTGCCCATGCAGATCCTCTTCATCTTCGTGGCCTGGTGGACGACGCACGGCCGCCGGGCCGGGGCCGCGCTTGCTGCGCCCCGGGAGAGCCGCGGGCGGCCGTAAGCCGCCGCGAAGGCGACGCCATCGCGCGCGGCTTGGACCAGTCGTCGCGGGCGGCGCCCGAGGAAGAGCCGTAACCTCGTATCCTTCGATGAGTTATGGAGATACGTTCTTTACGCGCGGGCGCGAAGCCGATCGACGCCGGCAGACGTAAATAGAGGACAGGCGCCCGCGGGCGCGGGGGGGTCCCCAATGGAATGCTCGAAGTTGAAGGGTCCGTTGCAGGTGCGCTGCCCGTCCGAGTCGGGCGAGCCGATCGCTCCGTCCGGCTCGGAAGGCCAGCGGGAGTTCTTCCAGGAGCGGCTCTCGCTCTTCTCCAAAGCGACCCTGGCGGCCACCTTCGGGTTCTGGATCGCTGGGTTCGCGATCAACCTGCTCTGGCCCGCACGGCAAGGCACCATGCCGCTGTCGTTGACCGATCCCCCGGTCCTGTTCCATCTCGCCGCCGCCGCGGTCTTCCTCTTGATGATGCTGATCTCGCGGATGCGCGGGCTCGGCGAGGGAACGCTGAAGGCCGTCGACTCCGCCGGCACGATCGCCGCCCTCTGGCTGTTCACCTGCATGTCGCTCTCGATGCCGGCCGCATGGCGGCCCGAGATGCTCGACCTGCTGATCCTCTGCTCGATCCTTCTGTACCGCGCGGCGAACGTGCCGAGCGCGCCGTTCCGCACGACCGCCATCTCGGCGGTCGCCGCCCTCCCCGTGCCCTTCGTCGCCTACGCGCTGTACGCGCACGACTCGCCGTCCGGCACGTCGCGCGGCGCCGCGGTCGCCTACTCGGTGCTCTGGGCGTCGCTCACCGTGGTGCTGGCGACGCTGATGTCGTACGTCACCTTCCGGCTGCGCAGCAGCGTCGTGCGGGCGCGGCGCCTCGGCCAGTACACGCTCGGCGAGAAGCTCGGCGAGGGCGGAATGGGCGTCGTGTATCGCGCGGAGCACGAGATGCTGCGCCGGCCGACGGCCATCAAGCTGCTGCCGCCCGAGCGCGCCGGCGAGGACAACCTCAAGCGCTTCGAGCGCGAGGTGCAGCTGACGGCGCGGCTGACGAATCCGCACACCGTCTCGGTCTACGACTTCGGCCGCACGCCCGAGGGCGTCTTCTACTACGTCATGGAGTATCTCGACGGGATCGACCTCGAGGATCTCGTCAAGGAGAGCGGCCCGGTCGCACCCGGGCGCGCCGTGCGCATCCTGCGTCAGGTCTGCGCCGCGCTGTACGAGGCGCACGGGATCGGACTGATCCACCGCGACATCAAGCCCGCGAACATCATCCTCTGCGAGCGCGGAGGCTTCCCGGACATCGCGAAGGTGCTCGACTTCGGGCTGGTTCGCGACATCACGAGCTCCGGCGACACGCGGCTGACGGCCGAGAACGTGATCCACGGGACGCCGCAGTACCTCGCGCCCGAGACCATCCGCAACGCGGCGACCGTCGACGCGCGCAGCGACCTCTATGCGCTGGGCGCGGTGGCGTACTACCTGCTGACCGGAACGCCCGTCTTCTCGGGCCGCGGCGCGCTCGAGCTGATCCACCACCACCTGCAAAGCGAGCCGGAGTCGCTGTCCAAGCGGCTCGGCAAGCCGCTGCCGCCGAAGCTCGAGGCGGTCGTCCTGTCGTGCCTCGCGAAGAATCCGGACGACCGTCCCGAGAGCGCGAAGGCGCTCGCCGACGCGCTCAAGGCGTGCGACGACGTCCCGGCGTGGGATGAGCTCGCGGCGCGCGGCTACTGGCGCGAGCGCGCCATGCGCCGCAACAACGCGGCGAAGACGGCGTAACTCCCTTTCTGCCATCCCGAGCGGAGCGAGGGACCCGTTTCAGCGCCACACCCGCTACGCATCACGGTGTAGAAACGGTTCCCTCGTCGCTTCGCTCCTCGGGATGACAAAGAGTCCTGTTCGTCATCCCGAGCGGAGCGAGGGATCAATTCTTTCTGTCATCCCGAGCGGAGCGAGGGACCCCTTTCAGCGCCATGCCCGCCACTCACTACGCGTAGAAAGGGCTCCCTCGTCGCCGCGCTCCGCGGGATGACAAAGACTCCATAGAATCCCTCCGCGTGTCCGCTCCCGCCATCGCCATCCCCGCCCGCCGCGCGCCCTATCTCGCGCTGCGCCACCGTGACTATCGGCGGCTGATCGCCTCGCAGCTGCTGTCGCTGACGGGCTCGCAGATGCAGGTCGTCGCGATCAACTGGCACGTCTACCTGCTGACCAGGTCGCCGCTGGCGCTCGGCTTCGTCGGGCTCACGCGCGTCGTGCCGATCGTCATCTTCTCGCTCTGGGGCGGCGTCGTCGCGGACCGCTTCGACCGCCGCCGCGTCATGCTGCTGACGCAGATCGGCATGACGGTGGTCGCGCTCGGCCTCGCGATCGTGACGCACGCCGGGATCGAGAAGCTGTGGATGCTGTACGCGCTCAACGCGCTCAGCGCCTCCGCCGTCGCGTTCGACGGGCCGTCGCGGCAGGCACTCATCCCGAGGCTGGTCCCGCCGGAGGACCTTCCCGGCGCGCTCTCGCTGAACCTATCCGTGTTCCAGGCGTCGCTCATCGGCGGCCCGGCGCTGGCCGGCCTGCTCATCGCGCACCATCCGGGCACCGCGCCGACCGCGGGCCTCTCGCTCATCTACTTCATCAACGCCATCTCGTTCATGGCCGTCATCTTCGCGCTCGTCACGATGCACACGTCCGGCGCGCCCGAGCCCACCGAGGGGAAAGTCCAGATGGGCGAGGCGCTCGCCGAGGGCCTGCGGTTCGTGTTCACGACGCCGCTCATGGTGTGGACGATGGGGCTCGACTTCCTCGCGACGTTCTTCTCGGGCGCGACGTCGCTGTTGCCGATTTTCGCGGACCAGGTCCTCCACGTCGGCGCGAAGGGCTACGGCATCCTCGCCGCGGCGCCGGCGGTCGGCGCGCTCGCGGGCGCGCTGTATCTCTCCGTGCGGCCGCTCCCGGCGCGGCAGGGGCGGATCTTCCTCTGGTCGGTCGCGATCTACGGCGCGGCGACGGTCGTCTTCGGCCTCTCGCGCGGCTTCTGGCTCACGCTCGTCGCGCTCGCGATGGTCGGGCTCGCGGACGCGATCTCGACCGTGATCCGCCAGACGCTGCGACAATTCATCACGCCGGACCGGCTGCGCGGCCGCATGACGTCGATCAACATGATCTTCTTCATGGGCGGCCCGCAGCTCGGCGAGCTCGAGGCCGGCTTCGTCGCGTCGCTGTTCGCGTCGACCGTGATCGGAGTGACCGTGTCGGTCGTCTCCGGCGGGGCGCTGACAGTCCTGATCACGGCGGGGATCGCGGCCGCCGCGCCGATGCTGCGCGCGTACGACTTCCAGGAGAGCGAGCGGCCAAGAAACTAGGGCGCCGGCGCGGGAAAATAAAGCGCCGTTCTCGCCGCGGCGGCCGCGCGGCGACAGCCGGCCGCGGAATCCGACGTCGCAGTGAGCGGAGCGCCGCGATTCTCCCCGTCGCCGCGGCGGGCCGCGCGACCGTCTTCTCCGCGGACGGGACGGGCCTTCCGCGGGCCGGCTGATCCGCACGATGTGGAGACATTCGGCTGATCGTGCGGTCGACACACGGCGGAATTCCCCGCCTTGACAAGTGTATCAGTGTACTACTACACTGACGCAGTCGTGCCCGCCGCCATTCACGTCGATCCGTCCGATCCGTCGCCGATCTGGAGCCAGATCGAGGACGGCGTCCGCCGCCTCGTCGCATCTGGCGCGTGGCGGCCGGGGACGCCGATTCCGTCGGTACGCGATCTCGCGAAGGAGCTGCGGATCAATCCCGCCACGGTCGCGAAGGCGTACCAGCGGCTCGCCGACGCCGGCGTCCTCGAGGTACGGCGCGGAGACGGCACCTACGTCGCGTCGTCGCCGCCGTCGCTCTCGAAGTCCCAGCGCGCGCGGGAGCTCGCCGACGCGGCGACCCGCTTTGCGAGCCTCGCGGCCACGCTGGGAGCGGACCGCGAGGAGGCCGAGTCGGCTCTGACGGTGGCGTGGCGGTCGATCGACCGAGGCGCAAAGGAGAGGCGATGAACGACCCGATGCGGCTGGAATCCCTCACCGTCCGCTACGGCCGGCAGCTCGCCTGCCGCGACGTCTCGCTCGCGGTGCCGCAGGGCGCCGTCTACGCGCTGCTCGGCCGCAATGGCGCGGGCAAGTCGTCGCTGGTGCGATGCCTGCTCGGCCAGCAGCGCGCGTCGTCCGGGCGCACGCTGCTCTTCGGCGGCGACGCGTGGAAGACGCGGCGGCGGGCGATGGAGCGGACGGGGGTCGTCCCCGAGGAGCCCGACGCGCCGCCGGCGATGACGGCGCGGCAGCTCTCGGACTTCTGCCGTCGCGCGTACCCCCGGTGGGACGCGCGCGCGGTCTTGGACAGGCTGTCGCGCTTCGCGGTTCCCGAGGGCACGCCGTTCGGGCGCCTCTCGAAGGGCCAGAAGGGCGAGGTCATGCTCGCGCTGGCCCTGGGCCACTCCCCCGAGCTGCTCGTGCTGGACGATCCGACGCTCGGCCTCGACGTCGTCGCCCGCCGCGCTTTGTGCGAGGAGATCGTCGGTGAGCTCGCGGATCGCGGCACGACGGTCTTTCTCACGACGCACGACCTCGCCGCGTTCGAGGGCATCGCGACGCGCGTCGGGATCCTGAAGGAGGGACGGCTCGCGCTCGATGAGGACCTGGAGGTGCTGCGGTCCCGATTCCGGAGGATCCGTTACACGAATCATCTGACGGAGACGCGCACCGCCTTCGGCACGGAGCTCGACGAGTTCCACGCGGAACGCGTCCAGGTGCGCGGCTGGGGCATCGACGCGATCGTCTCGAACTTCGACGAGGCGGCGCTCGAACGGCTGCGCGCCACGGACGGCGTCGAGAACGTCCAGGCCGAGGCGATGCCGCTCGAGGAGATCTTCCTCGCGGTCGCGGGCGAGGACAAGACGGCGGAAGGAGCGGCGGCATGAGCGGGTTCGTCGCCGTCTTCCGCAGAGAGGTCCTGATCCGGCGGCTCGTCATCGTGGCCGCGGCGTTCGCCGGGCTCGTTCCGTTCATCGTGCCGGTGGCGCGAGGACTGCACGGCGACGTCGCCGCCGACGAGCGGGCCTCGATTGCGTTGATCGTCTCGATCGCCTTCGCGTTCGGGATGGCGGTCGGCCTCGGCGGATCCATGGCCGCTCCCGCCATCGCGAGTCGCCGCATCGCCTTCGACTTCACCCGGCCTCTCTCGAGCCTCGATATCTGGCTTGGCCGCGCCGCCGCCGCCTGGACGCTTGCGCTCGTCTCGGCCGCGATCGTCCTGCTGCCGACGCTGGTCGCCGGAGGCCGCGCGCTCGGAGACTTCGCGATCGACCCCAGGCTCCAACGAATCTGGCCGCTCGTCGTCTGCGGCGCGATCCTCCCGGTCTACGCGGCGGCGCACGCGCTGGGAGTCGTCACGCGATCCCGATCGCCGCTTCTCGCTCTCGACCTCGTGCTGGGCGGCGTTGCCGGACTGGCGATCGCCGGCGTCCTCGGCCGGCTGCCGGCATTCCTGGCCACGACGCCACGCTGGAACCTGGCGGTGGGACTTGCGATCGCCGTCGTCGTGGCGCTGGTCGCATCGGGCTACATGTCCGTGGAGCGCGGGCGGACCGACATCCGCTCCTCACACCACGTCCTGTCCGCGTCCTTCTGGAGCCTCCTCGGCGTCTCAATCGCCGCGGCGGCCGCGTACGCGGCATGGGTTCGAGGCGCCGGGCCGAGCAACCTGCGGAGCTTCTGGACGACGCCCGCGCCCCGGGGATCCTGGGTCGAGCTCCAGGGCGAGGCACGCGGAGCCACCGCCACGTTTCTTCTCGACACGGCGACCGGTCGAACGGTCCGGCCGCTGACGAGAGATTGGATGGCGCCGACGATCTCCCTCGACGGGCGGCGAGCCGCCTGGGTCCAGGGACGCGACGGCGGAGGTCCATTCGAGGTGATGACACTCGCGCTCGACGCGCCCGCTTCGGTCCCGGCCGCCACCAAGGTCTCTCTCCGCGGTTACCCGGAACTCTTCGTTCTCTCGGCGGATGGCGCCCGTCTGGCCTCCGTCCTGGACGGCGTCCTCTCGATCGACGACCTCGGCTCGGGCCGAACGGTGGCATCGGCTCGCATCGCCCGAGACTGGGGCCAGGTGCGCGGCTTCTTTCTCGACACCGATCGGTTTCGCGTGTACGTCTATCCAGCGCCGGGCGGCCGGGCGGGCAGGCTGGAAATATCGGAGCTCGACGCGCGGACCAAGACGCTGTCCCGGCTGGGCTCTCGAGAGCTGCCTGCCGGCGGCGTCTTCCTCATGGCGGATCGTTCCGGCGAACGGCTCGTGGCCATCGAGTGGCCGACCAAACGCGCCGTGCTGCTCGACGGACGTACCGGATCGGAAATCGCCGCTCTCGGCGACGGTGGCGCCGGGGTATCGCGCTGGCCGCGCTTTCTGGCGGACGGCCGAATCGCGCTGTCGGAGTCTTCGCCGACGGGAGCCGCCATCCGAGTCTTCGACCGCCAGGGCCGTGCCGGGCGGGTCGTCGCGGTGCACTCGCGTCACATCATTTTGGGCGGCGAGCTCGCACCGGGTCGCCTCGTCGCGGCGGCGGGCGACGAAGGCCGCGAGAAGTGGACCGCGTCCATCGTCGACTTGGACGCCGGATCGTTGCGGCCGGTGGGCGAGGGCCTCATGCCGACGGCACTGACTGGCCCCTCGTACGCGCTCAACGCGTTCCCCGAGCCCGGCAGCGAGGCCACGCGTTTGTTTCTGCGCAACGCTTACGAGCTCGTGAGGCTCGACCCGAGCGCGGGAGAGCTTCGGGTCATCTTCCGAGGTCGAAAGCCGAAGCCTTGAGAAAGAGAAAGCGGGACCGGTGCTCCGGATTCCACGAGCCAAGGATGAAGTCATTCAGGATTTCCCCGATCGACACTCCGAAATCGGAGACCTGACCCCGAGAGGGGCAAAGGGAGACCTGACCCCTTTTGCTATCTTGCCGCGCAATGGCGAACGGCTTCTCGCGCGATAACCGGGGTCAGCTCTGCTGTGACGGCGTCTCGCTCGAGGAGCTGGCCGCCGCCTACGGAACGCCGCTCTACGTGTACAGCGGCGCGACGTTCGAGGAGAACTTCCGCCGGTTCGACGCGGCCTTCGCCTCCGTCCCGCACCTCGTCTGTTACGCGACGAAGGCCAACTCCGCGCTCGCGCTCTTGCGGCTCGTGGCCGAGCTCGGCGGCGGCGCCGACGTCGTCTCCGGCGGCGAGCTGCGGGCCGCGCTCGAGTCCGGCATCCCCGCCGAGCGCGTCGTCTTCTCCGGCGTCGGCAAGACCGAGGCGGAAATTTCCGCAGGCGTCGAGGCCGGGATCCTCGCGATCAACGCCGAGTCGGCGCGCGAAATCGAGAAGATCGACGCGTGCGCGCAGCGCCTCGGGACCGTCGCGCGCGTGGCGCTCCGGGTGAACCCGGACATCGATGCGCGCTCGCATCCCTACATCTCGACCGGCCTGCGTCAGAACAAGTTCGGCGTGGACATCTCGCGCGCCCGCGAGATCTTCGCGGCCGCGCGCGGGCTGCCGGGCGTCCGGATGACCGGCGTCCAGGCGCACATCGGAAGCCAGATCGGGGAGGCCGGGCCGCTGGCGCAGACCGCCGGCGAGCTGGCCGCGCTCGCCCGCGAGCTGGCCGCCGACGGATTCGCCATCGAGACGGTCGACGTCGGCGGCGGGCTCGGCATCGGCGAGCGTCGCCTCTCGCCCGAGGACTACGCCGCGGCCGTCCTCCCGCGCCTCGACGGCCTGACTGCGTCGGCCCGCATCCTCGTCGAGCCCGGCCGCGCCATCGTCGGCCCCGCCGGAACACTCATCGCACGCGTCCTCTACGTCAAGGAGGAGCGCGGGCGCGCGTTCGTCGTCGTCGACGCCGGCATGAACGATCTCCTCCGCCCGGCCCTCTACCAGGCGTCGCACCCGATCGAGAGCGTCGGCCCCGAGGACTCGCCCAGGATCACGGCCGACGTCGTCGGACCCGTCTGCGAGACGGCGGACTGCTTCCAGCGCGACGCGCGTCTTCCGCGCCCGGAGGAGGGGGACCTCATCGCGATCCGCGACGCGGGCGCCTACGGCGCCGCGATGTCCTCCAACTACAACTTCCGGTCACGTCCGGCCGAGGTTCTCGTCGAGAGCGCCGGTCCGCGGGTCATTCGCCGCCGCGAAACTTTCGAGGATCTCACCCGCCTCGAACGGACGTAAAATTTCCCAAGGTTCGGTTCCCGTTTCGAGGTCTCGCGATTCGCATAACGTTCGAAGGAGGATCCATGCCGCTCCGGCGCTCCCTGCTCGGTCTCGCCCTTCTTTTTTCCGCCTCGCTCGCCTTCTCGCAAACGACCGGCTCCATCTCGGGGGTGGTCCGCGACTCGAACGGCGCGCCATTGCCGGGCGCGCTCGTCGCGATCTCGGGACCGCAGTTGCCTCTCGGCCGCACGGTCACGACCCGCGCGGACGGCGTCTTCCAGTTTCAGAATCTGACCCCCGGCAACTACTCGCTGCGCGCCGAGATCCAGGGCCTCGGAACTTTCACGCAGGAGGTCGTGGTCGCCATTAACAAGGACACAGAGGTGCGCCCGGTCCTCAGGGCAACCGCGCAGGAGGAGGTGACGGTCACGGCCGCGACGCCGCTGGTCGACACCAAGGCCACCGACATCGCCACGGTTACGACGCGCGAGACGCTGCAGAAGCTGCCTCTCGCGCGCACGTTCTCAGGCACCTTTCAGCTGGCGCCGGGCGTCATCGACAGCGGCGTCGCCATCTCGAATACCAACGTCGGCGTCAACGCGGGCGGCGGCCGCCAGGACAACACGTACCTGTACGACGGTGTCAACGTGACGAACCCGTTCTTCGGCGACCTCTACTCGGACTTCGCCGAGCTCGACATTCAGGAAGTCAACATCACGCGCGGCGGCGTGGCTCCCGAGTACGGACGCACGGGCGGATTCATCGTCAACGGCGTCACGAAGTCGGGGACGAACGACATCCATGGCGAGGCGCGGTTCGAGGCCCAGCCCTCGGCATTCGAGGCGGACAGCAAGGACCCCAACCTCCAGACGAAGACCAGCCGGTATCGTCCAGGCATCGGCGCCGGCGCCCCAATCTGGAAAGACCATCTGTTCGCGTACGGATCGCTGAACTTCTTCCGGTCGACCGAGACGGACCGCGTGAACACGCTCGGCGAGATCCCGGACGGCAATCTCGACATCGACGAGTACTTCCTGAAGCTGTCGGCGAACCCCTCGACTCAGCACCTCCTCGACGCGTCGTTCCGCTACCGCGGCATCAACCAGACGAACGCGGACATCGGAGCCTTCGACGCCGCCTCGACCGGCGACAATCCCAAGGAGATCAACCGCGTCGGGGTCTTCTCCTGGTACTACATGGTGACGCCGACCGTGAATCTCGAGGCCAAGTTCAATCTCAATGACAATCCGAGCGGGGCCTCTCCGGTCACACCGCTGCCCTACCATCCGCCGTTCAACGCCGCCGACCCGGCATCCGTCGGCAACTACTTCGACGGGATCAACACGTTCGGCGCCGCCGCGCTGAAGATCAACGACGACAGCTTCCGCCGATACGAGTACAAGCTCGAGGCCAGCTGGCTGACCAACTTCCTCGATGGGAGCCACCTCATCAAGCTCGGAGCGAACTACAGCAACAACAAGGAGACCCTGACGCGCATCGCGAACGGCTGGGGCGCCATCACGAACTCGACGAGCAGCAATTGCAGCGGCGACGGCATCGAACGCGACGGCTGCTTCCGGGCCCGCTTCTCCCCGTCCCAGCCTTCCCAGATCTCGCGCGCCAACACGATCGGCGTCTTCCTTCAGGACCAGGCGACGTGGAACCGCGTGACCGTTAACGTCGGCGTGCTCCTCAACCGCGACCAGTTCATCCCGAACGACAACAAGGATTTCACGTTCATCGCCGGCGACTACACGCTTCCCGACGACCAGATCCTGCCGTGCACCGACCCGAATAAAGACCCGCGCGCGTGCACGTACCAGGACACGTACAAGTTCCCGTTCTCCAAGCAGTGGCAGCCGCGCGTCGGGGTCGCTTACGAGGTCGACCCGAGCGTCCACGACAAGGCGTACGTCAACTACGGCCGCTACGACAACATGGACAACCAGTCGTTCGCGCGGTCGGCGGCGCCTCTGCGGCTCTACCGGCAGGACTCTTACTTCGACAATGCCACCGGCCAATTCATCACGAGCGTAGTTCGCACGAACAACACCGGCAAGAAGGTGCTCCCCAACATCGACCCGACCTTCACCGACGAGTTCGTCGCGGGCTACGCGCGGCCGTTCGGCAACGGGTGGTCCTTCGAGCTCTACGGTATGTTCCGCGAGACGAAGGACGTCATCGAAGACTTCCCCGGCTTCGGGCGCGCAGACGCTTCGGGCGACTTCCGCTACGGCAACATCCCGGCGTTCCGGAAATACAAGGCCGGCACGATTCAGGTGCGGAAGGTGTCCGGCAGCAACTGGACGATGGACGTCTCCTACACACTTTCTCGACTGACCGGCAACTGGGACCTCGACTACGCGACGCAGCTCTTCTACTCGTCCTCCTACATCGAAGACGGGCCGGGCCTCTACGTCGAGGATCCCAACCGGAACGGCACCCTGATCGGTAACCGCACGCACGTCGGAAAGGTATTCGGGACCTACACGTTCCCCACGCGGACCACGGTCGGCGGTTACCTGCGCGGTCAGAGCGGGCGGCCCTGGGAGGCGCGGCTCTGGGATCCGATCTACGGCACGGATTACCAGTACGCGGAGAAGGCCGGATCGCGAACGACTCCGGCGTGGGTCAACTTCGACTTCCTCGTGTCGCAGGACTTCAAGCTGGGCCCCGGAACCCTCCGGGTGGAGGGCCGAGTTCTGAACCTCATCAACTCGCAGCCGGCCCTGACCGTGGACCAGGACCTCTTCATCAACGACGACAACACGGGCCCGAACCCGAACTTCGGCCGGCCGACGTCGTACGCTCCGCCTCGAAGGTTCTTCCTGAGCGCGATCTACACGTTTTGACGCACGAGATCCGGCGGGAGGCGACTCGCCTCCCGCCCCGCCCGCTCCTCGTCCGAACCGCGGTCCTCGCCGCGCTCACCGCGCTGGTATCGGTCGCCTCCGTGTGGGCCGCGGATCCCCTGACGCTCGAGATTCCCGGGCAGCCCGACAAGGCGATCGCGCCGGAGATGCTCCTCGGCAAGGGCAGCATGGACGTCCGCCTCGAGGACGTGCAGGGCAACGTGACCGTGTACCACGGCATGCCGCTCCTCGACGTGCTCGAGAAGAACGGCCTCGACGTGCGCACGATGGCGGGAGAGCGCAAGTCGGCGGCGGCCGTCGTCCTCGTGCGCGCCCGCGACGGCTACACGGTCGCGTTCACCGTCGGTGAGCTTCGCAACAACCGCGCGAACCCGAAGGTGTTCCTCGTCGCCGAGACCGCGGAGGGTCCGCTGCCCGGCAACGAGGGTCCCGTCCGCGCCGTGACCTACGGAGACCCGGTCCGCTCGCCCTACGCGCTCTCGTCCATCGAGCTCCGGACCCTCGCCGAGAACCCCGCGCAGAAGAAGTAGCTCCGGCCCGCGCAGACGCGCGGTCGATCCCTCACCTCGCCTGTCATCCCGAGGAGCGCAGCGACGAGGGATCCCCTTCTCGTCTCGAGTGTGTCGAAGAGCCGCGCGGAGCCGAAAGGGGTCCCTCGCTCCGCTCGGGATGACAGCAAACACCCTGTCATCCCGAGGAGCGCTGCGACGAGGATCCCTTTCTCGTCTCGAGCATCTCGACGCGCCGCGCGGAGCCGAAAGGGGTCCCTCGCTCCGCTCGGGATGACCGGGGACGCTAGTCCGCCCGCCGCACCCGCTCCAGCGCCTGGGCGACCGCCGGCTGATTCGGATCCAGCTCGAGCGAGCGCGCGAGCAGGCGCTCCACCGCGGCACGGTCCTGGAGGCACGTCTGGATGAGCGCCAGATCGTTCAGCGTCTGCGCGCTCGTCGTCTTCGACTCGAACGGCGCGAGCGCGGCCGCGGCGGTCTTGCAGTCGCCCGCGTGTTGCAGCATGAGCGCGCGCTCGCGCGCGATCGCCTCGCTGTCCGGGTACTCCCGCGCCGCACGCGCCAGGAGCGACTTCGCGGCCGCCTCCTGGCCGCGCCTTTCGTACTCGTGCGCCCAGCCCGACACCGCGGGGCCCGGGTCGGCCTTCAGCGCGGCGATCGCCTTCAGGAGCCACGTCTCCGCCGCGGCGCCCTCGCCCCGGTCGCGGGCGAGCACGGCGAGGTTGAACATCGGCGCTGCGTAACCGGGCGCGAGCTCGAGCGCCTTCTGGAACGCGGCGCGCGCGGCGTTCGCGTCGTGGCGCGTTCGCATCTCGTAGGTCCCGAGGTTGTTCCACGCGCCCTCGGTCATCCCGGGCCGCGCGCCGCCGGGCGCCGGCAGCGACGACGGCTGCCCGGCCGACAGGTAGCCGAGGGCGAGCAGCTTTTTGGCGTATTCGTCCGCATCGCGCGGGCTCGCCTCCGCCGCCGACACGCGCCGGACCTCCGCAGCGGGCGCATCGCTCCGCGCCGCAGTCTTCACGCCGTCGAACGCGTCGACGCGGGCGGCACCGGGCATCGCCCGCGAGAGCGGCAGCTCGAGCAGCGCGAGCACGGTCGGAGCGACGTCCATCTGGCTCGCCGCCGACCGCGGGGCCGGCTTGACGCCGCTTCCCCACGCGGCGAGCACGCCCTCGGGACGGTGCCAGAACGCGGCCGTGGCCGCGTCGCCCGACGCGAAGCCGCACGGGCGGTCCTCGCCCCACTTGAAGCCGTGGTCGGAGCTGACGATCAGGACCGCCCCGTCCTCCTCGGCGCGCCGCATCCACTGGCCGAGGATCGAGTCCATCGCGACGTAGTAGGTCTCGGCGACCCGCGCGTAGCGCGCGACGTCCCCGTCGGCGACCGAGGGACACGCGACCCGAGGCGGCGAAAACGGCGCGAAGACGTGGCCGACCTCGTCCGTCCCCTCGAAATAGACCGCGGTCAGATCCGGCAGCGTGCGGTCGTACAGCTCGCGGGCGATGCGCTGCGTCGCACGCGTCGCGCCGACGATCCGGGAGAGCGCGACGACCGGGTCCTTCATTCCGCCGCCGCTCTCGAGCGCGCGCGCGATCTCGGACTCCGGAACGCCCAGATACGGCGCGAGGTCCGCGGCGGCGACGCGGGACTCGCGCGCCGCCGCCTTCGCGACGCCATCCTGCAGCGAGACCGGGTACACCGCTCCCGCCGCCGACGCGGCCTCGAAGAGCATCGGGCTCACCCGGTCGCTCACGAAGAAGCCGTCGACCTCCTCCGCAGGGTGCGTCGCCCACCAGCCGACGACGCCGACCTTGCGGCCGGCCGCCGACGCGAGATTCCAGACCGCCGGCACCGCGCGCGAGAGGCCGGAGATCGGCACCTTGCGTCCCGTCGCCGGGTCGACCTCCTGGAAGTCGAGGACGCGATGCGCGTCCGGCGTTCGTCCGGTCGCGGCCGTCGTCCAGAGCACGGGCGAGATCAGCGGGTAGTCGCTCGAGAGGCGCGCGGTCCAGCCCTCCGATGCGAGGCGCTTCCAGTGGGGCATCGCGCCGGAGCCGGCTAGGCGGTCGAGGATCTCGAAGTCCAGGCCGTCCAGCCCGATCCAGATGACGGATCTCCGCGGCCCGCTCGACGCCGGCCGGCGCGTGCGCGAGGCGACGTCCGAGCTCTCGACCGGCGTCTCGGCCGCGGCACGAGGTTCCGGCGCCGCGGCACGGGACGGGACGGCATTCTCTCCGCCGCAGCCGAAGGCGCCGGCGAGAGGCACGAGCAGCGAGATCGACGCGAGGCGCGGTCCGCAACGCACGTCCCGAACATAACCCGTCCGGGATCGCGAGGCCGTGACGGAGTACTTCGGCGGCTGGGCGTTCCTTTGCCGGCTCGCGCCGTGAGTCGAATCTCTTAGCGCGTTCGGCGCGGCGCGCCGCCGCCGTGTACGGGTCCGGACATGCGCGCCACGTGCGCAGGCATCGGCCGGGCGTTTCCGACGAACGGCCGCTTCATTCCGAAGAACGGCGCCTTGAGATGGAACCCGTCGTGTCCGGGGAACGCGTGCGATCCGTGATGCATGACGCGCGGGCCGAATCGTCGCCCGCCGAAGAAGCCGCCGCCGTAGACGCCTCCGCCGTAGAAGGGGTACCCCATGCCGGCCAGGTCCGGGTACGCGCCGGCGTACGCGGCCGACTCCCCCTCGGACGGCGCGGGCGGGCCGGCGTCGTCGGACGTCGGGCCGATGTCGACGGCGGCGAGCGTCGCGAGCGCGGCGACGACCGAGTCTCCGGCGCCCGCCCTGCGGAGCTGCCGGATCGCGCCGGCGTCGACGACGTCGGGCAGCTCGGCCTGGCTCTGCCGGAGATAGTCGACGACCGATGCGTCGTCGGCGCCGCTCTTCTTGCGGCGCAGCGCCTCCGCAATCGGGTCGGCCGCGCGGGAGGTCGCGGCGGACGGCGCCGGGTTGAGCGGAGCGCGATACACGATCGACACGTCCTTGCCCGAGCCGCGGATGACGGCGCGCGCGCGGCCATCCGGGGCGGTCTCGGCGCCGAGAGCGGCGGCGGCGGATGCGAGCGCGGCGGCGACGACGACGGACCAAACGCCGAAACGGATGACCATGACGCTCCTCCCGTCCGTTGGAAGTATGGCACCGGCGCGAAGAGCCGGATGGCGGTTCATGAAACGTCCACGTGAGCGCCGGAAGTCGGGCGCAAGACGCGTTGGCTCGCGCGATTCGCCGCGGACGCCCTTTCGAACGGGATCATTGCTGAGAGAATGGCGCCGGATTCCCCCTTCCGACGAGAGGAAAAGATGAAGCAATCCTCCGAGGTCCCGGTGTGCCCCGCCCGCAACGCCTTCACGCGGCGATGGATGCGGTTCGCGGCGGTCCTCGCCTCCTGCGCGGGCGCCCTCGCGGCTCAGTCGTTCGACCCGGCGCTCTTCTCCGGAATGCGCTGGCGGATGGCGGGTCCGTTCCGCGGCGGCCGCGTCGTCGCGGTCGCCCTCATTCCAGGACAGCCCGAACACTTCTACTTCGGCTCCGTCGGAGGCGGCGTCTGGGAGACGCACAACGCGGGCCGCACGTGGGACCCCATCTTCGACGGGCAGCCGGTCGCCTCGATCGGCGCCATCGCCGTCGCGCCGTCGGACCCGCGCGTCATCTACGTGGGATCGGGCGAGGCCGACATGCGCTCGGACATCTCCTACGGCAACGGGATGTATCGCTCGACCGACGGAGGCCGCACGTGGGAGCGCGCCGGCCTCGAGCCGACGCGGCAGATCGGGCGCATCGTCGTCGACCCGAAGGATCCGAATCGCGTCTACGTCGCCGCGCTCGGTCACGCGTACGGCCCCAACCCCGAGCGCGGCGTCTACCGCTCGACCGACGGTGGCAGGAGCTGGTCGCGCGTGCTTTTCAAGGACGAGAACACGGGCGCCATCGACCTCGCGCTCGATCCGTCGCGCCCGAGCACGCTGCTCGCCGCAATGTGGCAGACCCGCCGGCCGCCCTGGAACGCGTATCCGCCGTCCAACGGGCCGGGCAGCGCCCTGTACAGGTCCGACGACGGCGGCGACACGTGGACGCCGGTCGGAGGCGGATTCCCGACCGAGAAGCTCGGCCGCATCGGCGTGACCTTTGCGCCGAGCGATCCGCGCCGCGTGTACGCGATCGTGGACGCGAAGCACGGCGGGCTCTGGGTCTCCGAGGACGGCGGCGCCCGCTGGCAGGCCGCCAGCCGCGACCGCCGCATCTGGGAGCGCGGCTGGTACTTCGGCGGCGTGACCGTGGACTCGAAGGATCCGAAGACGGTCTACGTCTGCGACGTCGCGATCTATCGCTCGACGGACGGCGGCAAGACGTTCCTGCCGTTCAAGGGAGCGCCCGGCGGCGACGACTACCACGAGCTGCGAATCGATCCCGCGGATCCGATGCGCATGATCCTCGGCAGCGATCAGGGCGCGGTCGTCACGGTGGACGGCGGCCGCACGTGGAGCTCCTGGTACAACCAGCCGACGGCGCAGTTCTACCACGCGGCCGCCGACGACCGCGTCCCTTACTGGCTCTACGGCGCGCAGCAGGACTCGGGCGCCGCGGCCACGCCGTCGCGCACCGACTACGCGGCGATCACGTCGCGCGACTGGAGGCCGATCGCGGTCGGCGGAGAGAACGGCTACGTCGCGCCGGATCCCACGAAGCCGGAGATCGTCTACGGGGGCGGCGTCTCGCGCTTCGACTGGACGACGCTGCAGGATCAGAACGTCGATCCGACGCTCGCGTACCCCGGCGACTACCGCGGCGAGTGGACGCTTCCGCTCACGGCCTCCTCGCGGGCGCCGCACGCGGTCTACTTCGGCAACCAGTTCGTCTTCCGCTCCGCCGACGAGGGCCGGCACTGGGAGCGCATCAGCCCGGATCTGACGCGCGACAACGCGGAGGTCCCCAAGACTCTCGATCCGGCAACCGCCGCCGACAGCACCGAGCCGGGACCGCGCCGCGGCGTCGTCTACGCGATCGCGACCTCGCCGCTCCGCGACGGGCTCGTGTGGGCCGGGACCAACGACGGCCTCGTCTGGGTCACGCGCGACGACGGCGGGCACTGGTCGAGCGTTACGCCGCCCTCCGTCACGCCATGGTCCAGCGTCGCGGCGCTCGAGCCGTCGCACTTCGACGCCGACACGATCTACGCGGCCGTGGAGCGGCATCGCCTCGACGACGTCGCACCGTACGTCTACCGCTCCCGCGATGGTGGCAAGACCTGGGCCGCGGTCGCGCGCGGCATACCGAACGGCAGCTACGTCCACGTCGTGCGCGAGGACCCGGAGAAGCGCGGTCTCCTCTTCGCCGGCACCGAGACCGGCGTCTTCGTCTCCTTCGACGACGGTGACGGCTGGCAGCCGCTGCAGCACAACCTGCCGAACTGCTCGGTGCGCGATCTCGTCGTGCGGCGCGGCGATCTCGTCGCGGGCACGCACGGGCGTTCCTTCTGGATCCTCGACGACCTCTCGCCGCTGCGACAGCTCGACGCGAAGGCGGCGGCGTCCGACGCATGGCTCTTCGCGCCGCGAGCGGCGACGCGCATCCATCCGGCCGCGTTCCAGGGCACTCCCGATCCGAAGGACGAGCCTCTCGCGGAGAATCCGCCCCGCGGCGCCGTGCTGGACTACTGGCTGAAGGCCGCGCCGGCGCAGCCGATCGCGATCGAGATCCTAGACGCCGCCGGCGCCATCGTCCGCCGGTACGCGAGCGACGAGGCGGCCGAGGGGCCGGACCTGCAGAAGATCGCGGTCACGCCGAACTGGATGCCTCCCGCCGCGCCGCCCGAGGCCGCCGCCGGCATGCACCGGTTCGTCTGGGACCTCCACTACGCGACGCCGAAGTCGCTCCTGCGCGGACGCGGGCGCCGCGGCGCGCAGGGCGTTTGGGCGCCGCCGGGAGGCTACACCGTGCGCCTGACGGCCGGCGACCACACGCTGAGCCAGCCGCTCGTGGTCGAGAAGGATCCCCGCGTCTCCGTCTCCGCCGACGACATGAAGCGGCAGTTCGACCTCGCGCGCCAGATCGAGGCGCAGCGCGTGAGCGTGGCCGAGGCGTTCTCGGAGGCGTCGGCGCTGCGGCATCAGGCCGCGGGTCTCGCGGAGAAAGCCTCCGGCAAGTCGGCGGGAGAGCTCGCGGCGTTCACGAAAGACCTCGCCGTGCTCGCCGGACCGGCGCTCGATCCGGAGGAGGCCTACGACCTCGCGGGTGCGGCGCCGACGAGCCTGCTCCGCCTCTCCGTGGACCTCGCCCGCTTCCAGGGGGCCGTCGAGAGCGCCGATGCGGCGCCGACGGCGGACGCCGCCGCGGGATTCGCGTGGCGCAAGGAGAGGGTCGCCGCGGGACTCGCATCCTGGCGCGACTTCGTCGCGACGCGGCTGCCGAAGACGAATCGCGTCCTCGAGTCGGAGGGGCTGGCGCCGCTGCGCGCGGACGAGGGCCGTTGAGACGGCGGGCGCGGCGACCTGGCTCGGCGCCGCGTCCGGACTGACGACTCAGCGTTCCTTGTGCGGGGGGAACAGCCTCTCGAACTCGGGATCCCCGTGGAGGTTCGCGAGGTCGGGGTCGCGGCGCGTCCACTCGGCGTCTCTGTAACCGGCCTCCCAGGCCTTGCGCAGGGCATCGATCGCTTCCGCGCGCCGTTCGAGATTCGCGAACGTGCAGGCGGCGTTGTAGAGCACGGTGGCTTCGTTCGGCCGCAGCGTCATCGCCAGATTCGTCTCGCGGACCGCGTCGTCGATGCGGTGCTCCTGGGAATACATGCCGCCGAGGAGGATCCGCGCGCGCGCGTCCTCCGGCACCTCGCGCAGGTGGTTCTCCAGCGTCTGCGTGAGCCGCAGCCGGACGTCGCGCGCGGCGTCGGTCTTTCCCAGCGAGCCGAGCGCGTTCATGATCGGGATGTAGACGTTGTAGTCAGTCCCGGCGGCCTCGATCGCCTCTTCCCGGAGATTGGCCACCTCCGCGTGCTTGCCTCCCGCGAAGAGCGAGCGAAGCAGGAGGTAGTAGGCCCCCTCGCAGTCCCGCTTGCGGGAGATCGCCGCGCGGGTCAGCCGCTCGGCGTCGTCGTATCGCCCGCCGGCGTAGAGGATCCAGCCCTGCGAGACCAGGACCTCCGGGATGTCGGGCGCGAGCGCGACGGCGCGCAGCGACGCCGACTGCGCGCGCTCCATGTAGGTGCCGCCGGGTCCCGACCAGTACTGGGCGTGGGCGCACCCGTTGGCGATCGCGGCCCAGGCGAGCGCGAAGTTGGGGTCGAGCGTCACGGCGTTCTCGAACATCTGCAGCGCGAACTCCATGTCGCGCGTCGTCCGCCGGCGGGCATAGCTGCGGCCCCGCAGGTACTGGTCGTACGCCTGCATGTTCTCGGTCGGCTTGGCGGCGAGCTCCGCCTGCTCCTGCGGGGTGAGCTTGATGCGGAGGGCCTCGGCGATCTTGTGGGCGATCTCGTCCTGGACCTCGAAGATGTCGGACATCTCACGGTCGTAGCGCTCCGACCACACGGGGAATCCGGTCGCCGCGTCGACGAGCTGGGCGCTGATCCGCAGCCGGTTCCCGGCGCGGCGCAGGCTGCCCTCGAGCGCGAAGTCGGCCCGCAGCTGCCGGCTGGCGTCCGCCGCGGTCGTCTTCTGGTCGCGGAAGGCCAGCATCGTTGTGCGCGGGAAGACGCTCAGGCCTGCGATCTTCGAGAGATCGGTCAGGATGTCTTCGGTGATGCCGTCCCGGAGGTACTCGTCCTCTTTCACCCCCGAGAGGTTCTCGAAGTAGAGCACCGCGATGGAACGCGCCGCGCGGCGCCCGGGCGGCTTCGAATCCGCGGCGGCGGCCGGGCCCGATCGGGCCCCGTCGAGCTTTCGCCGCAGCCGCAGCAGGTCGGTCTTCAGCTCGGTGGCGGTCTGGTAGCGGAGGCTGCGATCCTTCTCGAGAGCCTTCTCGAGGATCGGGGAGAGCGCCTCCGGCATCGTCGGATTCGTCTCCGCGAGCGGCCGCGGGTCGCGGTTCAGGATCGCGTCGAAGATCACGGCCTGGGTGTCTCCCTCGAAGGGCCGGTCTCCGGACGCCATCTGATAGAGGATCGCGCCCAGCGAGAAGAGGTCCGTGCGCGTGTCGGTCGCGAGCCCCCGCGCCTGCTCCGGCGACATGTAGTGAACCGTGCCGAACACGGTCCCGGCGGCGGTCAGGTCTTCGCGCGGGATCGCCGTGGGTGTCGCCGTGTGGACGCTCGCGCCGCCGGGCCCCTCGAACTTCGCGAGACCGAAGTCGAGGATCTTCATCTGGCCGCGCGACGTCACCATCATGTTCATCGGCTTCAGGTCGCGATGGACGATGCCCTTCGCGTGGGCCGACTCGAGCGCATCCGCCATCTGGATCGCGAGCTCGAGGAGCTGCCCGATCTCCATGGGATGTCCCGCGATGCGCGTCGACAGGGGCTCGCCGTCGACGAGCTCCATCACGATGAACGATCGCCCATCGGCCTGCTCGATCGCGTGCACCGTGCAGATTCCGGGATGGTTCAGCGCCGACGCGGCTCGCGCCTCGCGCTCGAACCGTTCCAGCATGGGAGCGTCCTTCGCCAGCTCCGACGAAAGAAACTTCACGGCGACCCTGCGGCCGAGCCGTGTGTCTTCCGCCTCGTACACGACGCCCATCCCACCGGCGCCGAGCTGGCGGACGATCCGGTAATGCGAAATCGTCGTTCCGATCAACGGTCGTTCCTCGTTCCCCGACATAGCGGGTAGGGAATCTACCGCACCGGGGTGCCGGACGACGGGAGGCGCGTGCGCCTCTGCGATTCCCAAGGGGGCACCTTCGGTCAGGTTCAGGAGGCGTCGCCGCGCGTTTACGTCGTTCGGTTCGCCCCCCTCACCCGGCCTCTCCCCCTCTCGCGGGTGGAGAGGGGTGGGTGGAGCGGACGCGGCGCCTTGGTCGGCTCGGAAGCGGGTAAGGTGGCGCCGTGTCCGATCGTTTTTCGGGGGAGATGAGTGTTGCTCGGCGTCGTGTGGCGCGTGCGACGCGTCCCGGGGGGCCAGAAGTCATCGAGGTCGCTGTCGAGGACGTCCCGGCCTTGAAGGACGACGAAGTCCTGGTGCGTGTCGAGGCGGTCGGCCTCAATCACGCCGAGACGTTGATCCGGTCGGGCACCTACGTCGTCAAGATGCCATTTCCCTTCCCGCTCGGTGGCGAGGGCTCCGGAACCATCCTGGATGTGGGACCCGGTGTGACGTTGCAGCCCGGCGCTCGCGTCTGCTGGGCGGCAATTCTCGGGTCTTGCGCGGACCGACTCGTCGCGCCCGCCGCGATGATGGTCTCGTTACCCGATTCGCTCAGCTTCGAGAGTGGCGCTTGCCTTCCGGTTGCGGGCCTGACCGCCGGTGGTCTCGCTCGTGTCTGGCCGCTGGCGAGGGGTTCGACCTCGGTCGTGTGGGCGGCGGCGGGCGCGGTCGGTCGAATGCTCGTTGCGCTCCTCGCCGACCGTGGCGTGAACGTCATCGGCATCGCGAGCGGGCTACGGGGGAAAGGCGTCCGCGATGCGGGAGCCACTCGCGTTATCGACCGAACCGTCGAGGACGTGCAGGAGGCTGTCCGGGTCCAAACGGATGGGCGCCTGTGCGCTGCCGTGTTCGACCCGATCGGAGCGGCCACCTATCAGACGAGCCTTCGGCTCCTCGCTCCCCGCGGATGCCTGATCAGCTATGGCGAGCTCTCCGGTCCCCTTCCGGCGATCGACTCGCGGGATCTCTTCCCCGGATCGGTGTTCGTGACCAGGTTCAACGGCACGCGCTGGCTCGAGGGCCCCGAGGATCTCGTGGGCCTCGTCTCGGACGGGCTGGTCCTGGCGGCGGAACGGCCGACCGTCATCAGCGAGGTCGCCGGTCGCTTTCCGCTCGACCATGTCGTCGATGCGTATCGGGCGCTGGAGAAAGCGCCGAAGGGCAAGGTTCTCGTGATTCCCGACCCGTCGTCTCGTTTGCGGGCAGGAGAATGGTCGAGCAGCTGAAGAAGAGGTGGTGCGCCCG
>DATBBK010000074.1:0-16341 GCA_036271035.1 Thermoanaerobaculia bacterium | reverse complement strand
CGACGATCTCGGCGGTGATCCTCGCCTCGGAGGTCTTCTGCGTCGTGATCCTCACGGCGCCCTGGCTGTGGTCGATCTCGAACCGCTGGCCGGGCTTCATCGCGACCGTCTTCTCGAACCTGCGCTGGTAGTCCGGATTGGCCTCCGTCGCGACAGCGACGCTCGCGGCGAGCGAGAGCGCCGCGAAGGACACCGCCGCAATCGTCGGAGAGGACCGCCGGGTTGCACGGATCATGACTTGACCTCTTTCATCAGGTTCTGCAGCGTCTGCTGCTTCTCCTTGTACATGGCGAGGAGCTCTCGCCGCAGGTGAGTGTTGTAGCGGTTCTGCTCGATGGAGGACTTCAAGTCCGCGATCGCGGAGTCCAGCACCTCGAGCTTCTCGCGGTAGTTCATCAGGATGGGCGACGTCGCGCCGGCCAGCCTCGGCTGCGCGAGGCGCGAGAGGTTGTCGATCGAGGCGAGGTACTGCTTCTCCGCCGTCTCGACCTCGTTCACGGCCTGGTCCTCGAGGATCGGATCCTTCGTCGTCTGCCAGTGCTCGACGAGCGGATCGCGGCCGCCCGCGTTGCGGAAGACGAGCAGGCCCGCGGTCGCGATCGCGAAGAGCGCGACGATCGCCGCGGCCGGCAGGAATCGCAGCCACGACCGCGCGGGCGCCGCGGGCGCGCGGGAGGCGTCGCGCTGCCACTCCTCGGCGAGGCGCTGATGGATCCGCGGCCAGAGCTCCGGCGAGCTCCACTGCCTGTGGAGCGAAGGCGCCGCGTCGGCCACCGCGCGCCAGTCCGCGAGCTCGCGGGCGCACGCCGCGCACGACAGCGCGTGCGCCTCGAGAGCGGCGAAGAGGGACGGATCCGCGCCGGACAGCGCGCGCTCGAGGTCGCGGCACTCGGCCTTCATCTCGCCTCCGAGGGCCGGAACGCGCCCGACGACGAGAGACCGCGCTGGAGCTGTCGCCGCGCCCGGAACAGGAGCGTGCGCGACGTCGCCTCGGGGACGTCGAGGATGTCCGCGGTCTCCTTGTGCGAGAAGCCCTCGACCTCGCACAGGAGAAACGCGGCGCGCTCGCGCTCGGGCAGGCGCGAGAGCTCGGACTCGATCGCGAGGCGCAGCGGATGGTCCTCGGCGCGGGCGGAGGACGAGCCGCCGATCGCGTCGGTCAGCGGCGCCTCCGGCCGGCGCCGTCGGCTCCGGAGCTGGTCGTAGCAGGCGTTGACCAGGATCCGGTAGAGCCAGGTCGCGATGCTCGAGCCGGAGCGGAATGCCGCCGCGCCGCGATACGCGCGCAAAAACGCCTCCTGGACGGCGTCCTCGGCGTCGGTCGTCGTCCCGAGAAGATTGGCGGCAATCGACTTCATCCGGTCTCCGTGCAGCGCGTAGAGCCGCTCGAACGCGGGAAGGCTCCCCTGCCGAAGCCCCTCCACGAGCCCCTCGTCGCCGTTCTGTCGGACGCTGTCGGCCAGGTCGAACTCCTTTGCCTTCTGTGCGATGCGAGCGACCTGCTCCAGCCTTATACCGCCTTTCGGAACGTCGCGAGGAGATCCGTGCTCCGGTTCCTTAGACGCCGAGGGCGCGCGGTTCGTTTTGGGACTGACCATGTCACCGAGCGAAGCGAGGAATCCCTTTCTTCGGAACCAACCGGCCGATCGGTTCGCCTCGACCACGTCACCCCGACCGGAGCCAGGGAGGTTTCCTTCGGGACGCCTTGGCCATGTCATCCCGAGCGCAGCGAGGGATCCCTTTCTCCGCGTCCCCGCCCGGAAAGGGATCCCTCGTCGCTCCGCTCCTCGGGATGACATTGAGGGCCGGATAAGCTCCGGCGATGACGCACCGATCCATTCGCGTCCTCGCGACGCTCGCCGCCCTCGCGCTCACCTCCTCGCTCGCCCTCGCCCAGACGGTCTTCGTCGTCCGCCACGCGGAGAAGATCTCCGAGTCCGACCAGCGCCTGACTGACGCCGGGCACGAGCGCGCGCGCCGGCTCGCGAAACTGCTCGGCAGCGCCGGCATCCGCTCGATCTACGCGACCGACACCGAACGCGCGAAGGACACGGCGAAGCCGCTCTCCGACGCGCTGAAGATTCCGATCACGACCTACGACGTGGGCAAGGGCATGGCGAAGGGCGCGCCCGACGCGACGGAGTTCGCGTCATCGCTGCGGAAGGACCATCCGAACGACGCTGTCCTCGTCGTCGGCCACAGCAATACGCTGCCCGAGATCCTGAAGGCGCTCGGCGTCAAGGACGAGATCTCGATCGCCGCGAATCAGTACGACGACGTGTTCGTGGTGGTGCCCGGAGCGAGCGGCGCTCCGACGCTGGTGAGGCTGAAGTACTGAACTGGTCCCGTCATCCCGAGGACGCCGAGTGAAGCGAGGGGGACGAGGGATCCCTCTCGGCGCCGCGCACGCGACCGAGCGAGCCGGCCTCGAAAGGGATCCCTCGCTTCGCTCGGGATGACACGGTGGGGTCGCTCCGCGCGGGACAACACGGTGGGTCGCCTCGCATGACACATTGAAGCCTCGCTCCGGATGACACTGCAGGCATGACCGTCGACCGCTCCCGTCTCCGCGCCCGCCTCGCCGACGAGGAGGCACGCTTCGTCGCCGCGCATCCGAAGTGCCGCGGACTCCATGAAAGGGCGATCCGGTCACTTCTCTCCGGCGTGCCGATGAACTGGATGGTCCGCTTCCCGGGCGCATTTCCTCTCTTCGTCGAGCGCGCGTCCGGCTCACGATTCACCGACGCGGACGGGCTCGACTTCCTCGACCTCTGCCTCGGCGACACGGGCGCGATGACCGGCCACGCGCGCGCGGACGTCGCGGAGGCGATCGCCGCCCAGGCGCGGCGCGGCCTCACCTTCATGCTGCCGACCGAGGACGCGGCGTGGGTGGGCGAGGAGCTCGCGCGCCGGTTCGGTCTTCCGCTCTGGCAGCTCGCGCTCACCGCGACCGACGCGAACCGCTTCGCGATCCGGCTCGCGCGCCACGTCACGGGACGCCCGAAGGTCCTCGTCTTCAACTGGTGCTACCACGGCACGGTCGACGAGACGTTCGTCACGCTGCAGGACGGCCGTGAGGCCGCCCGCGCGGGCAACATCGGGCCGCCGGTCGATCCCGCCGTCACGACCCGCGTCGTCGAGTTCAACGACGTCGCTGCCCTCGAGCGGGCGCTGGCGCCGCGCGACGTCGCGTGCGTCCTCGCCGAGCCGGCCATGACGAACATCGGGATCGTGCATCCCGAGCCGGGCTACCACGACGCGGTTCGCCGCATCACGCGCGAGACCGGCACGATCCTGATCCTCGACGAGACGCACACGATCTCCGCGGGGCCGGGCGGCTACACGGCGGCGCACGGTCTCTCGCCGGACGTGCTGACGATCGGCAAGCCGATCGCCGGCGGCGTCCCCGCGGCCGTCTACGGAATGACGTCGGAGCTCGGCGAGCGGGTCGGCGCGTCCATCCGGCGCGACGAGTCCGACACGGGCGGCATCGGCGGAACGCTCGCAGGCAACGCGCTGTCGCTCGCGGCGATGCGGGTGACGCTGGAGCGCCTGCTGACACCGGAGACGTACGCGCGCACGATCCCGCTCGCGGAGCGGTTCGCGGACGGCGTCGCCGCGGCGATCCGGGACTTCGGGCTGCCGTGGTCCGTGACGCGGCTCGGCTGCCGCGCCGAATACTGGTTCCGCGCGCTGCCGCCGCGCAACGGCTCGGAGGCGGCGGCGAGCGTGGATGGGGAGCTGGACCGCTACATGCACCTCGCGGCGCTGAACCGCGGCGTGCTGATGACGCCGTTCCACAACATGGCGCTCATCGGCCCGGACACGACGGAGGCGGACGTGGACCGGCACACGGCGGTCTTCCGGGAATCGATCGAAGCGTTGCGTTGAGGTTCGCCGCGTCGCGTTTCGACCGTCGTAGGGGCGGGGCTTGTCCCCGCCCCCTCACGCCAGAGAATCGGCCGCGTCGCCGTTTCTTCTAGCGGGCGGCCGCAAGGGCCGCCCCTACGAACCGAAGCCCACGAGGGCGCCCCTACCACCCGACCGGCTTGCCCTTGTTCTGCTCGTCGAGCCACTTCTGCAGCGGGGCGAAGTAGTCGCGGATCGCGCTCGCGTCCATCTCGCGCTGGCCCGTCAGCGCCTCGAGCGCGTCCGGCCACGGCTTCGACTGACCCATCTCGAGCGTCTTCTTCAGCCTGTCGCCGGCCGCCTTGTTCCCGTAGATCGAGCAGCGATGGAGCGGCGACGTACAGCCCGCCGTCTTCGCGAGCGCGCGATGGAACTGGAACTGCAGGATGTCCGCGAGGAAGTAGCGCGTGTACGGGACGTTCGCCGGCACGTGGTACTTCGCGCCCGGATCGAAGTCCTCCTCCGTGCGCACCGCCGGCGCCGCGACGCCCTGGTACTTCAGCCGCAGATCCCACCACGCCTTGTTGTAGTTGGCCGGCGTGATCTCGCCGGAGAAGACGCGCCAGCGCCACTGGTCGATCATGAGACCGAACGGCAGGAACGCGATCTTCTCGAGCGCCTTGTTGAGCAGCAGCCCGACGTCCTTCGACGTGTCGGGCGCCTTGTTGAGCAGGCCCAGCTTCACGAGGTACTCGGGCGTGACGGAAAGAGCGATCGTGTCGCCGATCGCCTCGTGGAACCCGTCGTTCGCGCTGTCGCGGAAGAGCGGAGGCTGAGCCTTGTACGCGCGCTGGTAGAAGTTGTGGCCGAGCTCGTGGTGGACCGTCGTGAAGTCCTCGGCCGTGATGTCGATGCACATCTTGATCCGCAGGTCGTCGAGGTAGTCGACGTCCCACGCGCTCGCGTGACAGACGACCTCGCGGTCGTGCGGTTTGGTGAGCATCGAGCGCTCCCAGAACGTCTTCGGGAGGGGGTCGAAGCCGAGCGACGTGAAGAAGCCCTCGCCGTACTTGACCATCTGGACCGCGTCGGTCCGGCGGCCCTTCAGGATCTGCGTCAGGTCGTAGCCCTTGTCGGCGTCCGCCGGAGCGACGAGTGGGTAGACGTTGTCCCAGGTCTGCGCCCACATGTTGCCGAGCAGGTGCGCGGGGATCGGGCCCTTCGCGGGCACCGCGTCGCCGTACTTCTCGTGGAGCTTCCAGCGCACGTACGCGTGGAGCGAGACGTAAAGCGGACGGACCTGCTCCCACAGCCGGTCGAGCTCCTTCGCGAACGCGTCCGGCGGCATGTCGTACTTGGACCGCCACATCGCGCCGTTGTCCGCAAAGCCCAGCTCGCGCGCGCCCTTGTTCGCGAGCTCGACATAGCGGACGTAGTCCTTCTTGATCGGCCGCGCGATCGCGTGCCATCCGGTCCAGACGTCGAGCAGCTGCTTCGCGTCGCGCGACGTCGCCATGATCTTCGTGATGTCCTCGAGGTCGACGCACTGCCCGCCGGGCGGGCAGTACTTGCCCTTGCCGTAGATCCCCTCCATCTCGGCGGCGATGCGCGTGACCTCGGAGGCCTCGTCGGGATCGTGCGGGGTCGCGAGCGTCAGCGAGAGGCGCAGCAGCTTGAGCTTGCGCGCCGTCTCGGCGTCCGTCTTCGCCGACTCGTACTTCGTCGCGTCCTTGGCGAAAGCGACCGCGGCCGAGATCGACCTCTCGTTGGCCTGCGCGGCGAGCGCCTCGGTGTCGCCGGTGATGTACGTCGAGCGGACCCAGTCGGCCCGGCTCGTGTCGACCCACAGCTTCAAGAGCCGCTTCTCGGCGCCGTCCACGAACTGCTTCGCGTCCTGCTTCGCGCCGGGCGTCGCGGCCGGCGCCTGGGCGCCCAGCTCAGCGGACATCAGCGCTCCAAGACACAGAAAAAGCCCCGCCAGGCGGGGCAGGAATCTCCCCATGTCGACCTCCCGTAAACGGCGTCTCGCCAGACAACGAGACGGCAATTTACAACAGGGAGGCGTCGAAACGAGCCGCGGGGGCGGTCGCTTAGTCGACGCGGACGAAGTCGATGAAGCCGCGCTCGACGTCCGTCGAGATGAGCTTCACGCGCAGCTTGTCGCCGACCTCGAGACCCTCCCAGCCGTGGTCGAGCTTGCCCTCGGCGGGCGGCTCGAAGATGCGGACCCAGGTGCCCTTGTCGGACGCGCCGGTGACGACGCCGGCGAATCGGTCGCCGATGCGGCCCTCGAGCAGCAGCGCCGCCGCGGACTTGCGCACCTGGCGCTCGACCTTGTTCGCGTCGTCCTCCTGCTCCGTGCAGTGCGTCGCGAGCGGGCCCAGCTCTGCCGCGTCGTAGGACGGAGTCGCGCCGGTCAGCGCCGCCTTGATCTGGCGCTGCGTGATGAGGTCGGGATAGCGGCGGTTCGGCGCCGTCGAGTGCGTGTAGTCGCGGACGGCGAGGCCGAAGTGTCCGATCGCGGCCTGGCCTGGCCGCTCCACGACGTACTCGCCCGCGCCCATGAGCTTCACGATGACGAGCGAGAGGTCGGGGAAGCGGACGGGATCCGCCTTCCGGCGCTGCATGAGGAACGCCTCGAGCGCCGCCGCGTCGGGCTCCGGCGGGAGCCGGTAGCCGTCCTGCGCGGCGACGGCGACGATCTTCTGCCAGCGCTCCGGCGAGCGCACGACGCGCCGCAGCGACGCGAGCCCCTTCGACGACAGGAAGCGCGCGGTCGCGCCGTTCGCCGCGATCATGAAGTCCTCGATCAGCTGGCGGGCGCGGTTCTGGGGCTGCGTGCGCAGGTCGACGAGGCTGTCGTTCTCGAACACCGGCTTGGGCTCGATCGTCTCGAGCTCGAGGGCGCCGCGCTCGTGGCGGCGCTCCCGCAGCGCCTGCGCGAACTCGTCCTGAAGCCGGAGCTGCTCCGGGATGCCCGGGACCGCGGCCGCGCGCGGGGGCATCGCGCCGCCCTCGATGCCGACCGAGACGGAGTCGTACGCGAGCTTCGCCTTGTTGTTGACGGCCGCGCGGTAGATGTCGGCGGACTCGACCTCGCCGTCCTTCGTGCAGACCATCTCGACGACGACGGCGAGCCGGTCGACGCTCTCGTTGAGGGATGTCAGGTCGGTCGAGAGCTTTTCCGGCAGCATCGGGAAGGTCTCGGCGGCCGTGTAGACGGACGTGGTGTTGGTCCGCGCGTGCGCGTCGATCGCCGAGCCCTTCTTGACGATCGCATCCACGTCGGCGACCGCGATCCAGACCCTCGCCCGATTCGCGTCGAGGCGCTCGGCCACCGAGAGCTGGTCGAGGTCGCGCGAGTCGTCGTTGTCGATGGAGCACCAGAGCAGGGAGCGGAGGTCCTTCACGTCGGCGCCGGACGGATCGGCCGCGGCGCGGATGCGGTCGAGCTCCGCGAGCGCGTCGCGCGAGAAGTCCGGCTCGAGGCCCTTCTCGACCATGGCGCGCCGCGCGATCTGCTTGAGGTCGCTGCGGTCGTGTTGGGACGCGTTGCGCGGCACGGGCGGGAGTGTATGACGGAGACGGCGTTTCCTCGTTCCTCGTCTCACGAGCGCTTTCCGAGCCCCGACTAATATGGCGGCCGTGGCGACCGAGCGCCCTGCGCGGTTCTACGCGTGGCTCTCCATCTGGGCCGCGGTCGTGACGATCGCGCTCAAGGTCGTCGCCTGGCGGCTGACGGGCTCGGTCGGCCTGCTCTCGGACGCGGCGGAATCGGTCGTCAACCTCGTCGCCGCGGTGATCGCGCTCTGGGCGCTCAGCCTCGCCGCGCGGCCGCCCGATGAGCGCCACGCGTACGGCTACACGAAGGCTGAGTATTTCTCGAGCGGCGTCGAGGGATTCCTGATCATCGCCGCCGCCTGCGGCATCTGCGTCGCCGCGTGGGGCCGCTGGCGGAATCCACAGCCGATCACCGATCCCTGGGTCGGCGTCGGCGTGTCGGTCGTCGCCTCGGCGATCAACGGCGCAATCGCCGTCGTGCTCCTTCGAGCCGCGAAGCGAATCCGGTCGATCACGCTGCGCGCCGACGGCTACCATCTGCTCACGGACGTCTGGACGTCCGCCGGCGTCATCGCGGGGATCGCGCTCGTCGCACTGACGGGCTGGCAGCGCCTCGACCCGCTGATCGCGTTCGCCGTGGCCGTCAACATCATCTGGACGGGCTGGCGTCTCGTACGCGAGACGGGAACGGGACTGCTCGATGCCGGCCTGCCGGAGGAGGAGCGCAAGGTCGTGACGGACGCGATCGCTCCGTTTCAGGAGCAGGGCGTGCTCTTCCACGCGCTCCGCACGCGCGTCGCGGGAACGCGCCGGTTCGTCTCGATGCACGTGCTCGTCCCGGGGAGCTGGACGGTGCAGCGCGGCCACGATCTGTGCGAGGCGATCGAGGCTTCGGTCCGCGGCGTGCTGCCGCAGACGACCGTGTTCACCCATCTCGAGCCGCGCGAGGACCCGGTCAGCTGGGACGACCGGAAGCTGGACCGGAGCTGACAAGCGGCCTTCCTCCGATACGATCCCACGCATGAGATCCGACGACCTCCGCGCGATGCAGGCGCCGCTGAAGGACAAGTACAAGGCCGAGCCGGGCGCCGCGCTGATCACGTTGCGCGCGTCGGGATCGCTCGGCGAGAACGTCACGTGCAAGGTCGAGACGGGCAGGGCGCTCGTCGCGGCGGGGCTCCATCCCGCGACGGGCGGCGACGGCTCGTACGCCTGCTCCGGCGACATGCTGCTCGAGGCGCTCGCCGCGTGCGCCGGCGTGACGATGAACGCCGTCGCGACCGCGCTCGGCATCGCGATCCGCTCGGGGCGCGTCGAGGCCGAGGGCGACCTCGACTTCCGCGGCACGCTCGGAGTCGCGAAGGACGCGCCCGTCGGCTTCCAGGCGATCCGGCTGCGCTTCGACCTCGACACCGACGCGACCGAGGAGCAGCTCGCGAACCTGCAGCGGCTCACCGAGCGCTACTGCGTCGTCTACCAGACGCTCCGCACGCCGCCCGCGATCGCCGTGTCGCGCCGGACGATCTGATGAGCGACGCCGCGCTCGACCGTGCCCTCGCCACCGCGCTGCTCGGGCTCGACGCGCTCTGGGGGGGCGACGTCATGAACCCGTCGGGCACCGCGAGGGCGATCGTCGACTCGTGGTTCTCCGACGCGCCGATGCCCGAGGCGTACACGCACCCCGCCGCGCAGCGGCTGCGCGAGACGGGCGGCGTCGCGGGCAAGGCGCCCGACGGCGCCGCGGTCGACGCCTACCTCGCCGCGATCGACGTCGCGGGTGCGATGCGCGAGGTCGCCGAGCGCGGCCGCGCCCTGCCCGGCCTGCGCGGCAAGTTCTTCGACGGCCTGTCGCAGTGCCTCTCCGCGATGTGGGACCTCTCGATGAACCTCCTCGGCCGCGGGCCGGAGGTGCCGTACGAGCGCTGCGTGCGGGCCTCGACCGGACGCGCGCCGGAGCGCTCGCACCCCGAGGAGAAGCGCCGCCGGCTCGTCGAGCTGCTCGCGCGCGCCGGCCATCCGTCCACCGACTCCGCGTCGCTCCTCGCCGCGGCCGACGCGTGGCGCGCGCAGCGCATGGTGCCGCCGAAGACGATCGCCACCCTCGCCGACGCGTTCATCGGACTCTTCGATTGCTCCACGACGAGAAATCTGGCGCCGCACCTGCCCGCGGACCTGCGCGCGGTGCCGCGCGCCAACATGAAGTTCGTCCCGATCCAGGACGCGTGGTTCTCCGGCTTCATGAACTACGTCGGCCGCGCACGCAACGCCGACGGCTCGCCGCAGTACGAGGCGACCTACGAGATCAACGCCTCGCTGCAGATCTCGGTGCCCGAGTTCGAGCAGCTCGTCGCGCACGAGGTCGTCCCCGGACACGTCACGACCACCGCGCTCATGCACGGCCTCTACGTGCGTGGCCGCGCCGGCTTCGAGTCGACGATTCTCGCGATGAACACGCGCTGGGGCACGCTCGCGGAGGGCATCGGCAACAACGCGGTGCTGATCGCCATGGGCCTGAACGACGTCGAGCAGGTGCCGGACGAGGACCTGCAGATCGGGCTCTGGCTCGCGCACCTGCAGGACGACGCGAAGAACCAGGCGTCGTACCGGACGTGGGGCGAGGGCGCGCCGCAGGAGGAGGTCGCCGCGTCGCTGCGCCGCGACTGCCTCGTGTCGGAGGAGCGCGCCGCGAAGCTGTCGGGCCCGTGGGCGCGTCACCCGCTGTTCGGGCGCATGAACCTGCCCGCGTACCGCGCGGGGACGGAGGCCGTCGAGAAGGTCCGCCGCGCGAATCCGCCCGAACGCGCGCTGCCCGCGATCTACGGCTGCCGCGGCATCGTCGACGTCGTGACGCTCGCGGAGGCGGTAGCCGGCTAGGCCGCCTTCTCCTTCTTCATCGCGCCGAACCACTGGTAGAGGCACAGCAAGGTGAACCCGGCGATGCTGACGATCTGGGACAGCCCGTCGTTGTCGTAGAACGGCAGCTTGATGAAATCCTCGCGGTACCAGCCCAGCAGGAACGGCGGCCACTTGGTGCGCAGCGCGGCACCGAAGACGCCGCCGAGCGCACCGCCCGCCATGAGACCCGACGCGATGATCACGGCGCGCTCCCGCATGGTGCTGCCCGTGTGCCCGCCGACGCGCTCGGAGCGCCGCCCCACGTAGTAGGAGATGATCCCGCCGATCAGCGCCGGCGAGTTCAGCTCCAACGGCAGGTACATCCCGAGCGCCACGATGAGCGCCGGCACGGCCAGCATCTCCATGATCAGCGCGATGGCCGCACCCACGCCGAAGAGCAAGAGCGGCGCCGGTTGGCGGCTCATGAAGCCTTCGACGAGCGCTTTCATGATCGACGCCTGGGGCGACACCAGGACCGGGCGGGCGTCGCCAGGCGCGCTCTCCCCGAATTGGAAGGTCCGCGCCAGGGCCACGATGGTCAGACCGACGACGATCGCCGAACAGATGACGCCGTAGAACTTCACGCGCTCCTGGACCGCGGGCGTGTTCCCCAGCCAGTAACCGGTCTTCAGGTCCGTGACCGTCTGGCCCGAGACGGACAGCGCCGTGCAGACCATTCCGGCGATCGCCATGACGAAGAACATGCCCGTCCGCCCCGAGACGCCGAACTCGAGGAGGATCACCGAGGAGACGATGATGGTGAGCATCGTCATGCCGGACACCGGGTTACGCGCGGTCGTCGCGATCGCGTTGGCGGCGACGGACGTGAAGAAGAACGAGAACACGAGCGTCAGCAGGAAGCCGATGATCAGGGCCACGGTGGACGCTCCGAGGTTGCCGAGGAAGATCGCGATCGCGACCGACGTCACGACCACGCCGATCAGGATCTTCAGGATCGCCATGTCGCGGTCGGTCCGCTCGAGTCCCTCGCCCTCGCCGTGCCTGAACGCCTTGGCCGCGATCGAGAACGAGCCGATCACGATCCGCAGCGACTTCAGGATGCCGAAGATCCCGGCCGTCGCGATGGCTCCGACGCCGATGTAGCGCACGTACCACCGATAGATGAGCGCGGCGTTCATCTCCGAGATCGGCATCGGAGCGGGATAGATCGCGGCGGGAACGTGCTGGCCGATCTTCCAGATGATCGGCACCATCACGAAGTTGGCGAGGACGCCTCCGGCACACAGCAGGGTCGAGGCGCGCAGCCCCATCACGTAGCCGAGCCCCAGGATGAAGGCGATCGCGTCGAACCGCAGCACGACGCGCGCCTTGTCGGAGAGGTCCTTCATCAGCGGGATGAACTGGAAGTCCACCGTCTCCTTCCAGACCTGGAACGTCGTCACGAAGAAGTCGTAGACCGCGGCGATCCCGGTCGCCTCGAGAAGGAGGCGCGCCTGAGATCCCCCCTTCTCCCCCGTGACGAGGACCTCGGTGATCGCCGTGGCCTCGGGATACGGGAACTGCCCGTGCATGTCGCGAACGAAGTAGCGGCGCAGCGGGATCAGGAAGAGGACGCCGAGGCAACCGCCGGCGAGGCAGATGAAGATGGCCTGCCACGGGTGCGGGTCGAGCTTGAGGATGTAGAGCGCGGGCAGCGTGAAGATCGCGCCGGCGACGACCGATCCCGAGACGCCGCCGATTCCCGTGATGATGACGTTCTCGAGCAGGCTCGAGCGTCGCGAGTAGACGCGCGCGAGGCCGATCGCGAGGATCGAGATCGGGATCGCGGCCTCCATGACCTGGCCGACCTTGAGCCCGGAGTACGCCGAGGCCGCGGTGAAGATCGCGCAGAGAAAGAGGCCCCACCAGATCGAGCGGCCCGTCGCCTCGGGAGGCGCCGCCGAGGCCGGCACGACGGGACGATATGTCTCACCCGGCGCGAGCGGCCGGTATGCATTCTCGGGGAGGGACTTGGTCTCGGACGCTTCCATCGGTCCTCCCATCCAGCTTGGGCTATCGTTTCGCCGTTCGTCCGGGCGCCCGCGATGCGCGCGGAGTGTACCGGAGGTTCGGTCCCCGGGACGTCGTGGCGGGGCTCGTCCCCGCCCGCAGGAAGGCACGGTTGCGGCGATGCGGTTTGGTGAGTCCCAGCGGCGCGCGTGGGCGGTCCTCCTCGCCCGCGGCGTGCTCGGACTCATCTTCTTCATGGCCGGGTTCTGGAAGGTCTTCACGATGGGACCCGTCGCGCACGCGCACAAGTGGTTCGTCGATCCGTACGCGAGCACGTTCCTTCCCGTGTGGGCGCTGTGGGCGACGGGTGTCACGATCCCGTTCGTCGAGCTGATCGGCGGCTTTCTGATGATCGTCGGATGGCGCATCCGCGAGGCGTCGTACGGCCTCGGCGCCGTGCTCCTCATCGTGACGTTCGGACATCTGCTCGCGGAGCCGCTCTACGAGTTCCACACTCACGTGATTCCGAGGCTCGCGCTCCTTCTCCTCGTCCTCATGGTGCCCGACGGCTGGGACCGCCTCTCGCTCGACGCGGTCCTCGCGAGCCGGGCGTCCGGATAGCACGCAACCGCACAGGAGGTCCCATGCGAAGGATCGTTCTCGCCGCCGGTCTCGTTCTCGGTTTTCTCCTCGGCACGACCGCGTTCGCGCAGGCGCCCGCGCCCGCGAAACCTCGCTCCGGGATGCCGCGCGCCGCATCGTCGGAGTCCGCGGACGGCGCGAGCGTGGACGCGATCATCAAGGCGCTCTACGAGTCGGTGAGCCACGGGCCCGACGCCGAGCCCGACTGGAAGCGCATGCACGACATCTTCCTGCAGGTCGGCATGCTCGTTCCGCCGAAGCCGGCGCGCGACGACATCTTCACGGTCCTCGACGTGGACTCGTACGAGGAGCGCACGAAGAAGTGGATGTCGGGCGCGAAGGCGAAGGGCGAGTCGACGTCGTTCTACGAGACCGAGGTCTCACGGAAGACGGACTGCTTCGGCAACGTCTGCCAGGTGTTCTCGACGTACGCGTCGCGGCACGCGCCGACAGACGAGAAGCCGTTCATGCGCGGCATCAACTCGATCCAGCTCGTCGGCGACGGCAAGCGGTGGTGGGTCGCGTCGGTCGCGTGGGACACCGAGCGGGCGGACAATCCGATCCCGTCGCAATACGACGCCGGCGCGAAGGTGCCGGACGAATACAAGAAGAAGAACTAGAGCCTTGGTCGCGCGAGACAAGCTTTGTCATCCCGAGCGCAGCGAGGGATCCCTTTCGTCAAACGTTCGAGGCGCTGAAAGGGGCTTCTCGTCGCTTCGCTCCTCGGAATGACATAGGTAGAGAGGCGGACCTTCCGGCCGCCCTCAGGAGGAAGAGATGCGATCGACGATCCTGACGATTCTCCTGACCGCGGCGGCGGCGCCGCTTTTCGCCCAGACTCCCCCGCCGGGTCCGCCCGCCACCGCGAAGGACCCGCAGCAGAACGAGATGGTCGGACGCGAGGCCGTGCCGACGATCGACATGGGCGCTCCCGCGAAACGCACTCCGTTGCCGACCGCCATGCCGACACCGCGCGGGATCGGCGGCGTCCGCCCGGACGGCTCGTCGGTCGATGCGATCCTCGCGGCGATGTATCAGTCGGTGAGCCACGGTCCCGAGGAGGAGCCGAACTGGAAGCGCATGCACGAGATCTTCCTGCCCGTCGGCGTTCTCATCCCGCCGAAGCGGCCCGACGCGCAGGAGTTCCTCGTGCTCGACGTGGACGCCTTCCAGGAGCGCGTGCTCAAGGGGATGGCGGCGGCGAAGGAGCGGGGCGACTCGACCGCGTTCTTCGAGAGCGAGATCGCGCGCACGGCGGAGTGCTTCGGACGCGTCTGCCAGATCTTCTCGACGTACGAGGGACGCCACGCGCCGGGAGACGCGAAGCCGTTCGTGCGCGGGATCAACTCGGTCCAGCTCGTCAACGACGGTCAGCGGTGGTGGATCTCGTCCGTAGCATGGGACACGGAGAAGCCGGACCGGCCGATCCCGGGAGAGTACGAGAAGAAGTAGGACGGTCGGTCAGCCGGAGAAAGGCAAGGCGGCGATCGCATCCGTCCCTTGCGCGTCATCCTGAGGCGCGCAGCGCCGAAGGATCCTCGACTCGGCGAGCCGAGGATGCCGTCGGCTCGAAGTCTGCCGGGGACCGGATCCCTCGCTATCGCTCGGGATGACGCCAAAAGAAGACGGGCGAACCAGGGCGAGACCGTGACGTTCACTTCCTTGAGACCGTACCGCTCACTTCCCCGTCGTCTGTCCCAGCTCCTGGCTCCGCTGCGTCGCGGCCTCGACCGCGTCCATCAGGATTGCGCGGAGGCGATTGCGCTCGAGGCTGTGCAGCGCCGCGATCGCCGTGCCGCCCGGCGACGTGACCATGTCCTTCATCATCGCGGGATGGACCTCGAGGACCTCCGCCATCTTCGCGGCGCCGAGCAGCGTCTGCACCGTGAGCGCCGTCGCGACGTCGCGCGACAGCCCCACACGCACGCCGGCGTCGGAGAGCCCCTCGACGATCTGAAAGACGTACATCGGGCCGGTGCCCGAGAGGCCGGTCACGGCATCCATCTGGTACTCGGGCAGCGCGACGACCATCCCGATCGACTCGAAGATCGTGCGCGCCTCGGCCATCCGGCGTGCCGACGCGTGGCGGCCCGCGCAGAGTACGGTCGCCGACAGGCGCACGACGGCCGCGACGTTCGGCATCGCGCGGACGACCGCGACGCGGTCCGGAAGCGCCGCCTCGATCCGCTCGGTCGGGAAGCCCGCCGCGATCGAGACGACGAGCCGGCCGCGCGGGACGACCGGCGCGATCTCGGCGAGCACGCTCTCCAGAATCTGCGGCTTCACCGCCAGGATGACGATGTCGGCATCCTTCGCCGCGTCGCGGTTGGACGCGATCACGCGGATGCCGAGCTCGCCGCGCAGCGCCGCCGCCTTGGTGGGCTTCGGATGCGTCGCCACCAGCCTGCCGCGCCGGCCCCAGCCCGAGGCGAGGATGCCGCGCAGCAGCGCGGCGCCCATGTGTCCGGCTCCGAGGACGGCGATGCGTTTGTCCTTCATGGAAGAGGCTGGGGGACGGTATCAGACGACCCCGGTTCTCAACTGTCATCCCGAGCGTAGCGAGGGATCCCCCTCGTCTTGCCTTCAGGAACATGGGGGGATCCGAAGAAAGGGATCCCTCGTCGCTGCGCTCCTCGGGATGACAGGAAAATGCGGCCGACCGCTTTCTGAGGGGCGACGTCGGCTCCCGCTTCTCACGTGTCATCCCGAGCGTTGCGAGGGATCCCTTTCATCGTTGCCCTCAGGAACCTGGAGGATCCGAAGAAAGGGATCCCTCGTCGCTGCGCTCCTCGGATGACAGGAAATACGGCCGAATCCGCTTTCTGAGGGGCGACGTGGCTCCCGCTTCTAATTGTCATCCCGAGCGTAGCGAGGGATCCCTTTCATCGTCGCCCTCGGAACCTGGCGGATCCGAAAAAGGGATCCCTCGTCGCTGCGCTCCTCGGGATGACAGGAGAATGCGGTGGGCGGAGAGGGACAGTAAGGCGCAGGAAAGGGGAAGTCAGACGCGGGACCGGAGGGGGAAGGCGGGGGAGCGCCGCCGGTGCTAGGCTCCCCGTCGCATCGCAACCCACCGGGTCCCACAACAGGAGGTCGCCGTGAAGAAGATCAACCTCGCGCGGGTGATCCTTGGCGGAATCCTCGCCGGCACCATCGTCAACGTTTCCGAATGGCTCCTTCACGACATGGTCATGCGCGAGGAATTTCGCTCGACGCTCGGCTCGCTCGGCCGCCAGAACCCCGAGACGCTCCAGGCGGTCGTGTGGTGGAACGTGTGGGGCTACATCCTCGGCATCACCGCAATATGGCTCTATGCCGCGATCCGTCCGCGCTACGGCCCCGGCGCGGCGACAGCGCTGCGCGCGGGCTTCGCCGTCTGGATCCTCTCGTGCGTCCTGATGACGATCACCATGGCGAATCTGAGGCTCTTCCCGTTCATGCCGC
>DATBBK010000073.1:0-6430 GCA_036271035.1 Thermoanaerobaculia bacterium | reverse complement strand
AAGACCGTCGTCTCGGAGAAGCCGGGCTGCTTGTAGGACGTCGCCGCGGCGCCGGGACGGGAGACCGCGAGGAGGACGAGCAGCGAGAGGGCGATGTTCCGCGCGAACCGCCGAACGGGGGGATGCAACGACGCGGCCTCCTGCTGGCCTGCCGGACCGAGCTGCTTTTAGGTGAAGGGGGGAGTATGGGGGAAGCTGGCCGTTCGGTCAAGACCGCGGCTGGCCGGGAGGGCAGGTAAGTCGCGGCGGACGAGGAGTTTGGATCTGGACCGTCGTAGGGCGGGGCTTGCCCCCGCCCCCTCGTGCCGGAACATCGGACGCGTCAGTTACGAGGCGTGGGGCCACAAGCGTTGACGGACGGACGCGCTACTGCAGCACGAACGTCTTCGTCAGAAACACCGCCATCTGGCCGCGAGTGTTCGGCGCGTCGGGGCAGTAGTCGCCGCCGCCGCAGCCCGCGGTCACGCCCTCGGCGGAGAGGCGCTCGATCCAGTTCGTGAACGGTCCCGGACACGCGACGTCCGCGAAGACCCCGGCGCACGCGGGCGGGACATATGCCGCGCCATGCTCCGTCTTCAACAGGAACGCCGCCATCTGCGCGCGCGTGACCGGCGCGTTCGGGCAGTAGTCGCCGCCGCCACAGCCGCCGGTCACGCCGAGCGCGGCGAGCTCCTCGATCCACGCGGCGGCGAAGTCCCCGGCGGCGACGTCGGCGAACGCAGCGCCCGTCGCGGGAGGCGGCACGTGGCTCGCGCCGAGCTTCGCCTTCAGTAGAAATACGGCCATCTGCGCGCGCGTCACGGCGGCCGTCGGGCAGAAGGCGAGCCCGCCGCAGCCCGCCGAGACGCCGTCGTCGGCGACGGTCATCACGAACGCGTAGAACGGGTCCGAGACGGGCACGTCGGTGAAGTCGCGCGACGCGGCGACGAGCGTCGCGGAGCGGGCGGACAGCGTCAGCGCGAACGCGCCGTTCGACGGCGTCGCGTCGGCTCCCTGGCCGAGCGGCGTCGCCGCGTCGAAGCCCCAGGTGCGCGCGCGCCAGTGGAGCGTCTCGGGCAGCGCGACGTCCGCCTCGCGTGAGCCGGTCGCCTTGTTGAAGAGGAGGAGGAAGAGCCGGTTGCCCGCTCCGGCGATCGCGTACGCGCCGACGTCGTCCACGTTCGCGCTGACCGCGCGGGCGGTCTCGCCCGTCACGCGCGATCCGGCGCCGTCGTAGTCGAGGTACAGCCGAAACGCGTCCTCGACGCGGGAGCCCGCGGTTGGCGCGACCCAGCGCGCGGCGAGATCCACGCCCTCGCGGCCGAAGATCGCGAGAGCCTCGGCCTGCGCGATCGCCGACGAGATTCCGGTGTCGCCGCCCCAGGTGTACTCCGTGATCGCGAGCTTCGTATTCGGGGCGCGCGCGGCGATCCACTCCTTCAACCGCGGGATCAGGCGCACCGGCTGGCCGATCCACGACTCGTCGACGTAGGACGGATCGTAGAGACCCTTGAGCGAGCGCAGCCGCACCGCGCCGGCGCTCTCGTCGTCGGTCAGCGCGACGTTCGCCGCCTGCGGGTAGTAGTGGACGTCGAGGTAGTCCACGAGGCGCACGCCGTTCGCCGTCTCGTAGTCGTGGACCTGCTGGAGATACCACTCGAGGTAGTGCACGCCGCCGTGCGCCGCCAGGTCCGCGCCGCCGTCCGAGCAGCCGTCGAGCGCCGACCAGAAGTAGGCGCACCAGCCCCACGGCACCGGGCCGAGCGTCAGCGCCGCCGGATCGTGCGCCTTGATCGCGCCGGCGTAGTCGACGGTGCGCTGCCAGATTTCGTCGTAGGAGAGCGGCGCCGGGTGGACGTCGCGGTGCGTCGAGTTCCAGAGGTCCGGCTCGTTGTCGAGGGCGAACAGACGCACGCCGCCGCTCTCCGCGTTTCCGACGCGGCCGGCGACGTGATCCATCCACGCGGTCACGAAGGAAGGGTCGATCGTCCGCGACGTGTCGCTCGGGTCGTTGCCGGTGATCGGAGTCCCGTTCGCGTGATTCCCGTTGCCGGCGTCGGGCTGGCACCACGGCGGGTTGCCGGTGACGGTGCACTCGGTCGACTGCTGCGCGCCGTACTTCGCGACGGAGAATCCCCAGCGACGCACGCGGTCCCTCGGCGTCCAGCCGATCAGCGGAACCGTGAGTAGTACCTCGCCGCCGTCCGCGCGGGTGCCGTCGACGAACAGGTCCGCCGTCGACCCGTCCGGCAGCGTGCCGGGATCCGGCTGCGACTCGATGTTGTAGAAGAACCAGTCGCTCGCGTGATTCGCGATGTCGTCCTGCCAGGAGTAGCGCGTCGTCGAGTTGCCGCCCCAGCGGTTGAGCGGATAGCGGAGCGCGGCGGGATTGCCGGTGTCGGCGAAGGCGACGCCGTACACGAGCGGCGAGATCGGATGTCGGTCGAGGTCCGGGTCGACCGTGACGGCGACGGGCGTCGGCGGCGGCGGAGGGCCCGTGCGTGGGGCGAGCGAGACGTCGTCGACGAAGACGGCCGCCTGGTCGCCCGCCGTGTCCGCCTGCAGCCAGAAGCCGTCCAGGATGCCGGACGTCACGCCGAGCGCGGCGAAGGGCACGTGAACCGAGGCCCATGCGCCGGCCGGGATCGCGCCGCCGGAGACGAAGCCGTCGAGCGGGGCGTCGCCGACGCTCGAACCGCCGGAGATGAGCGCGACGCGGATCGCCTGGCCGCCCGTCGCGCCGCCGTGGATGAAGAAGTCGAGCGCGTCGTACGAGCCGACGTCGATCCCGGCGTCGCGGTGGAAGTAGAGGCCGCCCCACGCGTCGGGTTCGAACGAGATCGCGTCAGTTCCGGAGTGGACCGGCGAGGTCGCGGCGAGGTCGTGGACGGCCCAGCTCCAGTCGGCGAAGCCGTTCTGGAGCGCGTCGTCGTAGGCGGTCAGGGGCTGGGCGGCCGCGAAGGCACGCCCCAGCGCCATGCCGAAGACGATGAGAAGGGACGCCGGCCCGAGGCCTCGCCGCACGAATCCTCCCTTTCGAAGTTGTGCAACGAGTGTAGACCCGCGCGCTACTGGACGAACGGGCAGGACCAGATCGTCGTAGGGGCGGGGCTTGACCCCGCCCCCTCACGTCGGAGCATCTGCCGCGTCTGTCTCTTCGAGCGTGGAGCCACCACCGGCACGGCCGCCACGACGGTCGAAGAGGGGCTACGGCAACGCGAACGTCTTGGTCAGGAACACCGCCATCTGGCCGCGCGTGTTCGGCGCGTCCGGGCAGTAGTTGCCGCCGCCGCAGCCGGCGGTCACGCCCTCCGCGGAGAGGCGCTCGATCCAGTCGGTGAACGGCCCGGGGCACGCGACGTCCGCGAAGACGCCCGCGCACGCGGGCGGCGTGTACGCCGAGCCATGCTCGGTCTTGAGCAGGAAGACCGCCATCTGCGCGCGCGTCACCGAGGCGTCCGGGCAGTAGTCGCCGCCGCCGCAGCCCGCCGTGACGCCCTCGGTCGCGAGCTGCTCGACCCAGTCGGTGAACGGTCCCGGACACGCGACGTCCGCGAAGACGCCGGTGCACGCCGGCGGCGCGTACGCCGCGCCGTGCTCCGCTTTGAGCAGGAAGACCGCCATCTGCGCGCGCGTCACCGAGGCGTCGGGGCAGTAGTCGCCGCCGCCGCAGCCCGCCGTGATCCCCGCGCGCGCGACCGCGTTGACGAAGTCGTGGAACGCGTTCGCGGGCGGTACGTCGAGGAAGTCCACGGAGATCGAGACCGCCGTCTCGGGCGCGGCGCAGCCGTCGATCGAGTCGATCACCGACAGCGTCATGGTCGTGCCGGGATCGCCGGACGTGAACGTGATCGCGTTCGTGCCGTCGCCTGCGGTGATCGTCCCGCCGGTGAGCGTCCACGCGTCGGCGTGGCCGGCCCCGGAGTCGGACGAGGCCTGGAGATCCGCCGTCGCCGGCGGAACGGAGAGCGGCGCCGTGATCGTCGGCGCCGGGAACGGGCACGCGACGACCGTCGTCTGCACGGACGCCGCGTTGTTGCCCGAAACCGGATCGATCCCGCCCTCGTCGACCGTCGCGTTGCTCGTCAGCGTCGCGGGCACCGAGGGCGTCGCGACGATCGCCACCGTCGCAACCGCGTTCACCGCCATGTCGCCGAGGTCGCAGTTCACGCCGAAGGTCACGAGCGCGCAGGAGCCCTGGCTCGGCGTCGCCGACTGGATGCTCGCGCTGATAGTGAGCCCCTCGACGACGTGGACCGCGGTCGCGCCGGCGGGTCCGTGGTTCGTGATCGTCAGCGTGTAGGTCACGTTCGTGCCGGGGACCGTCGGATCGGGCGCGTCGGTCTGCTCGATCGAGAGGTCGGCGTTCTCGAACGCGGCGAGCGCGTCGACGCGTCCCCACCCGAACGTGTTGTTCGGGACCTGGCTCCCGGGAACGCCGCCGCAGGACTCAGCCGTCGTGCGCGGGACGGCGGTCGCGGTCAGCAGGCTCTCGATGGCGTCGGTGTCGCCGATGAGGTCCGGATCGCCGGAGAGCACGAGCGCGACGACGCCGACGACGTGCGGTCCCGCCATGCTCGTCCCGCTGAGGTTCTCGTACGCGTTGCCCGGCACGCTCGAACGCACGTTGACGCCGGGTGCGGAGATGTCCGGCTTCATGCGGTTGCTGCCGTCGACGGTGACGGGCCCGCGGCTCGAGAAGCCGGCGATCGCCTCGCCGATGTCGGTCGCGCCGACGGAGAACGACGCGTCGTAGATCGCGGGCGGGTCCTCGACGGTGCCGCAGGCGCTGCCCGCGTTGCCGGCGGAGACGACGACCTCGATGCCGGCGGCGCGCACGCTCTCGACGACCACCTTGAGGATGTTCGGATCCGTGCAGCCCTCGCTCACGGGGCAGCCCCACGAGTTGTTGATCACGTGAGGCGCCTTCGACGGATCGGGATTTGCGCCGGCGAGATCCGTCGGCGCGATCATCCACTGGAAGCATTCGGCATAGGTCGTCGGCGTGCCCGCGCCCTGATCCATGTTGCGGCAGCCGATCCACTTCGCGCCCGGCGCGACGCCGATCTGATTCGAGCCGCCGTCGTCGCCGACCATCGTGCCCATCGTGTGCGTGCCGTGCCCGAAGTCGTCGCAGGGGAACTGCGAGTCGGCGCCGCAGGTCCCGCCGCCCGAATGGATCGAGTCGTGCCAGCTGTAGTTGTGATCGGCGGTCGAGCCGTTCCAGCCGCGGTAGTGGTTCTTGAGCGCGGGATGGTCCCACTGGTAGCCGGTGTCCTCGCCAGCGACGACGATTCCCTGGCCGTTGAAGCCGAGCGCCCAGACCGCGGGCGCGTTGACGCGCGCCACGCCCCACTCGACCGTCTCCGGCGTGGACGGCGTCGCGCCCGACGGCTCGCGCGAGACCGGAGAATCGAGCCGCACCCGGGGGTTCGCGTAGACGTGGAAGACGTCGTCGCGCGCGGCGAGCGCCTCGACGAGCTCGCGGCCGCCGCGCACCCAGATCGCGTTGACGACCCAGTACGGCCGGTACTCGGCGTGCCGCGACGCGAGGAAGTTCACGAGCGCGCCCTGCGTGGACTCGGCGTGCGAGCGAAGCGCGTCGGCGACGAACGCGCCCTTCTCGGTCTTGCCGGCGATCCGGCGCGCGCCCCGCAGATCCGCCTGCTCGCGCAGCATGACGAGGAACTCGGTGTCGCCGCGCGACGCCGTCTGGAGCACCCACGGGTCCACCTTGCGCGCGAGCGCGTCGGGTGAGAGCGGAGAGGCGGCGAGCGCGGGAACGGCGATCGCGAGCAGCGAGGCGTGGACGAGGAGCTTGCGAAGGCGCATGCCGTCTCCTGTGTGACGTGTTCGTTCTGTGAGTCCGGGAATTATAGGTGCGACGAGAGCACGGCGCGCGTCTCGCGACGAGCGCCGCTCCACGAGGCCGCCTCAGGGCAGCGAGAAGGTCTTCGTGAGGAACACGGCCATCTGGCCGCGGGTGTTCGCGTTGTTCGGACAGTAGAGAAGCGGCGAGGAGGAGCAGCCGCCGGTGATCTGGCGTCCGTAGAGGTCCTCGATCCAGTCGGCGGCGAAGGAGCCGATCGGAACGTCGCCGAAGATGCCCGCCGCGGCGGGCGGCGTGTAGCTCGAGCCGAGCAGCGTCTTGAGGAGGAAGACCGCCATCTGCGCGCGCGTGACGGCAGAGGCGGGGCAGTAGTTGCCGCCGCCGCAGCCGCCGGTGATGCCCTCCGCGGCGAGCTGCTCGATCCAGTCGGTGAACGGGCCGGGGCAGGGCGTGTCGGCGAAGACACCCTGGCACGCGGGCGGCGCGTAGGCCGGACCGTGCTCGGCCTTGAGGAGGAAGACGGCCATCTGCGCGCGCGTGACCGAGGCGTCGGGGCAGTAGTTGCCCCCGCCGCAGCCCGCGGTGATCCCGGCGCGCACGATCGACTCGACGAAGTCGTGG
>DATBBK010000072.1:0-2115 GCA_036271035.1 Thermoanaerobaculia bacterium | reverse complement strand
GACGGGCTTGCCCTCGGAGACCCAGCGCTCGACGTCGTCGAGGATGTCACGCATGGGTAATTGATACGTCAGAGTCGGCTGCGGTTCTAGCCCGGGTCCGTAGGGGCGGCCCTCGCGGCCGCCCGCATGTTGCGATCGCCGTTGGGCCGCGATCGGGCGGGGGCAAGCCCCGCCCCTCCGAACCGGGACGATGCCTTCTTAGTACCCGGCGAGCGCGCGTGCCGCCCGGCAGAGCTTGGCGTTCTCAGCGGCGACTCGACGCCGCCGGACGAGAGAGGGGAAGTCGCTTCCGGACCCTCTCCCTCGGTATCAGTACCCGGCTAACGCCCGTGCCGCCCGGCAGAGCTTCTCGGCGTTTGGCAGGAAAGCCTCTTCGAGCGGCGGGGAGTACGGGACCGGGGTGTCCGGCGCGGTGACGCGCACGAGCGGGCCGTCCAGGTACTCGAAGCAGCGCTCCGAGAGCACGGCCGCGATCTCCGCGCCGATGCCTCCGGTGCGCGTCGCCTCGTGGAGCAGGATCGCCTTGTTCGTCTTCGCGACCGACTCGAGCACCGTCTCCTCGTCCATCGGGAAAAGCGTGCGCAGGTCGACGACCTCGCAATCGATGCCCTCCGCCTCCAGCGTCTTCGCCGCCTCGAGCGCGGTCCACACCATCGCGCCGTACGTGATCACCGAGAGATCGCGGCCGGTGCGGCGCACGGCCGCCTTGCCGATCGGTACGACGTGGTCGCCCGCGGGCATCTCCTCCTTGATCCGGCGGTAGAGGAACTTGTGCTCGAAGAAGAGGACGGGATCGTCGTCGCGGATCGCCGCCTTGATGAGCCCCTTCGCGTCGGCCGCCGTCGCCGGCTGCACGACCTTGAGCCCGGGCGTGTGCGCGAAGTACGCCTCCGGGTTCTGCGAGTGGAACGGGCCGCCGTGGACGCCGCCGCCCGACGGCCCGCGGATCACGAGCGGAACCCCGACGCCCGTCCGGTAGCGCGACTTCGCGGCGAAGTTCGTGATCATGTCGAACGCGCACGAGATGAAGTCGATGAACTGCATCTCGGCAACCGGGCGCATGCCCATCATCGCGGCGCCGACCGCGGCGCCGACGATCGCCGTCTCGGAGATCGGCGTGTCGATGACCCGCTCTTCGCCGAACTCGCCGACGAGGCCGTCCGTCACCTTGAACGCGCCGCCGTAGACGCCGATGTCCTCGCCGATCAGAAAGACCCGCGGGTCGCGGAGCATCTCCTCGCGGATGCCCTCGCGGATCGCGTCGACGTAGGTCGTCTGTCCCTTCGCGGCGGCCGTCTCGTCGGGCGCGCCGAGGTGCGCGGGACCGCTGCTCACGGCGTCCTCCGCGACGTCGTTTCCGACGTCCTCTGATTGTCGATCGGCTCGGCCCCGGCGGTCCCGCTCGCGTACACGCCCTGGAGCGCGGCGTCCGGAGAGGGGAGCGGGCTCTTCTCGGCGGCCTCGACCTCGCGGTCGACCTCGACGGAGATCGCCTGGTCGATCGCCTCGAGCTCGGCCGCCTGCGCGGCGCCCGTCTCGATCAGCGTCTTCGCGAAGCGGGCGATCGGATCCTTCGCGCGCCACTCCTCGAGCTCTTCCTTCGGGACGTACGCCTGCGCGTCGTGCTCGGCGTGGCCCTTCATGCGGTAGGTCAGCGACTCGATGAGCGTCGGTCCGCCGCCGGAGCGCGCGCGGTCCACGGCGCGGCGCGCCGCGTCGTACACGGCGAGGACGTCGTTGCCGTCGACCTGGTCGCCGGGGATCCCGTACGCGGCCGCTTTGTCGGCGAGACACCGCGCCGCCGTCTGCCGGCGGAACGGCGTCGAGTACGCCCAGCCGTTGTTCTCCGCGATGATGACAAGCGGCAGCTGCTGCACCGCGGCGAAGTTGATGCCCTCGTGGAAGGCTCCGGTGGAGGTGCCGCCGTCGCCGATCCACGTCATCGCGACGAGGTCCTTCTTCTGCATCCTCCCCGCGAGCGCGATCCCGGCCATGACGGGGACGAGCGCGCCGAGCATCGAGATGGGGGAGATGACGCCCCGCTCCGGCTTGCCGAAGTGGAGGTTGCAGTCCTTCCCACCGGATGGCGATGTCGCGCGCGCCATGTACTGCGTC
>DATBBK010000071.1:0-7162 GCA_036271035.1 Thermoanaerobaculia bacterium | reverse complement strand
AAGGTCGTAGGTGCTCCCCTACGACCTATGACCTACGACCTAAGACCCTCTCCCTTACCGCGCATATTCGACCGCGCGAGTTTCTCGAATCACCGTGACCTTGATCTGACCCGGGTACTGCAGCTCCGCCTCGATCTTCTTGGCGACGTCGCGCGAGAGCCACAGCGCCTCGTCGTCGGTGACGCGGTTCGCCTCCACGACGATCCGCAGCTCGCGGCCCGCCTGGATCGCGAAGGCCTTCTGCACGCCCTTGAATCCGTCGGCGATGTGCTCCAGCTTCTCGAGGCGCTTGACGTACGTCTCGAGGATCTCGCGGCGCGCGCCCGGCCGCGCCGCCGACAGCGCGTCGGCGCCGTTGACGAGCACGGCCTCGAGCGAGCGCGGCTCGTAGTCGCCGTGGTGGCACTCCATCGCGTGGATCACGTCGTTCGACTCGCCGAACTTCTTCAGCACCTCGCGGCCGAGCTCGAGGTGCGTGCCCTCCATCTCACGGTCGATGGCCTTGCCGATGTCGTGCAGCAGGCCGGCGCGGCGGACGACTTCCACGTTCGCGCCGAGCTCGGCCGCCATGTTCATCGCGAGCCAGCCGACCTCCTTGGAGTGCTGCAGCACGTTCTGGCCGTAGGAGGTCCGGTACTTGAGGCGTCCGAGCATCTTCACGAGCTCGGGGTGCAGGTCGGGGATCCCGAACTCGAGCGCGGTCGCCTCCCCCTCCTGGCGGATCTTCTCCCACAGCTCGGAGCGGACCTTCTCGACGATCTCCTCGATGCGCGCCGGATGGATGCGTCCGTCCACGATCAGCTTCTCGAGCGCGTGGCGGGCGACCTCGCGGCGCAGCGGCTCGAACGCGCTGATGACGATCGCCTCGGGCGTGTCGTCGATGATCAGGTCGACTCCCGTCGCCGCCTCGAGCGCGCGGATGTTGCGGCCCTCGCGGCCGATGATCCGCCCCTTCAGGTCGTCCGAGGGCAGCTCGACGACGGAGACGGTCGCCTCGACGACGGTGTCCGAGGCCAGCCGCTGGATGGCCATGCCGATGATCCGGCGGGCCTTCTGCGTGGCCTGCTCGTTGGCCTCCTCCTCGATCCGCCGGATCAGCCCGGCCGACTCGAGGCGTGCCTCGTTCTCCACGGACTTGACCAGGTCCCGCTTCGCATCGACGGCGGTCAGGCCCGAGATCTGCTCGAGCCGCTTGCGCTGCTCGTCGATGACCCGCTGGATCTCTCCCTGCATGTCCTCCAGCTTCTTCTGCTGGTCGGCGACGGATTTCTCCTTGCGGGCGTACTCCTCCTCCCGCTTCTCCTGCTGGTTCAGCTTCCGGTCGAGGTTCTCCTCCTTCTGCTGGACCCGCTTCTCCAGGCCGGCGATCTCGACCCGCCTCGCCTGGACCGTCTTGTCGAACTCGACTCGCGCGGCCAGGACCTTCTCCTTGGCCTCGATGTCCGCCTCGCGGACCTTGGCCTCCGCCTGGCGCTTCGCCTCGGCGAGAGCCTTGTCGGCCTCGGTGCGGATCCCGGCGCGCTCCACGTCGACCTTCTTTCGAAGGATGGAGTAGCCGACGGCGAGCAGGACCCCGGCCAGAATGATTCCGGCCGCGATCGCGATCGCGATGGATGTGGTCATTCGCCCCCCCCAAAGCCCGGGGGCGCCGCGGACGGGCGTGGCTACACGATGAAACGGAAGCTGTACTTCCGACGAGGGTGAGGGACCGCCAGACCGGGATTAGGAGACCGAACCACTCGTATTGTTCCTTCGTGTCTCCCCGATATATCGGGGTGCCGACGCCGCGCCTTCAAGCGCCCAGGGCGTCGTCCAGTTTTCTGATCAGGCGCTCCGCACGGGCCTTCATGTCCGTGGGGTCGCCCTGCCGACGTTTTTCCGTCTGATAGAGATCATCCGAAATGTTCAGGGCGGCCAGTATGGCGATTTTCGTGGTGTCCACCGTCGCCGTCCGTTCCGCCACTTCCTTCATGCGGGAATCGACGAAACGGGCGAGGTCGTGAATGTAGCCGCTCTCTCCATCGGCACGTACGCTGTACGTCTGACCGAAGATCTCGACCTGCGTCACACTCCCCCGTTTGTCCAACCGAGAACACCGGCTCCTTTCGCAGAACAGAGTCTAGACCGGTTAAAGGAGAAGCGTCAATGATTTACGAGTCAGTCGGCGGCGAGCGCTAAGCAGTAAGCAGCGAGCCACTTCTCGCTGTTTTTCACCGCCTGAGCCTCACCGCTCACGGCCGGCTCGTCGCCGTTACGCCTTCTTCTCGTCCGCGGTCTCGAGCGCCGCGATGAGCTTGTCGAGGCGCTCGCGGACCTGGTCGCGCTCCTTCTCGAGACGCTCGGCGACGCCCCGGCTGTCGCCGGCGTCCTTCTCGGCCTTGCGCGCCGTCGCGAGCTCACCCCGGAGCTTCTCGTTGTCCGCCTCCAGAGAGGTCAGCCTCGCGAGCAGCCTCTCGACCTTCTTGTCCAGCGTGTCGAAGACCCGAAACATGTCCATGCTCATGCCACCTCTGTGCGCAGTTTTTCAGAACCGCGAGCGGTCGAATCCATTAGCAATCACTAATATGTCGCGGGGACCGAGGGCTCCGGCGTTCACGGCTCCACTCCCAGCTCCGCCTCCATCTCCCGCGCCAGGCGCGCGACCGCCTCGTTGACCTCCTGCTGGGACAGCGTGCGGCCTGCGGAGCGGAACACGAGTCGGACGGTCGTCTTGACCCTTCCGGCCGGGTCCTTCGGGTCCTCGTAGCGGTCGTGGCAGCGGAACGATTCCAGGTTCTCGATGCCGCGCCGCCGCACGAACTCCGCGATCTCCGACCACGCCAGCTCGCGCGGCTGCGCGAACGTGAGATCCGCGACGACGGCCGGATGGAGCGGGGCGTCGTGGAACTCGTACGCGCGCGCCGCGGCCGGCAACGCCGACACGAGGATCTCGCCGGCGAAGACCGGCACCGAGAGGTCGCGCCGCCGGCGCTCCTCCTCCGCCACGAGTCCGACGACGCCGAGGACGGCGCCCCCGGGCGCCTCGACCGCCGCCGCCGCGCCGGTCGCGAGGGCCTGGACGTGCATCGGCCTCCAGGTGAGGTCCTCGGGCGCGATCCAGGGCTCGACGAGCCGCTCGACGAGCCCCTTCGCGTCGAAGAAGTCCGCCGCGCGGAGCTTCTCGGGCGTCGACCAGTGGTCCCGACGCTCGCCCGCGAGTGCGAACGCGAGGCGCCGCGACTCGAACGACTCCGGGTGGTCCGTGTCGCCGGCCGCGCCGAACGCCCGGCCGATCTCGAAGAGGGCGACGCCGTCCGCGCCGTGACGCACGTTTCGCGACACGGCGTCGAGCAGCCCCGGCAGCAGCGTCGCGCGGAGGTGCCGCCGGGTCGCGTCGAGCGGGTTCTCGATGGAGAGCGGCTCCGCAGCGGTCCCCGTCGCGCGCAACCACTCCTCCCACGCGCCCTCGTCGCCGGCGCGATCCACGAACGGATAGCCCACCGTCTCGAAGAACCCCGCGGCCGCCGCTGCGTCCGCGAGGCGCTCCTCGACCGCGCGCAGGGGCTCGCGCTGCCCCCCCGGAAGGGTAGACGGCGGGAGCCGCGTCGGCAGGCGATCGTAGCCCCAGACGCGGAGCACTTCCTCGACGAGGTCGTCCTCGCGCCGCACGTCCGCGCGGAAGAGCGGGATCTGGACGGAGATGCGCTTGCCCTTCGCCTCGGTCGCGAAGCCGAGCCGCCGCAGCGCATCCCCGGCGAAGTCGATTCCGATCCGCGAGTCCCCTGACAGCATGCGCAGGCGCGATAGCCGCAGCGCGGTCTTTCGCACGCGCAGCGCGGCGCCGTGCACGTCGACGTATCCGGGCGCCACCGTGCCGCCCGCGGCCTCGAGGAGGATCCGCGCCGCGAGGTTGAGCGCCGCGGGAATCGCGTCCGGGTCCGCGCCGCGCTCGAAGCGGTGCGATGCGTCGGTGTGCATCCCGAGCCGGCGCGCGGTGCGGCGGATCGTGACCGGGTCCCACCACGCCGCCTCGAGCAGCACGTTGCGGGTCGACGCGGTGACGGCCGTGTCGAGGCCGCCCATGATTCCGGCGAGCGACACGGCGCGCTCCGCGTCGGCGACGACGATGTCGGAGGATTCGAGAACCCGCTCGACGCCGTCGAGGGTCACGAGCCGCTCGCCGCGGCGCGCGCGGCGCACGATGAGCAGCCCTCCCGCGAGGCGGTCGAAGTCGAAGGCGTGCAGCGGCTGCCCCGTGTCCCAGAGGACGTAGTTCGTGGCGTCGACGGCGGCCGAGATGGACTTCGCGCCGATCGCGGCGAGGCGCTCGCGCACTCTAGCGGGCGCAGTCGCGTCCTCGACGCCGCGGACGAGCCGCGCGCCGAAGCGGCGGCAGTGGCGCGGGACCTGGAGGACGAGCGACGTCAGGTGCTCCGTCGCTTCGCCCCGCGTGGACGGTTCCGCGTAGCGGTCGCCGAGGTCGCGCGGCGCGAGGCCCGACATCGCCGCGATCTCGCGAGCGAGGCCCCGGTGACCCATCGCATCGGGCCGGTTGGGCGTGATCTCGGCGTCGAGGATCGCGTCGTCCTCGAACCGCGCGACGGACTCGATGGGAATGCCGGCCTGGTCGAGGAGCGTCCGAACGCCCGCGGCGCCGCCAGCCTCGCCGACGTCCACGAAGTCCCCGAGCCAGTCGAGCGAGAACTTCATGCCTGCTCCGCGAAGCCGCGCAGGAACCGCTCATCCCCCTCGAAGAGCAGCCGCAGGTCCGGGAAGCCGTACTTGAGCATCGCGACGCGATCCATGCCGAGCCCGAACGCGAAGCCCGTGTAGTCCTCGGGGTCGATCGCGACGCCCTGGAGCACGCGCGGATGGACCATTCCCGCGCCCATGATCTCGATCCATCCGGAGCCCTTGCACTTCGGACAGCCGGAGCCGTGACAGAAGATGCACGTCATCGCGACGTCGACTCCGGGCTCGACGAAGGGGAAGAACGTCGGGATGAACCGCGTGCGCGTGCCCTTCCCGAACAGCTCCTCGAGGAAGACGGAGACGGTGCCCTTCAGGTCGGCCATGGAGATGCCCCGATCGATGACGAGGCCCTCGACCTGGTGAAAGACCGGCGAGTGCGTCGCGTCGACCTCGTCCTTCCGGTAGACGCGGCCCGGGACGATGATGCGCAGCGGCGCGCCGTGCTTGCGCATCTCGCGGATCTGCACGGGCGAGGTGTGCGTGCGCAGCAGGAGCGGCGACTTCGCCGCGCGGTCGAGCAGGAGCGTGTCCTGGCTGTCGCGGGCCGGGTGGTCCTTGGGGAAGTTCAGCGCCTCGAAGTTGTGGAAGTCGCTCTCGATCTCCGGTCCGTCGGCGATCGAGTAGCCCATCCGCAGGAAGATCTCCTCGATCCGGCGGCGCACGATCGTGATCGGGTGCAGCCCGCCCCGAAGCGGCGCGCGCCCCGGCAGCGTGACGTCGACGGCGCTCGAGCGCTCGCGCGCCGACGACTCGCGCCGCGCGAGCTCGTCGCCGAGCCGGCCGACCTCCGCCTCGATCTCCGTCTTCGCCGCGTTGGCGAGACGGCCGAACTCGCCGCGCTCCGCCGGCGGCAGATCGCGGAGACGGCCGAACAGCGCGGCGACGAGGCCGTCCCGCCCGAGGAAGCGGCCCTTCAGCCGCTCGAACTCGGAGCGCGACGCCGCGCCGGCGCCGGCCGATTCCCGAAAGAGACGGAGAACCTGCTGGATCGCGTCCTGGGCCACGGGGACGTGCGTCCTCTCGCGCCGCTACGCGGTCCCGAGCGCCTGCTTGGCGACGCCGACCAGGTGCGTGAATGCGGTCGGGTCGGACACCGCGATCTCGGCGAGCATCTTGCGGTTGATGTCGTTGCCGGCCTTCTTCAGGCCGTCGACCAGCCGGCTGTACGAGATCTCGTGCTCGCGCGCCGCCGCGTTGATCCGCACGATCCAAAGGCCGCGGAAGTCCCGCTTCTTCGCCTTGCGATCGCGATACGCGTAGACGAGCGACTTCTCCACCTGGAGCTTCGCCATCCGATACGACTTCGACTTCGTGCCGTAGTAGCCCTTCGCCAGTGCGAGGGTCTTGGCGCGCTTGTTCTTTCTCTTGGGTCCGCGCTTGACGCGAGGCATGGTGGTCCTCCTTGTCTCGTGAACCGTGAACCGACTGAGCTCGGCTCGGTTTGCGGTTTACGGCTTACGGTTTACGCGTACGGCAGCATTTCTCGCACGCGACGGATGTCGGCCGACGAGACGGTCGTGGACTGCGCGAGGCCGCGCTTACGGCCCGGCGCCTTCTTCGTCAGGATGTGACTCTTGAACGCCTTGGCGCGTTTGAACTTGCCCGAGGCGGTCTTCTTGAAGCGCTTGGCGGCGCCCCTGTGGGTCTTCAGTTTCGGCATGGTGTCCTCGTGTGACGTGAGACGCGACGCGGCTCGCGCCGCGCATCCGCCTCCGTCCGGTCTCGCTGTCGTTCGTCCTACTTCTTCGTTCTGACTCTTCGCGTTCCTCAGTGCGCCTTCACCGGCGACAGGATCTGGTACAGCCGGTTGCCGAGCATCTCTGAGCGGCTCTCCGCAACCGCCTTCCCGCTCAGGTCGACCAACAGCCGGTCGAGCACCTTCTGGCCGTTCTCGCGCCGCGCCATCTCGCGGCCGCGGAACTGCACGGTCGCCTTGACCTTGTCGCCGTGCGACAGGAACTTCAGGATGTTCTTCATCTTGAAGTCGTAGTCGTGATCGTCGATGTTCGGCCGGAACTTCACTTCCTTGACCTGCGTCGTCTTCTGTTTCTTCTTCGAATCGGCCTGTTTCTTCTTCTGCTGGTAGATGAACTTTCCGAAGTTCATGATCCGGCAGACCGGTGGGTTCGCCGTCGGGGCGATCTCGACCAGGTCGAGCGTCGCCTCGCGCGCCTTCTGGAGCGCCTCGGACATCGAGACCACGCCGAGCGCCTCGCCCGACTCCCCGATCAGCCGGACTTCCTTCCAGCGGATCTGTTCGTTGACACGGATACTCTTCTTATCGATCTTTCACCTCCGCGAGATCTCTCACACCAGCTCCTTCCTCTTCTCGGCGACCGCCTGGTTCGCGGTGCCGACGAACTCCACGAGGCTCATGGTTCCCGCGTCTCCGCCGTGGCGCAGACGAACGGCGACCGAGTCGGTGGCCGCC
>DATBBK010000070.1:0-3852 GCA_036271035.1 Thermoanaerobaculia bacterium | reverse complement strand
CGGTCCCGCTTGAGCCGGACCGTCCTCCGCGCCGCGGCGATCGTCGGCGCCCTCGCGGGTTTCGTCGCCGGCGTCGACCTGCTGCGTGCGCTGCGTCCGGCGCTGCTCGTCGACCCCGAGCCCGCCTGGGCCGTGCCGCGGCTGCTCCTCGGGCTCGCCGTCGCCGCCGCCGCGGCGGGCGCGGGCGCGCTGGCCGCCGGGCTCTACGCGTTCTGGGCGCGCGAGCCCGCGTCGCGGGCGCCGCTGCGGCCGCTCGCCGGAAGCCGGCTCGCGTTCGCGCTGCTCGCCGCGGGCGCGGTGTGCGCCGGCGCCGCGCTGCGCTTCGCCGCGCTCTCCCGGATCCCGGAGCCGCTCTGGATCGACGACGCCTCGCTCATCCCCGCGGCGCTCGAGCTCTCCGGGCGCCCGTCGGACTTCGCGGACGCGATCCGTCCCGCGCCCTTCGGTGTCGCGAAGCCGTACGGAAGCGTCGGCGTGCTGTACCTCGAGGGGTTTCGCGCGTCGCTCCGAGGCTTCGGCGCGACGGTCTTCGGAGTGCGGTTTCCGGCCGCGCTCGCGGGGTCGCTCTCGATCGCGACCGGCGCGCTGCTCGGCGCGTCGCTGCTCCCGGCCGGCGGCGGCGCGTTGACCGCCCTCGCGCTCGCCGGGATGCGCGGCCACCTCATCCTTTCGCGCTGGTCCTGGTGCATGATCGTGCTCGTCCCGATCGTGGACCTCGCGACGCTCGCGCTCGTGCACGCGCGCCGGAGGCGCTCGGCGGGTCTCGCGTTACTGGGGGGCGCGATCGCCGGCATCGGCGCGCACGTCTATCTCGCGGCGTGGCCGGCGGCGGCCGGTCTCGGCCTGTTTGCGCTGTGGCCCGCCGCGCCGGCGAGGCGCGCAACAGAGTTGCCCGACGAGCGGCCGGAGCGCCGCCGCGAGCGACTCGGGCGCGCGGCGCTCTTCGCGCTCGGCTTCGCGCTTGCCGCGTCGCCGATCTTTTTGCTCCGCTCGGGCCGGACGGCGCCGTACTTCGCGCGCACCTCGGACCACAACGTGCGGCTGGAGATCGCGCGCAGCGGGTCGCTGCTCCCGCCGTTCGCGGCGGCCGCCGACACGCTCGCCGCGCCGTGGCTGATCCCCGATCCGATCGCACGGCACGACCTGCCCGGCCGCTCGCGGCTCGGGTGGCTCCTCGGGATTCCGGCGGCGATCGCGCTGGCCCGCTCGCTGATCCGCCCGCGCGACGGCCTCTCCGCGCTCGTCCTCGCGCAAACGGTCGCCGTGCTCGCGGCCACGGTCGCGGGCGGACAGGCCGACCATCCGAACGGTGCGCGCTTCGCCTATCTCACGACGCTCGCCGCGCTCTGCGCCGCGGCGGGGCTGATCTGGCTCGCGGGCCTCGCTCCCGGGAGGCTCCGATCCGCCGCCGCGATCGCGGCGGCCGGCGTGCTCGTCGTGGCGGGTGCGCTCGGCGCGCGCGACGCGCTCCGAATCTGGCCGGACCGTCCGGAGACGTTTGACGGCTTCCACGGCCAGGACACGCTCATCGGCCGCGCGGCCGCGAGGTGGGACCGCTACGGCGACGTCGGCATCGCGTCCGGGCTCGGCCACTCGCCGCTCACGATCGGCGCGGTGCGGCGCTGGCGGCTCGACCCCGATGCGGCGGGGGCGCCCTCCGCGCGGCGCGGCTTCCGCGTCCGGATCGCGGCGCCCGGGGACGCGGGCGGGGAGGGCGAACGGCGCGTCGAGACGATCGCGGACCCGCGCGGCACCGAGTGGGCGGTGGTGTGGGCCGCGAAGTGACTGGCGGACGACGGGGCGGGTTCGGGACGGCGCGCGACGTATTAGCTGCGGCTAATACGTTCCGACCCGCGGCGACTCGACGCGCGCCAGAACCTCCTCGCCGAGGTCGAAGGCGGACGGCATGATCGAGATCATCCCGGAGTCGTCCCAGATTCCCATCGTGCGCAGGGGCGGCCGGTACACGTGCAGCGACACGGCGCGCGGCGTGGCCGGCAGGAGCCGGTGGAGCACGGTCGGACCGATGTCGGAGAGGTCGCCCTCGGGGCGGGTCCGGTTCTCGTAGAGATGGGGCCGGCGGCCCGGAGTCTCGAAGCGCTCCTCCTGGAGCGATCCCGACATCACGACCATTCCGCCCATGACGCCGCGGTGATCGTGGACCGGAGTGACCTGCCCGCGCTCCCAGGCGATCAGCATGACCTCCCAGTCGTCCCAGAGGGCGATCGGGTGCCGCATGTAGCGCTGGGCCGAGTACTGCACGCGATCGAGGTGCCGCTCGGTCTCCTCGGCGAGGATCCGGCAGACGCTGCCCGGTGTCGCGCGCTCGGGCTTGCCGCTGGCGTCACGGAGGACCTCTACGATGGCGTCGGCGAATGTCATGGGAGGATTCTAGGACAGACGATGGCCGAATGACGGAAATCCGTCACAGCCTCCTTCGGGCGGTTTCTGCTATCTTCCCGGCCCGCATGCGCATCGCAGTCGTCCCCGGCGACGGCATCGGCGTCGACGTGACGGCCGAGGCGATCAAGGTCCTCGACCGCGTCTGCGGCGCGAGGGGGCTCGAGCTCGACGCGGTCTACTTCCCCTGGAGCGCGGACCACTACCTCAAGACCGGCGAGACGATCCCGTCCGGCGCCTTCGACGACCTGTCCCGCGGCTACGACGCGATCTTCATGGGCGCGTTCGGGGACCCGCGCGTCCCCGACATGAAGCACGCGGCCGACATCCTCCTCGGGGCGCGCTTCAAGCTGGACCTCTACGTCAACTTCCGGCCGGTCCGCTGCCTCGACGACCGGCTCTGCCCGCTGAAGGGCTTCGGCGCCGAGGACATCGACTTCGTCGTCTTCCGCGAGAACACCGAGGGCTCCTACGTCGGCGCGGGCGGCCACCTCAAGAAGGGCACGCCCGACGAGGTCGCGACGCAGGAGGACGTGTCGACCCGCAAGGGCGTCGAGCGCATCTGCCGCGCCGCCTTCGACTACGCGATGCGCCGCGGCCGCAGCCGCGTCGTCATGTCGGACAAATCGAACGCGATGCGCTTCGTGGGGGACCTCTGGCAGCGGACGTTCTTCGAGGTCGCGCGCGAGTACCCGCGGATCGAGGCGTCGCACCTCTACATCGACGCGCTCTGCATGCAGATGATCAAGGACCCCCGCCAGTTCGACGTCATCGTGACCAACAACATGTTCGGCGACATCGCGACGGATCTCGGCGCGGCGCTCCAGGGCGGCCTGGGCATGGCGGCGTCCGGCAACCTCCATCCGGGCCGGGTCTCGATGTTCGAGCCGGTCCACGGCTCCGCGCCGAAATACGCCGGCACCGGAAAGGCGAACCCTTTCGGCGCGATCCTCACCGCCGGGCTGATGCTCGAGCACATCGGCTACGAGGCGGAGGCCGCGGCGGTCGAGGCGGCCGTCGCCGACTGTGTCCGCGGGGGCGCCGGGACGGCGGACGTCGGCGGCTCGCTGTCCACGTCCGAGGCCGGCACGGCCGTCTGCGACCGCCTTCGTTTCGGCTCGCCTCCGTCCGGCGGGAAGGTCCCCGCTGGTACAATTCAGTCCAAGGAGAGTGTGGAAAATGCGTAGCGCGTTCCGCCGTTCGTTGCTGATCGGTCTGGCCGGTCTGTTTGCGCTGACGATGTCGGCGTATGCGTCGGACAAGAAGTTCTCGGAATCCGACGATTCCCATCAGAAGGACGAGCCTCAGAAGTTTCTGCCCGACTACGACAAGCTCGTGAAGGGCAAAGACGCCGACTGGGTGTATTTCCCGGACGGCGCGCTGTCCAAGTACAAGACGGTTTCGGTGGAGGAGTTCGACCATACCGGCCACGGCACCGAGTCCCGCGACGCC
>DATBBK010000069.1:0-16460 GCA_036271035.1 Thermoanaerobaculia bacterium | reverse complement strand
TCTGGAGACCCGCGAGGCGAGCGTCCTCGGCTCGTCGCCCGAGATGCTCGTGCGGTGCCGCGGCCGCGACGTGGAGACGCGGCCGATCGCGGGCACGGTGCGCCGCGGAGCGGACGCTGCGGAGGACGAGCGCCTCGCCGCCGAGCTCGCCGCGGACCCGAAGGAGCGCGCCGAGCACGTCATGCTGGTCGACCTCGCGCGCAACGACCTCGGGAGGATCTGCGAGATCGGCAGCGTGGCGGTGGCGCGCTATGCGCACGTCGAGAGGTTCTCGCACGTGCAGCACCTGGTCTCGGAGGTGCGCGGCCGGCTCGCCGAGGGCCGCACCGCGGCGGACGCGCTCGCGTCGTGCTTCCCGGCCGGCACGCTGACGGGCGCGCCGAAGATCCGCGCGATGGAGATCATCGACGGGCTCGAGACGTCGCGCCGCGGCCTCTACGGCGGCGCGGTCGGCTATTTCGACGCCGCCGGCAACTGCGACCTCGCGATCGCCATCCGCGCGGCCGTCGCGGAGGGCGGCGTGCTGCGGGTCCAGGCGGGCGCAGGGATCGTCGCCGACTCGGTGCCGGAGCGGGAGTACGCCGAGGCGGAGTCGAAGGCGGCGGCGCTCTTCCGTGCGGTCGAGCTGGCGCGCGAGTGGTTCGGTGCCGGTACGCCCGTCGCCGCGCGAGGAGTCGCGTCGTGATCTTCGTCGTCGACAACTACGACTCCTTCACCTGGAACCTCGTGCAGGCGCTGGGCGCGCTCGACCCCGACGTCGTCGTCGCGCGCAACGACCGCTTCGACCCGGAGGAGGCGCTCGCGCGGCGGCCTCGCGCCGTCGTCGTCTCGCCGGGCCCCGGCCGCCCGGAGCGCGCGGGGCAGTCGATCGCCCTGATCACCGCCGCGTCCGCGGCGCGCGTGCCGCTGCTCGGCGTCTGCCTCGGCCACCAGGCGATCGCGTCCGCATTCGGCGGCTCGGTCGTGCGCGCTCCGGAGCCGCGCCACGGGAAGAGCAGCGCGGTCCATCATGACGGCTCCCCGCTCTTCGCCGGCCTTCCCTCTCCGTTCGATGCCGGGCGATACCATTCGCTCGTGGTCGACGAGGCGGCGCTCCCGCCGGAGCTGACGGTCACGGCGAGGACCGAGGACGGCGTGGTCATGGCGCTGTCGCACCGCGAGCGGCCGGTGTACGGCGTGCAGTTCCATCCGGAGTCCGTTCTGACGCCGCTCGGGGAGAGGCTGCTCGCGAACTTCGTCGCGCGGGTGGAGGCGGGCCCCGCCCCTGCGAACGCGGGGCGCCGATGACGCCCGCCGTCGCCGAGGCCCTGCGCGTCGTCGCCGCGCGACGCCCGCTCCCGCGCGAGCTCGCCGAGGCCGCGTTCGGCGATCTCATGGACGGCCGCGCCTCCGAGGCCCAGAAGGGCGCGATCCTGCTCGGCATCGCGACTCGCGGCGAGACCTCCGACGAAATCGCCGGCGCGGTCTCGGCGCTGCGCAGCCGGATGCGGCGGGTCGCCACGCGGCGGGCGCCGCTGCTCGACACGTGCGGCCCGGGCGGGCTCGGGCGCGACCTCTTCAACGTCTCGACCGCGGCGGCGATCGTCGCGGCCGGAGCCGGCGCCGCGGTCGCCAAGCACGGCAACCGTTCCATTTCGTCGCGCGTGGGCTCCGCGGACGTGCTGGCCGCGGCCGGCGTCGCCGTGGACATCGACCCCCAGCGCGCGGGACGCATCCTCGACGAGGCGGGGCTCGTGTTCCTCTTCGCTCCCGCGTTCCATCCCGCCATGAAGGAGCTGGGCACCGTTCGCCGCGAGCTCGGCGTGAGGACGATCTTCAACGCCCTCGGGCCGCTCGCGAACCCGGCGGGCGCGACGCGGCAGCTCATCGGCATCGCGCGGCCCGAGCTCGTGCGGCTGCTCGCCGACGCGCTCGCCGCCCTCGGAAGCGAGCGCGCGATCGTGTTCCACTCCGAGAACGGTCTCGACGAGCTGACTCCCGGCGTCGCGGCCCTCGGCGTCGAGGTGCGCGACGGCTGGACGCGTCCGTGGCGCTTCGACCCGGCGGTGCTGCGCCAGTCGCCCGTGTCCGCCGCGGAGCTCGCGGGCGGCGACGCGGCCGAGAACGCGGCGCAGCTCGTCACGCTGCTCGAGGGCGAGCCCGGTCCGCGGCGCGAGGCTGTGCTCCTGAACGCCGCGGCCGCGCTCGTGGTCGAGGGGCGCGCGGCGGACATCCCCGACGGCTACGAGCGGGCGCGGGCGGCGGTCGACGGCGGGGCGGCCCGGGAGCGGCTCGAGCAGCTCCGGATTTCGAGCGCCGCATGAGCGCTCGCGCGACCGGCGACGTGCTCGACGCGATCCTCGCGGCCAAGCGGGCGAGGCTGGCCGGCGGCCCGCCGCCCGCGCCGGCGTCCGGCCTTCCCAGCGACGGCGCGGCATTCGTGCGCGCGCTGCGCGAGCCGGGCGTGCGGGTCATCGCCGAGATCAAGGCGAAGTCGCCCTCCGCGGGAGAGATCCTGCACGGCGCGGACGGAAAGATCGAGACGTTCGCGCTCCACTACCGGCGCGGACACGCCGCGGCGATCTCGGTCGTCACCGAGCAGGACTTCTTCGGCGGCGACCCGGAGTGGGTCGCGCGGGCGAAACGGATCTCCGGCCGCCCGATCCTCATGAAGGACTTCTTCGTCGCGCCGGAGCAGCTCGACGCCGCTGCGGCGCTCGGCGCCGACGCGGTGCTGCTCATAGTGCGCGCCCTCGCGCCCGACGAGCTCGCCCGGCTGCGCGAACGCGCGCGGTCGCTCGGTCTCGCCGTCGTCGCCGAGACGCACTCCGCCGACGAGATCCGCGCGGCCGCCGCCGTCGCGCCGGACGTGCTCGGGATCAACGCGCGCGACCTGGCGACGTTCGAGACGGACCTCGAGAAGATGGCCGCGCTCGCGTCGGCGGTTCCGGCCGGTCCCGTCAAGCTCGCCGAGAGCGGGATCCGCTCTCGCGACGACGTCGCGCGGCTCTTGTCCGCGGGACTCGAGGCGTTCCTCGTCGGCGAGTCGCTGCTGCGCTCCGAGGATCCCGAGGGCGCGCTGCGCGCGTTGCAGGCATGACGGCGAGAGCCGGGAGTCGCCCGACGTGCGTCAAGATCTGCGGGATCACGCGGCCGCAGGACGCGGCCCTCGCGGCGGAGCTCGGGGCGGACCTCCTCGGAATGGTGTTCTCCGCCGCGTCCCGCCGGCGCGTCGACCTCGCGCGCGCCGAGGAGCTGGCCCGCGCATCGGACGGCGCCGCGAGGGTCGGCGTCTTCAAGTACGAGACGCTCCCGGAGATGCTCGCGGCCATCGAGCGGGGACGGCTGTCGTTCGCGCAGCTCCAGCGGCTGGTGACGGCCGACGAGGTCGCCGCGCTGCCGGTGCCGGTGATCGCCGCGATCCGCCACGCCGGCGACGCGGACGCGCTTCCGGACGCGGTGCTCGGCCGGCTCCGCGCGGTCCTGCTCGACGACAGCGAGGGAGCGGGGAGCCGGTCGGGCTGGGCGACTCTCGAATCGCGGCCCTTCGTGCCGGTCGACCTGTTCCTCGCCGGCGGCCTCGACGACGGCTGCGTCGGCGATGCGATCCGGCGCCTGCGCCCGGACGGCGTGGACGTCGCGACCGGCGTCGAGTCGTCGCTCGGCATCAAGGATCGCGGCCGCATGGAGCGCTTCATCGCGGCGGTGAGGGAGGCCGATCGTGCCGCGCGATAAGCGACCGCGGAAGACGCCGCGCGGCTACTTCGGCGAATTCGGCGGCCGGTTCGCGCCGGAGACGCTCATGGCGCCGCTCGAGGATCTCGAGCGCGCGTTTCTCCGCCTCCGCCGCGAGCGCCGCTTCCGCGACGAGCTCCACGATCTGCTCGCCTCGTACGCGGGCCGTCCGACTCCGCTGACGCGCGCCGACCGCCTCTCGGAGCGGTTCGGCGGCGCCCGCATCGCCCTCAAGCGCGAGGACCTCCTCCACACGGGCGCGCACAAGCTCAACAACGCGCTCGGCCAGGTGCTGCTCGCGAAGCGGATGGGAAAGACTCGGATCGTCGCCGAGACCGGCGCCGGACAGCACGGCGTCGCGACCGCGGCCGCCGCCGCGCGCCTCGGTCTCCCGTGCCGCGTCTACATGGGGGTCGACGACATGGCGCGTCAGGCGCCGAACGTCTCGCGCATGAGGCTGCTCGGCGCCGAGGTCGTGGGCGTCGAAACGGGCTCGCGGACGCTGAAGGACGCGATCAACGAGGCGATGCGCGACTGGACCGAGCGCGTAGCGACGACGCACTACGTTCTCGGGTCCGCACTCGGGCCGCATCCGTATCCCACGATCGTGCGCGAGTTCCAGTCGGTGATCGGCCGCGAGGCGCGGCGCCAGATGCGGCGTCTCGCGGGCCGCGATCCGCGCGCCGTCGTCGCGTGCGTCGGCGGCGGATCGAACGCGATCGGGATCTTCTCCGCCTATCTGTCGTCCCGCGTCGCGCTCTACGGCGTCGAGGCGGGCGGGCGCGGCCCGGGACCGGGCGACCACGCCGCGCGGTTCGCCGGCGGCGCCGTGGGCGTTCTCCACGGGACGCGCACGATGATCCTCCAGGACGAGTCCGGGCAGACGCTGCCGACGCACTCGGCCTCGGCGGGCCTCGACTATCCCGCCGTCGGCCCCGAGCACGCCGCGCTGCACGCGGCCGGCCGCGTGCGGTACGCGAAGGTGTCCGACGCGGAGGCGCTCGACGCCTTCGCGCTGCTCTGCGAGACCGAGGGGATCCTGCCGGCGCTGGAGTCGGCGCACGCCGTCGCCTACACCGCGATTCTCGCGCGGAAGCTGCCGCGCGCCGCGTGGATCCTCGTCAACCTCTCGGGCCGCGGCGACAAGGACCTCGACGAGTACATGCGGCTTCGTCCGTCGCGCCCGTCGCGTCCTCCGCATCCGTCGCGCCCGTCGCGCGTGGCCGTTCGGACGTGAGCCGGCTCGCGTCCGTCTTCGCCCGCTCGCGGGCCGAGCGGCGCGCCGCGTTCATCGCGTACCTCACGGCCGGCGACCCCTCGGTCGACGACACGGTCGCGCTGGCGCGCGCGCTGGCCGCGGCCGGCGCCGACGTGCTGGAGCTCGGCGTGCCGTTCTCCGATCCGATCGCCGACGGCCCGGTCATCCAGCGCGCGACCTCGCGCGCGCTCGCAGGCGGGACGACGCTCGACTCCGTCCTCGACGCGGCGCGGCGCATCCGCGCCGAGACCGATCTCGCCCTCGTCCTGTTCTCCTACGTCAATCCGCTGATGCGCTACGGGCTTTCGCGCGCGGCGGGTGCGGCCCACGACGCCGGCTGCGACGGCGTCCTTCTCACGGACGTCCCGCCCGAGGAGGCGCCGGGCGTCACGCCCCACTTCGTGCGTGCCGGCCTCGACACGATCTTCCTCGCGTCGCCCACGTCGGACCCGGCGCGCATGCGCGCCGCGGCGCGGCTCTCCCGCGGATTCCTCTACGTCGTCTCGCGGCCGGGCACGACCGGCGCGCGCGCGGCGCTGCCGCCCGATCTCGCGAAGACCGTGAACCGCGCGCGGGAGGCCGCGGACGGGCTGCCCGTCGCCGTCGGGTTCGGCATCGGCACGCCGGACGCCGCGCGGAGGGCCGCACGTCTCGCGGACGGAGTCGTCGTGGGGTCGGCGCTCGTGGGGGCCGCGGAGTCGGCGGCGCCCGCGCGGCGCACCGCCGCGGTCGGCGATCTGGCGGCGCGGCTGGTCCGTGCGTGTCGGAGGTCAGCGCGCACCGGAGGGCGCGCGGGCGAGAGGTCAGCGCGCACCGGAGGGCGCGCGGGCGAGAGGGAAGCGCGCACCGGAGGGCGAGCGGGGGAAACGGAGTCGGAATGACCTCCGGACGCAGCGAGGGCGACTGCCTCCGTCAGCTCCGCCGGGCGGAGCTCTCCGACGACACCCTCCAGGAGATCCTCGGCGACCGCAACGCGCGGAAGTTCCACGCGGTCCGGATGGCACTCGCCGCGCACCCCCGGACGCCGCGGACCGACGCGCTCGCGCTCGTCGCGACGCTCTTCTGGCGTGACCTGGCGCACCTCTCGGCGAATTCTCGGGTCCATCCGGCGATCCGGCGCGCCGCGGACCAGGATCTCCTCCGGCGTCTCCCGGAGATGGCGGTCGCCGAGCGCATGGATCTCGCTCGCAGCGTCGGACGCGGCACCCTCCTGCAGCTCCGCTTCGATTCAGACCCCAGAGTCATTGCGTCCGTCCTCGAGAACCGCTTCGCGACCGAGCCCGACGTCGTCCAGGCGGCTGCGCGGACCCGCGAGCCCGCGATCCTGGAGCTCATCGCCGCTCATCCGCGGTGGATCGCCCGCTCGGCCGTGCGCAGCGCGGTGTTGCGGAACACATCGCTGCCCCGAGCCGTCGCGCTGGGCCTCCTGAGCCGCGCGACCCTCGACGATTTGCGCGGAATCCGGGACGCACCGGGGTCGCACAGTCTGCTGCGCGCGTGCGCGGAAAGAGTCCTTGCGGACCGGCTGGCCGGGGTCTAGGATGGAAGACCACTCAACCGCGGGAGTCAGGAGTATGGGTGAGACACCGGCCCTCACGTTCGGGGAAGAACTCCGTCGGGAGAGGCTCATCCGGGACGTCTCGCTCGAGGAAATCTCGGCCGCAACCAAGATCTCGATCCGCCTCCTGACGGCGCTCGAGTCGAGCGACCTCTCGCGGCTCCCGGCTCCCGTCTTCACCCGCGGATTCATCCGCGCATACTCGCGGCATCTCGGCCTCGACGGCGACGAGATGGTCAACGCCTACCTCGCCGACGTGGCGCCGGACCGCCCGAAGGACTCCGGCCCGGCGAAGGGCCGCACGCGCTCGCGATTCATGCGGGGACGCCGTGGCGCCGCGGGCTCGATCGTCGTCGTCGTCGCCGGGGTCCTCATCATCTCCGGCCTCATGTTGCGGCCGGAGCGGCGCGCCGCGCCGGCCCGCGCCGCCGCGCCGCGTCCTTCCGCACCGGTGACGTTCAAGAACGTCGCGGTCTCGCCGCTGCCCGCGCCGCAGGCCGCGGCGACGGTGCCGTTCGAGGCTTCGTCCGTCGCGCCCGTCGCCGACCCCGGCGCTCCGGAGGCCGACGCGACGCCGACCTCGGGCGTCCGGCTCCTGCTCGAGTTCGACCAGGACTCGTGGACGGAGGTCACCGCGGACGGGCAGCGCATCTTCTCGGGACTGATCAAGGCCGGCTCGCGCCGTCAGTTCGACGCGCGCGAGGGTTTCAAGCTCACGTTCGGAAACGCCGGCGCCGTCCGCGTGACGCTCGACGGCCGGGCGCTCGACCGGCTCGGCAGCGCGGGCCAGGTCGTGCGCAACATCGCGATCCCCGGTCCTCGGCAGACCCGGGTCAGCTAGCAGAGCTGGCGCGTCTTCGGCTCGCGCTTTGGAACCCGAGCCTCCGATCTCGGCCGAGCCGCCGGACCTCGTCGCCCTAGTACGGTCTCCGGAGTCGCCGCGCGAGCTGCGCCTCTTCGCCGCGCGGGGCCTGCTTCCTCTCGGGAGCGAGGACCGCATCCGCGCGCTCCTCGCCGTGCTCCTCGACGGCGATCCCGAGATCGCCGCCCCCGCGCGCGAGACGTTCGCCTCCGTTCCTCCCGACGATGTCGTCCGCTTCCTCGACGACGCGGAGACCTCGTCGATCGAGCTCGACGCCGTCGGCCGCCACAGCCAGGATCACTTCGTCCTTGAGCGCGTCATCCGCCATCGACGCGTCGGCGACGAAACGCTCCTCGCGCTCGCCTCGACGGTGACGGGCGCGCCTCAGGACGCGCTCATCGTCAACCAGGTTCGCCTCCTTCGTCAGCCCGAGCTCATCCAGGCGCTGCTCGACAACCCGGGACTGACGGCGGACGGCCGACGGCGGCTCAACGAGCTCCAGGAGGAGTTCTTCGAGAAGGAGGCGCGGCGCCGCGAGCAGGAGCGCAAGCGCCGCGACGAAGAGAAGCGACTCGCCGAGCAGGAGGCCAAGGGGATCGTCTTCGAGGACGCGGCCGAGGCGGAGGGCGCTCCCTCCGCCGACGACGGACTACCCGCCGGCGGGGAAGAGGAAGACGAGTTCTCGAAGGCGAGCACCGCGCAGATCTACCGGCGCATCGCCGTCATGACGGTCAAGGAGAAGGTCGAGCTCGCGCAGAAGGGCACGAAGGAGGAGCGACGCATCCTCATCGCGGACGTCAACAAGCTCGTGTCGATGGCCGTTCTCAACTGCGAGGCAATCACGCTCGCCGAGGTGGAGTCCTTCTGCGTGATGCGTCACCTGAACACGGATCTCTTTCAGGCGATCTCCAAGACGCGGGAGTGGATCCGGAAGCCGAAGATCCAGCTTGCGCTCGTCTCGAATCCCGCCGTGCCCATCAACATCACGCTGCCGCTCGTCAAGTTTCTGGGCATCCGGGAGCTGCGCATTCTCTCTCGGGACCGCAACCTTCCCGAGGTCATTCGCACGGCGGCCGGCAAGGTCCTGTTCGACAAAAGAGGCGGCTGAGCCGGCGTTTTGCGCCTCCGGCTTGCCGGGGAGAGGCTTATCTCGTATGTTAACCTTCGTTGAAAAATTCCGCCGTCGGTCCGAGGTTCCAGACGAATGTCTCGAGACATTGACTATTACGGCCTCCTGGGCGTCACGAAGGACGCGAGCGAGGCCGAGATCAGGGAGCGGTTTCGCGCGATCGCGCGTGAAGCGCACCCCGACCGCGCGCCCGCGGCTCGAAAGGCCGAGGCGGAGTCCAAGTTCCAGGTGCTGACCGAAGCATTGAACGTCCTGACGAGTCCCGAGCGGCGGCGCGCGTACGACTTCGACCGCGCCGCGGCGGCCGGCGCGCCCCCGCACGAGGGGGACGCGATCGCGCACAACTACGTCGGTCAGGGCATCGCGGCCTACAAGGAGCGCAAGTACACTGAGGCGGCGGGCAACTTCCAGCTCGCCACGCATCGCGATCCCAAGGACGCCAAGGCACAGCACTACCTCGGCCTCGCCTCTGCCCGCGCGGGCGACGTGCGAACGGCGGTGAAAGCGATCGAGACGGCCGTCGGGCTCGAGCCGCACAACGGCGCCCTGCTCCGCGACGCGGGCGCGATCTTCCGGCAGGCCGGTCTCCTCCTGAAGGCCGAGAAGGCGTACCAGGAGGCGCTCCGCTGGGACCCGTCGGCGGGCGATGCCCGCAAGGCGCTCGAGGAGATCCGGACCCAGCGAGCGGGCCGCGGCTGATGGCGGACAAGATGGCCCCGATCGATGCCTTCGGGCTGACCGACGTCGGTCGGAAGCGCAAGCACAACGAGGACGCCTACGCGCTCGACGAGACGGAGGGCCTGTTCATCGTCGCGGACGGCATGGGCGGACACGCCGCCGGCGAGGTCGCCGCGAAGATCACGGTGGAGACGATCGGCGAGTTCATCGCCGCCACCCGCCAGAAGGAAGAGGCGACCTGGCCGTTCAAGTACAACCACGAGCTCCAGTTCAACAGCAACCGCCTCGCGATCGCGATCGAGAAGGCGAACGAGCGCGTGATGTCGGCGGTCGCGGCGCAGCCGTGGCTGAAGGGCATGGGCACGACCGTGGTCGCGGGACTCCTCAACGAGAAGATCCTCTCGCTCGCGCACGTCGGCGACAGCCGCGCGTACCTCTATCGCGACGGCGAGCTCACGCGCCTGACCGACGACCACTCGTGGGTCCACGAGCAGGTCTCCGCCGGCATCCTCACCGAGGAGGAGGCGAAGACGCACCCTTTGAAGAACGTCGTCACGCGCGCGCTCGGGGGAGGCCCGTCGGTCTCGCCGGATCTGCGCGAGATGGAGTTCACGCCGGGCGACGCGTTCCTCTTCTGCTCCGACGGCCTGACGACGATGCTGTCGGACGAGGAGATCCGGGACATGGCCCAGGCCGACGAGAAGAAGGACGCGCAGTCCCTCTGCCAGGACCTGATCGACCTCGCCAACGAGAAGGGCGGCGTCGACAACATCACCGTCGTCTACGTCCGCGTCGAGCCCCCCGCCAAGAAGTAGCCGGCCCTCGCCGACATATTAGTCGCGGCTAATACTTCCCAACGACTCGCCTCTCTGGTCCGTAGGACAGTTTGACGGGCGCGAGCCCGCGGTCTACCCTCACGCGATGCGCGATGTATGCCCGGTGACCGGTCTCACCTCCGGCTCGGAGGCGACCGTGGCCGCCGCCCCGAGTGTGCGGCGGCTCGTCCTGGCGTTGCTCATCGCCGCCGGCGCGGCCGCCTCTTCTGCGGCGACTCCCGAGGGCGTCGACGCGGACCGCGGCTGGATCGGCGCGCCCGAGCGCCGCTTCGGGCCCGCCCAGGTCCTCGCGCCGGGCCGCGTGGTGCTCTACGACGAGCTCGCCGACCCGGCCCTCGCCGCGGCGCTCGGGCCGGAGGTCCGGAGAACCCAGGCGGCGCTCGCCGCAGGAGGCTGGAGGGAGCCGTTCACCGACGACGAGCCGCTCCGGATCTACGTCGCGCGGCGGTCGGCCGGCGGCGAGCAGCGCATCGCGGCGCGCTCGGTCGAGGGCGGCCGCCTCGTCGCGCCTGCCATCCTCCTGGACGCGAGCCGAATGACCGACGACTCGATCATGCGAGAGGTCTCGCGGCAGATCGCGCGGGCGGCCGTGCGCGGCTACGACGTGGCGCCGGATGCTTTCCTCGAGGAGGCGCTCGTGGAGTGGCTCTCCGCGCGGCCGGGAGACGCGCCGGGGGCCGACGCGTGGACGGCCGCGGCCTCGCCCGAGCTCGACGTCGCGACGCAACCCGCGGCGCTGGGGCGGCTCTGGGTCGACGAGATCGCGAAGACAGCGGGCGATCCCGCGTTCCTCCGAGAGGCCTGGGAGCGAGCGGCGGACGGGGGCGACGCGCCGCGTCCGGTGATGCTCCGGCTCCTCGCCGAGCGGACGCACGTGGGGGAGGAGACGCTCCTCGCCCGCTTCGCGGCGCGCCTGTACACGCGCGTGGAGCCCGAGGCCTCGCCGTCGCGGCTGCGCACGCCCGATCTCGAGGCGGGCGCGCTCGACGCCGCCCCGCCCCAATCGCTGCGCGTGCGGCACCGCGCGTTCCTGCCGGACGGCGCGGAGGAGACGCTGCGCGTCGATTGGCCCGAGGACGGCGGCCAGGGTGCGGCGGTCGTGCGGTATCGCGACGAGACCCTGCCGCCCGACGCGGTCTTCTTCTCGGCCGGCGACCGGCGCGCGATCCCCCTGGCCGGCGTCGCGCGGGTGGACCTCGTCGTCGCGGGCTCTCCGTACGGCGGCGGAGCACTCCGCTCTCCCGCGCGCGTCGAGCGAACCGCGGCGATCCCGTACGCGAACCTCGAGGCCCACGTCTCGCCGGCGGCGGACGGGCCGCGCGTATGGTGGACGACGTCGAGCCACGAGGGTCTCTGGGGCTGGGCGGTCTTCCGCGAGGAGGTGCTCGCGGACGGACGCGTCGTGCGCACCGGACCGGAGATCGTGCCGGCGACCGAGAGCTCTCCGGAGTCGTACCGCTACGCGTACGTCGACAGGGCGTCCACGCCGGGGACGTTCTATCGGTACACGGTCTGGGCGGTCACCGACGAGGGGCTGCTCGCCCGTGCGTTCGCCGCGACGCTGAAGACGTCGGAGTAACTTTCGGTCTTCCCGCCTTCCGCCTTCCGCCGCCGCGCCGCGGCCTGGCCCCAAGGTGCGCCCTCACGATCTGCCCGTGATCGAACGCGAACGGCAGCGTTCGAATCTCCTTCGGCGTGAACCAGCGCGCCTCGGCCGCGTCGTCGCCGCCCACGGCCGTGCCGCGCAGCGGTCGGCAGGCGTAGAGCACGGTGACCGTCTGGCCGCGAGGGTCGCGGCCCGGTTTCGAGTAGACGCCCAGGAGCTCGCCGACCTTCACCGTCAGCCCGGTCTCCTCTCTGGCCTCGCGCGCGCCGCACTGCTCCGCCGTCTCGCCCCAGTCGAGAAAGCCGCCCGGCAGCGCCCAGCGCCCCTCGAACGGCGGATGGCCGCGCCGGATCAAGAGGACGCGCCCGCGCCGGTCCCGGATCCACGCGTCGACCGTCACCCGCGGCACGCGCTCGCCGCTCTTCAGCCTGTAGAGGTCCTTCATTCGTACCTCTCGAAGAACTCACGGATCTCGTCCGCCGGCTTGCGCGTCGCGAGCTCTCTCGGCGTCACGTCGTACCAGTCTCGCGGTAGGCGGCTCGCGTAGGGCTCCTCCAGGAAACGCGAGCAGACGAGCGCGATGACGCCGCGGTCGGTCTCGCTGCGGATCAGGCGGCCGGCCGCCTGCACGACCCGCGTCATGCCCGGCTGCAGGTACGCGTAGTCGAAGCCCGCCTCCTCGCGATCGTCGAAGTAGCGGCGGAGGAGCTCGCGCTCGAAGGACACTTGCGGCAGCGCGGGCGAGACGACGAACACGGCGGAGAGCAGCTCGCCCGGGTAGTCGACGCCCTCCGCGTACATGCCGCCCGAGACGGCGAAGAGCAGCGTGCCGCCGGGTGGCGGCGACGAGAGCGACTCGAGGATCGCCTGGCGCTCGTAGGCGGTCAGATCCGGCCTCTGGACGATCAGGCGCGAGCGCGTCGGCGGCATCCGTCCCGACACCGCGGTCAGGAACCGGTACGACGGGAAGAGCACGAGGTCGTTGCCGCCGTGCGCGTCGGACATGTCGGCGAGCAGCTGCGCGATCCGGCCGTAGTTCCCTTCGCGCGCCTTGTAGGTCGTGCGCACGGTCGGCACGATGAGGACCTTGCGGTTCTCCGGCGGGAACGGGGGCGGCAGCGAGATGCTCGCCGTGCGGTCGGGCTTGAGTCCGAGCACGCGGCGGATCGCCTCGGGCGGCGTGAGCGTCGCCGAGAGGAGCACGTTCGCGGACGCGCGGGCGAACGTCGGCGCGAGGACGCGCGCCGGATCCAGGCAGACCAGCGCGAGCCGGACGCCCCCCGAGCCGCGCTCGGCCACGGCCGTGAAGTCGTCGTCGAAGATCGAGAGCACCGCGCAGAACCGCTGCAGGAGGAAGTGGAACTCGAGGACCGGGTCGTCGACCAGTGCGAGCCGGGTCTCGCGCTTCCAGTCGAGGTAGCGCATGAGCGTCGGCTCCCACGCCGCGCGCAGGTCGAGGATCGCCTCGCGCGGCGGCTCGATCTCGGCGATCGCCTCGCCCTCGGGAAGGTCCTCCGCGGTCTCGCGCAGGATCTCGCCCAGCGCCTCGACCGAGGCGAGCAGGTCCTCGAAGAGCGCGCCCGGCTGCAGGCGGAGCCGGCTGGCGAGGAGCGCGAGGTCCTCCTCGAGGATCTCGGGAGAGAAGATCTGCCGCGCGCGATCCGGCAGGTTGTGCGCCTCGTCGACCACGAGGATCGCGTCCTTCAGGTCCTCCCCGGCGAGATGGCGGAGCGCGGCCGCCGGCTCGAAGACGTAGTTGTAGTCGGCGACGATCGCGTCGGCGCGCTCTGCGAGCTCGAGCTGGACCTCGAACGGGCAGACCTCCTCGCGCCGCGCCTCCTCGAAGACGACGTCGGGGTCGAGGTGCGCGTGCCGGTCGCGGAGGCGCCCGAGCACGTTCGAGTCGTGCATCTTCTCCGGGTAGGAGCGGGCGAAGCGGCAAAAGTCCTCGTGGCAGATCACGCGGTCGTTCGCGCACATCCGCTCCTTGGCGCGGATCTGGATCGTGTGGAAGGCGCGCTCGTTCATCGCGACCAGCGCCGAGACGGCCATCTTCTGCTGCAGCGTCTTAGACGTCAGGAAGACGACCTGGCGCCCCGTCGCGAGCCCGGCGGCCATCGCCGGATGGAGCGCGGCGGCGGTCTTGCCGGAGCCGGTCGGGGCCTCGGCGAGGAGGTTCTCGCCGCCGTTGACGGCGAGGCGGACCGCGTCCATGAGCTTCTCCTGGATCGGGCGCGGAGCCGTGTGGGGGAAGGGGAGGCGCAGGGCGGCCGCCGCCTTGCGCTCGCGGACAACCCGGCCGGCCCGCCAGATCCCGAGCGCCCGGCCCAGCCGGGCCTCGATGTCGCGCTCCGCCGGCTCCTCGAAGGGCACGTCGAGCGAGAGCTCCTCGCCCGTCTCGATGTCGACGTAGACGAGCGCCCCGTCCACGCGGCCGTGGCCGAGCCGGCGCCAGAGGTAGCAGTAGCCGAGCAGCTGCCGGCGGTCCCGCTCGAAGGCGTAGCCGGACGGGCGGAGGCCGTCGGCCGAGAGGTGGGCCGACTTGAGCTCCTCGATCAGCCACCAACCCGGCTGGCGCTCGACGCAGCCGTCGAGGCGGCCGGTGAGGACCGCCGTCCAGTCGTCGACCGGGATGCGCGCCTCGAGGTGGACCTCGGACCGGTACCCCGCGTGCGCGGACCGTCTCTCGCCCAGGACGCGGGTGTGGATCTCGACCCCGAGGCCTAGGCGCCGCCATCCGTCTCCCCGATCGAAGCCGACGCGGCGGAACCCTTCGTCCTCCGCGAGCTCACGAACGGAGATTTCGAACGTCTTCGAGGGCTCATCAAACCGCAAGGTGCGATTATAATTTGCGAGTGAAGCCCGGACTCCGACGCCGCCTCGTGGCGATCGCGCTGGCGGCGACCCTCCTCGGGTCCCTTCCCGCTCTCGCTGCCTCCCCGAAGAAGAAGCTGCGCCGCACGCCGGTCGCGACGTCCGCGCCGACCTCGTTCGAGGCGGCGCTCGCGAGCGCGTCACGCGGCGCGCCGGCGTCGTCGAAGGGCGTCTCCGTGGCCATCGCCGACCTCGACACCGGAGCGATCGTTTTCCAGAAAAATCCGGACCAGCCGGAGACGATCGCGTCGGTCACGAAGATGTTTTCGTCAGCGGCGGCGCTGCACTATCTCGGGCCCGACTACAAGTTCAAGACGACGCTCTGGCGCAAGGGCGAGATCCACGACGGCACGCTGGTCGGCTCGCTGCTCGTCGTCGGCGGGGGAGACCCGAACATCTCCGGGCGCTTCCACGACGACGACTCGTTCGCCATCTTCGACAGCTGGGCGCAGGGCCTCGCGAAGCTCGGCATCGTGCGCGTGCAGGGCGACCTGGTGCTCAACGCGTCGGCGTTCGACGGGATCTACCGCCACCCCGAGTGGCCGCCGGACCGCGATTCGCGCTGGTACCAGGCCCCGATCTCGGCCCTCTCCTACAACGACAACGTCGTGATCGTGTCGGTCGGCCGCGGCGGAATCCCGGGCGCGCCGGCGAGCGTCGCGATCAACCCCGATACGGACGTCGTGCAGACGCTTTCCCGCGCGCGGACGATCGGCAAGGCCGGCAAGATCCGGGTCGCCGTGTCGCGGCCCAGCGGGTCGGACGTCGTGACGGTCTCGGGCACGGTGCCGTCGCGCTTTTTTCGCTGGTCCGTACCCCTCGCGATCGACGATCCGCCGAAGTTCTTCGGCGCGGCGCTGAAGAGCCGCCTGCGCGCGGGCGGCGTGGAGCTCGTCGGCAACGTCGTCGAGCAGCCGGCGAAGGCCAACGACGGGCAGTGGATGCTCGTCGCGAGCACGGAGTCGGAGCTGTTGCCGACACTGGCGATCTCGAACAAGCACAGCCAGAGCTTCTACGCGGAGCAGATCTTCAAGACCGTCGCGTACGAGAGGACGGGACGCGGGTCCTGGGACGCGGCGGTGCAGCTCGAGAAGCAGTTCCTCGCGGCGATCGAGCTCGACCCGGCGCGCTATGATCTCCACGACGGGTCGGGCCTGTCCGCGTACGACCGGGTCTCCGCGGGCGCGCTGCTCGATTTCCTGAAGGCGATGAACGTCCACGCGTACGGACCGCAGTGGCGGTCCACGCTGGCGATCTCGGGCGACTCGGAGGGCACGCTGCGGCATCGGCTGCTCGACGACGCGTCGCGAGGCGAGATCCAGGCGAAGACCGGGACGCTGAACGGCGTCTCGACGCTCGCGGGCTACGCGAAAGCGGCGTCGGGCAAGACGTACGTGTTCGCGATCCTGTTGAACGGGCCGGGCGTGAGCGAGTCGCGCGGCCACGCCTATCAGGACCGCATCGTCCGCACCCTCGTCAAGCGGGGGTAGGAGAGCCGGCCGAGGGCCGGCGACGGACGGAGCGGGCCGCCGGAGCCCAAGAGGGCGGTTTTCGGGCGATTTCCCGCGTTGCGGCGGCTTTTCCGCAGCTTGTCCTGCCGGACTGCCAAAAAAAGTTGTCACCCTCGACCGCTATTTGTGATCAAATTCACATGATTCGATTTTGAGCCGGACTTTTCGGCTCGTACCCAGGTGGGAAATCTGATTGGTCCAGGTCGGTGTAGAGGGCGAAGCCTGCTCTGTTGGGCCGTTTTCTCGCTTTCCTGACCGTCGGACTTGATTTTGCCCCCGGGCATATGGCCAGGGGGTTTTCGGCGAAAGGTGGAGACCGTGACGCGAGCCGTCAGCAGCATTCCTTTCTGATAACTCACTGATTCCAAACGAATTAGTAAATGGTCGTCGACCGGCGAAATGCTGGTTGACTGTCTATTTGTCCAGGAGTACTC
>DATBBK010000068.1:0-18602 GCA_036271035.1 Thermoanaerobaculia bacterium | reverse complement strand
GTCACGCTCTGCGACGCCATGATCGAGGGCTACGGCGGCAACGAGGCGAACGTCCGCGAGATCCGGGATTCCGTCGAGATCGAGCGCGCGGACGTGCGAGACGCCGGCGCGATGGACCGCCTCGTCGCCGGCCGCGACGTCGTCTTTCACCTCGCCGCGCAGGTCTCGCACGTCATGTCGCTCTCGAATCCGTACCCCGACATCGACATCAACATAAAGGGCACGGCCGTCGTGCTCGAGGCCTGCAGGCGCCACAACCCGTCCGCGGTCGTCGTCCGCTCGGGCACGCGCGGCCAGTACGGACCCGCCGTCCACCTGCCGGTCTCCGAGGAGACGCCCTCCGATCCGCGCGGGATCTACGAGATCTCGCAGCTCTCGTCGGAGATGATCTGCCGGACGTACACCCGCATCCACGGCGTCCGCACGGTCCCGCTGCGGCTCACCAACGTCTACGGCCCCCGCGCTCAGATGCGGCACTCGCAGTTCGGAGTCGTGAACTGGTTCGTGCGGCTCGCTCTCGATAAGCGGCCGATCCCGATCTTCGGCTCCGGCCGGATCCTGCGCGACTTCCTCTACGTCGACGACTGCGTCGAGGCGCTGCTCGCGGCGGCCGTCGAGCCGTCGGCCGTCGGCGAGATCCTCAACGTGGGACACGACCGCGCGTCGACCTTCCTCGAGGTCGCCGAGATCCTGCGCGAGCTCGTGCCCGGGACGACGATCGCGTTCACGGACTTCACGCCGGAGCGCCGCGCGCAGGAGCCCGGCGATTTCGTCTCGGACATCACGAAGATCCGGCGGCTCCTCGGCTGGGCACCGCTCGTCGCGCTGCGGGACGGCCTCGCGCGCACGGTGGAGTTCTACGACTCGCGGCGGGCGGACTACTTCTGACGCCGCGTCGAGTAAGCTAATTCGCAGCCGATGATCTCCATCCATCCGACGGCCCTCGTCGCGAGCCGCTCGATCGGGGACGGCACGCGAATCTGGGCGTTCGTCAACATCCTCGCAGGAGCCCGCGTCGGCCGCGATTGCAACGTCTGCGATCGCTGCTTCGTCGAGAACGACGTCGTGCTCGGCGACCGCGTCACCGTCAAGTGCGGCGTCTCGCTCTACGACGGGCTCGCGATCGAGAACGACGTCTTCGTGGGACCCGACGTCGTATTCGCGAACGACCCGCGGCCGCGCAGCGGGCAGCACCTGAAGGAGTACCCGCGCACGCGGATCCGCGAGGGCGCGAGCCTCGGGGCGGGCGCGATCGTGCTGCCGGGGATCACCGTCGGGCGGTTCGCGATGGTCGGCGCCGGGGCGCTGCTCACGCGCGACGTGCCCGACTTCGCGCTCGTCTACGGCAGCCCCGCCGGGGTTCACGGCCACGTGTGCCGCTGCGGGAAGACGCTGCGCGTCGAGAGCGCGCAGGCCTCCTGCGAATGCGGGAGGCGCTACGTCCGCGGGCCCGCCGGGGAGATCGGCGAGGCCGCATGAGCTCCGGCGCCGGCGGCGCCGCCGCGCGGGTCGCGTTCGGCTCGCTCGCCGAGACGCAGCGCGCGCGGAGGGCCGAGATCGACGCGGCGATCGCGCGGGTGCTCGACTCGGGCCGCTTCATCCTCGGCGAGGAGGTCGCGCGGTTCGAGCGCGAGTTCGCGTCCTTCATCGGGGTTCCCCACGCGATCGGCTGCGCGAACGGTACGGACGCGATCGCGCTCGCGCTGCGCGCGGCGGGCGCGAAGACCGGCGACGCGGCGATTCTTCCCGCGAACGCCTGCGTGCCCGTGATCGCCGCCGTGCGCCAGGCGGGCCTTTCGCCGCGCCTCGCCGACGTCGATCCGGAGACGCTGACGCTCGATCCCGCGTCGGCCGAGCGGGCGCGGACGCCCGAGACGCGCTTCCTCGTCGCGGTGCACCTCTACGGCGGCGCCGCGGATCTCGACGCGCTCTCCGACGTCGCACGTCGGGGCGGGATGAGCCTGATCGAGGACTGCGCGCAGAGCCACGGCGCGGAGCTCCACGGGCGGCGCACCGGCTCGTTCGGCGCGGCCGCGGCGTTCTCCTTCTATCCGACCAAAAACCTCGGCGCGTGCGGCGACGGCGGCGCGGTCGTCACCGCGGACCCCGAGATCGCCACGCGCGCGCGCGAGCTCCGGCAGTACGGATGGACCCGGCGGGACTTCTCCGCGCGAGAGGGCTGGAACTCACGCCTCGACGAGCTGCAGGCCGCGATCCTCTCCGCGAAGCTGCCCCGGCTCGAAGCGGAGAACGCGCGGCGCCGCGAGATCGCCGAGCGCTACGACGCGGCGCTCGAGGGCGCGCCCGTCCGGCGGCTCCGCGTGCGGGAGGACTCCGTGTCCGCGCGCCACCTCTATCCGATTCGCTGCCACCGGCGCGACGCGCTGCGCGAGCACCTCGCCGGGCGCGGCGTAGAGACGTTCGTGCACTACCCGGTGCCGCCGCACCTCCAGCCCGCGTACGCGTTCCTCGGCTACGAAGCCGGCGACTTCCCCGCCTCGGAGGAGGCCTGCGCGACCGTGCTGTCGCTTCCCCTGCACGCGGGCCTCTCGGACGACGACGCCGACTTCGTCGCCGCGTCCGTGCGCGAGTTCTTCGACGGGTCGCAAGCGTGACGCGGCCGTTCGTCTCGGTCGTCGTACCGGTCTACTTCAACGCGGAGAGCCTGCCGCGGCTCGCCGAGCGTCTGCGCGCGGTCGCGGAGAAGGCGGACTTCGACCTGGAGGCGATCTTCGTCGACGACGGCTCGAAGGACGCCTCGTGGGAGCGGATCGGCGAGATCGTGAGCGCGTGGCCGGCGGCCCGGGGCGTCCGCCTCACGCGCAACTTCGGCTCGCAGATGGCGATCACCGCGGGGCTCTCGGAGGCGCGCGGCGACGCGGCGGCCGTCCTCTCCGCGGACCTGCAGGAGCCGCCCGAGTTGCTCCCCGACATGGTGGCGGCGTGGCGGCGCGGCGCGGCGGCCGTCCTCGCCGTCCGGCGCAGCCGGCCGGAGGCTCTCCCGTCGCGCGCCGCGTCGAGCCTCTACTACCGCACGCTGAAGCGGCTCGCCTTCTCCGAGATGCCGGCCGGCGGCTTCGACTGCTTCCTCGTCTCGAGACCCGCGATCGACTTCCTGAAGGAAAGCCGCGAGGTCCACACGTCGCTTCCGGGACTCCTCCTGTGGAGCGGTTTCGCGGCCGCGATCGTCCCGTACGACAGAGTCGAGCGGGCCGAGGGCGAGTCGCGGTGGACGGTCGCGAAGAAGGTCAAGTACTTCATCGACTCCGTCATCTCGTTCTCGTACGCGCCGCTGCGCGCGATGTCGCTCGCGGGCGCGGCGCTCGCGGTGGCGGCGTTCGGGTACGCGGTCTTCCTCATCCTCTACAAGCTCCTCCACGGCCAGCCGATCCAGGGCTGGACGTCGATCATGGTCGCGGTCGCCTTCTTCTCCGGCGTGCAGCTGCTCTCGCTGGGGATCCTGGGCGAGTACCTGTGGCGCACGCTCGACGCGGCGCGGGCGCGACGGGGTTGGCTGGTGCGGGAGCGAACGGGCGCCTGATCGGCCCGCGACATATTAGCGTTCGCTAATATTTCGTCAGGCCGTCGCGTCGAGGACCGCGGCCGCGACGCGCTCGACCTCGTCGTCGCGCAGCTCCGCGAACATCGGCAGCGCGAGCACCTCGCGTGCGGCGCGCTCCGTCTGCGGGAAGTCGCCCTCGCGGCCGCCGAGTGAGGCGAAGCACTCCTGCAGGTGAAGCGGCACCGGGTAGAAGACGGACGTCGCGACACCCCGCTCCGTGATGCGCTTGCGCACGGCGTCGCGGTCGCGCACGCGGACGACGTACTGGTGCCAGACGTGCTCGCGGCCGCGCGCCTCGATCGGAAGACCGACGCGTCCCTCCCGCGCCGCGCCTGCGAGCAGCGCGGCATAGCGCGCCGCGATCGCGCGCCGGCGCGCGTTCCAGCCGTCCAGCCTCGGCAGCTTGACGGAGAGGACCGCGGCCTGCAGCGCGTCCATCCGGAAGTTCCCTCCGACCCGCTCGTGGTGGTACGTCGCGAGCCCGCCGTGGATCCGCAGCGTGCGGACGAGCTCGGCGAGCGCGTCGTCGTCCGTCGTCACGGCGCCCGCGTCGCCGGCGGCGCCGAGGTTCTTCGTCGGATAGAAGGAGAACGCCGCAATCGCGCCGAGCGATCCCGCCGCGCGGCCGCCGTACGTCGCGCCGACCGCCTGGCACGCGTCCTCGAGGACGGGCACGCCGCGACGCGACGCGATCCGCAGGATCTCCGTCATGTCCGCGCACTGTCCGTACAGGTAGACGGGCTCGATCGCCTTCGTCCGCGGCGTGATCGCCGCCTCGAGCCGCGCGGGATCGAGGCAGAACGTCTCCGGATCGATGTCGACGAACACCGGCCTCCCACCGAGGCGCGCGACGACGCCCGCGGACGCGAAGAAGGAGAACGGCGAAGTGATGACCTCGTCGCCGGGCCCGACGCCGAGCGCCATCAGGGCGACGAGGAGCGCGTCGGTGCCCGAGGAGACGCCGATGGCGTGCCGCACGCCGAGCCGCTTCGCGAGCGCGCGCTCGAAGGCATCGAGCGCCGGGCCCATGACGAAGCGGCCCGAGGCGAAGACGTCCGCGACGGCGCGGCCGATCTCCGCTTCGAGCGCGTCGTCGTAGCGCGTCAGGTCGAGGAGCGGAACGGCGGCGGCGGTGGTTGGCCCGGTCACGGCGCGGATTCTAACGGCGGACGCGGCGCCGCCGTCTCGCACGGCCGTCCGCGCGACGGGGCGGCCCCGAAGATCCCGGAAACAGCGCGCCTGAGGTCGGGCGGGAAGCGAGGCCATGACCGGGACCAGCCGTCCCACGCGCCTCATCCGCGTCGTTTCATGAGGCCCGCGGCCGCCGCGACGGGGCGCGCGACGTAATCCGGCCCGAGCCCCGAGCGTAAAGATCCACGAGAGGAGAGATCCACATTGAGAGCCGCCATCCAGATCCTCGCGTTGGGCGTCCGGCTCGCACTAGCGCCGGCCGCCGCGGGGGAAACGGCCCAGCCCGCGCTTCCCGACTACAGCGGAGTCTGGCGCATCAACCGCGATCTGAGCGACGATCCGGCCCAGGCGATGCGCGACTACCGCGGCTCCTCCTCGGGCCGTTCGGGCGGATGGCACGGACGCGGCGGCGGTCACGGCCGCCACTCCGGCGGAGACGACGCCAGCGGGCAGGACCAGGGCGGCGGCGAGAGACCGGCGCTCGCCGCCCTGGACACGCTGGCGATCTCCCACCACGAGCCCGAGTTCGTCGTCGCGGACGGCAGCGGACGCCAGCGGCGGATGACCACGGACGGAAAGGCGATCGAGGAGGAGCGCTCGCACGGCGGAACGACGAAGATCAGCGCCAACTGGAAGGAAGGCCACCTCGTCGTCGTGACGGCTCCGGAGCAGGGACCCAAGTGGACCGAGACCTACTCGATCACCGCCGACCGGACGCAGCTCACCGTGACGACGAAGATCGAAGGCTCGCGCGGCTCCCCCGTGACGATCCACCGCGTGTACGACGCGATGGCGGAGAAGCCGCAGGCGCCCGAGGCGGCTCCTCAGGCGAAGCCGACGCCGGAGCCGGCTCCGGACGACTCGGTCTCGGCGAACGCGCTGCTGCGCTGAGCCGACCGCCCGCGCGGCTCACGGCCGGCGCCGCAGCAGGTGCGCCGTGAACCCGTCGGAGCGCGCGTCGGGCAGCACGCGGAAGCGATCGCCCTCGATCCACTTCGCGAGCGGCGCGGACGGCGGCTCGATCGGCGCGCGTTCGAGCGCCGGATCCGCCGCCAGCACGCGCGCGACGACCCGCTCGTTCTCCTCCTCCTCCAGGCTGCACGTCGCGTAGAGGACGAAGCCGCCCGGCGCGAGCAGGCGGGCCGCGCCGGCGAGCCACTCCTCCTGCGATCGGGCGAGCCGCTCGATCGCGTCCGGCGTGACGCGGTAGCGGATCTCGGGGTTCTTGCGCAGCGTCCCCGTCCCGCTGCACGGCGCGTCGAGGAGCACGCGGTCGAAGCGATGATCCGGAAGCGGCGGCCGCGCGGCGTCGCCGGCCGCGGGGAGGAGCCGGTCCATCCCGAGGCGGCGCGCGTTCTCGACGACGCGCAGGAGGCGCGCGGGAGAGGCGTCGAGCGCGATCGCGCGGCGTGCGCGGCCGTGCGCGAGCGCCGACATCGACTTCCCGCCGGGCGCGGCGGCGAGGTCGACGAGCGTCTCGCCGGGCGGCAGCAGCAGCGGGAGGACCTGCGAGCCGACGTCCTGGACGAGCCAGGCGCCGGTCGCGAGAAGGTCGGGGCGCAGCGGGTGGCCGGACAGCACCGTCAGCCCTCGCGGCGCCACCTCGGACGCCTCCGTCTCCACTCCGGCGCGCGCGAGCGCCGCGCGGACGTCCTCTCGATCTCCGCCGCGCGGACCGACGAGGAGGTCCAGGAGCGACGGCGCGTCGTCGGCCTCGAGGACGCGGCGCGTCGCTTCGGCGCCGAAGCGCGCGAGCCAGCGCTCGACCAGGAAGAGAGGGTGCGAGTAGTACGTCGCGAGCGCCTTCGCGTCGGGCGCGTCCGGCAAACGGGGCTCGGGCAGGAGCAGGATCCCGCGCAGCACGCCGTTCACCAGCCGCGACCCGCCCTCCCCGCCGCTGTCCTTCGCGTGGGTCACCGCCTCGCTGACCGCCGCGTAGGGAGGGATCCGGTCGAGGTGCCGGAGCTGGTAGAGCGCGACCTCCATGATCTCGCGCAGGTTCGGTGCGAGCTTCGGAAGCGGCACACGGCTGACCGCTCCGATCTCCGCGTCGAGCGCGGACTTCCACCGGAGGACGCCGAAGAGCAGCTCGCGGAGGAGATCGGCCTCGCGCGGCTCGAGCCCGCGCGCGAGCTCTCCGACCGTCGGCGCCGCGAGGCGGCCGCGCTCGAGCACGCGGCGGAGCCCCTCCACGGCGGCGCGCCGCGCCGTGCGCGGCGGGTGCGGCTTGCCGGAGCGCTTCACGAGCGCTCGCCGCCGAACCGCGCGGGCAGCCGCGCTCCAGCCGCGAACTCGGCGCCGCCGACCGGACCGCGGCCCGCGCGCTGGAGCGTCAGGATCCGGAGCGTCGATCCGCCGCCCGCCGCGACGAGAAGCTCGTTTCCGTCGCGGTGGAGCGTGCCGGGCGGAAGCGCGGTCGATGCCGGCGATCCGTTCCACGGCTCCGCCTCGAGGATCTTCACCCTCTCGTTTCCCAGGGTCGTGAACAGCCCGGGCCACGGTGTGTACGCACGGAGAGCGCGATCGAGCGCGGCCGCGTCGAGCGTCCAGTCGGCGCGCGCGTCCTCGCGCCGGATCGTGCGGCAATAGGTGGGCTCCCCCGCCTGCGGTTGGGGCTCGAGCGGGCCCTCCGCGAGGCGCCGCAGCGTCTCCACGAGCAGCGCTCCGCCGAGCGGGGCGAGCCGGGCGGAGAGCTCGCCCGCCGTCTCGCGCGAGCCGATCGCGACGCGCCGCTCGAGGTAGACCGGCCCGGCGTCGAGCGCTTCGACCATGCGCATCGTCGCGACGCCGGTCTCCGCGTCGCCGGCGAGGATCGCCGCCTGGATCGGCGACGCGCCGCGATGTCGCGGCAGGAGCGACGCGTGCACGTTCACGGGCGCGAGGCGCGGCAGCGCGAGGAGCTCGGGAGGCAGGATGCGTCCGTAAGCGACGACCGCGAGCGCGTCGGGCCGCTCGGCGCGAAGGCGCTCGGCGAGCGCCGCGTTGCCGCGGACGGTGTCCGGCTTCTCGACGGGGACGCCGCGCTCCGCGGCGAAGGCGCCGACCGCGGAGGGACGCGGCTCCGCGTGCCGCCCGACCGGGCGGTCCGGCTGCGTGACGACGAGAGGCACCGAGACGCCGGCGTCGAGGAGCGCCGCGAGCGACGGCACCGCGAAGTCGGGCGTGCCGAAAAAGACGACGCGAAGGGTCTCGCGAAATGTATTAGCCACGGCTAATACTTCCAGATCTCACGGCTGACTGTTTACCGCGAACCGCCCGCCGATTCTCAGACGAGCGGCTTCTCCGACGCGGACGAGCCGTCCGCGCCGGCGCCCTCGTCCGGGCCGCCCGCCGGAGCCGCGGGAACGGGCGCGGGGTCGGCCGCCGGATGGCGCAGCCTCCAGAGCCGTCGGACCGCGGTCAGGCCGAGCACGGCGAACACGAGAAGCGCCGCGCCGTTGACGACGCCGAACATCGCCCACACACGCGGCCATGCGGCGGCCCAGCCGAACAGGAAGATCGGCAGCAGCAGTAGGAACGCGAAGAGCGCGACGACAATCGTGCGGCGCTGCTCGTGCTCCGCGTTCCACGGCGGATCGAGGAAGCCGAGCTCCTTCGCGAGCCTGTATATGCCCCACGCCGCGGCGGGCGCGAGGACGACGGCCAGGATGAGCCACCGCATCGGGCGCGTCATCGCGGCTGCCGGTCCACTTCCTCGAAGTAGTCCTCCGCCACCAGGACCTCGCGCGGCTTCGACCCGCGCGGCGGGCCGAGCAGGCCGTCGCGCGACATCATGTCGATGAGCTTGCCGGCGCGCGAGAAGCCGACGCCCATGCGGCGCTGCAAAAACGAGATCGACGCCATCTTCTCGCGGACGACCAGCCGCGCCGCCTCGTCGTACAGCGGATCGGTCTCGTCGCCCGCGTCGTCGCGCTGCACGGCCTCGACGCGTTCCTTCGTGATCTCCTCGTCGTACTCGGGCTTCGCCTGCTTGCGCAGGAACTTCACGAGCGCGGCGGTCTCCTGGACCGACACGAACGCGCCGTGCACGCGCTTGAGCCGCGACGTGCCGGGCGCCAGGAAGAGCATGTCGCCGCGGCCGAGCAGCCGCTCCGCGCCATTGCCGTCGAGGATGACGCGCGAGTCGATCTTCGACGAAACCTTGAACGCGATGCGCGACGGCAGGTTCGCCTTGATCACGCCCGTCAGGACGTCGACCGACGGCCGCTGCGTCGCGACGACCAGGTGGATGCCGACCGCGCGTGCCTTCTGGGCGATCCGGACGATCGACTCCTCGACCTCCTTGGGCGCGGTCATCATGAGGTCCGCGAGCTCGTCGATGACGATCAGGATCAGCGGCATCGGCTCGAGCTTGAGGTCGGGGTCATCCGGGTGCTGGGCGCGGACGCGCGCGACGGCCTCGGGATCCTGGATCGCCGCGTTGTACTGCTCCGCGTTGCGGACCTGGCCGAAGTCGGACAGCGTCTGGAAGCGCTCCTCCATCGTCGCCACGGCCCACTTCAACGCGTTCGCCGCCTTCTTCGGGTCGGTGATGATCGGCGTGGCGAGGTGCGGCAGGCTCTCGTACATCTCGAGCTCGACCATCTTCGGGTCGATGAGGATCAGCTTCACCTCGTCCGGCCGCGACTTGTAGAGGATCGACGTGATCAGCGAGTTGATGCCGACGCTCTTGCCCGATCCCGTCGTGCCGGCGATCAGCAGATGCGGCATCGCACGGAGGTCGTCGACGACGGCCTCGCCGTGGATGTCCTTGCCGAGCGCGAGCGTCAGTTTCGACGGCGAGCTCTGGAAGCGCTCCGACTCGACGACGTCGCGGATCGAGATGACCTCGCCGCCGCCCGGGTTCGGCACCTCGATGCCGACCGACGCGCGACCGGGGAGGCGCTCGACGCGGATCGCCTCCGCCGAGAGCGCGAGGGCGAGGTCCTCCGAGAGCCCCATGACCTGGTTGACCTTGATCCCGGCCGCCGGCCGGAACTCGTACGTCGTGACGACCGGACCCGGGTGGTACTCCGTGATGTCGCCCTCGACGCCGAACTCGGCGCACTTCGCCGCGATGAGGCGGCCCGTCTCGGCGAGCACCTTCTTGTCGAGAACGCCGGTCTGCTCGCGTCTCTCGAGCAGCGAGACCGGCGGATACGTGTAGCCGTCGACCGTCAGAGGCAGCTTCTGCTGCGCGTCGGGCTTCTTGCGCGGCGCCGGCGCGGCCTTCGGCTTCGGCGCGGGCACGGGCCCGGCCGCGGGCGGCGCGACCACGGTCTTCTTGATCGAGAACTTCCCGGGGCCCGGAACCTCGCGCACGATCGGCGGCGCGTCCTCGGAGGCGAAGGGGATGTCCTCGAGCGAGATCTCCGGCCGCGCCTTCTCGAGGTGCTTCGCGACCACGGTGCGGCGCAGCCGCTCCTTCGTCCGGCGGTCGCGGCGGCGCGCCCAGCCGACGGTCGCGCGGGACAGGAGTCCCGCGAAGCGGACGCGCAGGGCGAGGAAGACGTCGCCGAGAGACACCTGGGTCGCGAACGGGATCGCGAGGAGCACCAGCGTGATCGCGAGCAGGACGGCGCCCGTCGTGCCGATCCGGTTGCGGAACGCGTCGCCCAGCGCCCGCCCGATCACGCCGCCGGTGTCCATCTCCTCGCCGTAGAGCCGGCGCCGGCCGAGCGAGAGCGCGAACAGCATCGGGACGGAGAGCAGGAGGAGACCGATCCCGGCCGCCTTGGACGCGGGATTCGGGATGGCGCGGCCCCAGAACCGTCTCCAGCCGAGGACGATGACCAGGAGGCTGACGCCCCATGCGGGCAGGCCGAAGAGCGCGTAGAGCGCCGCGGCGAGCGAGGCGCCGAAGCCGCCGATCCAGTTGGTCGGACGGGCGGCCTCGCCGCCGGCCGTCCACGAGAAGATGTTCGGGTCGCGCGGATCGTACGAGATCAGGGCCAGCAGGGCCAGGACACCGGCGAGGATCTGCAGGATGCCGATCGCCTCGCTCGCGAGCCGGCTGCGCCAGAATGATCCGTTGCTCAAGCGTTTTCCATTATGGGACCGAAAACGCGAAACGGCTACGGGGACGCGGCGATCGGCGGCGGTCTCGCTCCGCCGCACGCCGGCTCGCGCTCTCTCGGCGGTATAACGGAGACGTGACCGAGAGGAAGCGGATCCTGTTTCTCTGCACGGGCAACGCCGCGCGGAGCCAGATGTCCGAGGCGCTCGCGCGCATCGACCACGGAGACCTCATCGACCCCTTCTCCGCTGGGTCGCGGCCCGCGGGGTTCGTGCACCCGCTCGCGATCCGAGCGATCGAGGAGCTCGGCTTCGGGCTCGGCAGCGCGCACTCGAAGGGCGCGGACGAGATGATCCACCAGAAGTTCGACGTCGTCGTGACCGTCTGCGACTCCGCGGCGGCGGACTGCCCGGTCTGGCCGGGGGCGAAGAACGTCCTGAACTGGTCGATCGAGGACCCGAGCTTCGTCCCCGGCAGCGACCAGACACGCTTCGAGGCTTTCCGCGCGACGCGCGACGACCTGCGGCGCCGGATCGACTCCGTGATCGAGGCGATTCCGCGGCGCCTCCCGCGCCGCAGCGACGAGGAGCTGCTCGGGCAGGGCGCCGCGATCCTCGAGGACGTGATGCGGCTGCACGGGTTCAAGTGGGAGGGCTCGCACCGTGGCGAGACTCGCGCGAGCGGCCGCGCGGCGTATGCCGGCCGTTATGCACGGCGAGGCCGCGCGCTGGAGCTGCAGGTGCGCTCGGGCGTGCCGCTCGCGTCGTGGCAGGCAGGCTCGCGGCACATGCTCCATCCGGAGTACATGGAGAGGCTGAACGCGACGGACGCGATGCGGTACCCGGGCGTCTCCAAGGATCCGCTCGACGCCTTCCGGCGGCTCCGCGCCGACGTCGCCCGCTTCGGCGGTCCCTTCATCTCCGGGGATGGGATTCGCGAGTTCCGGGCATGGGCCGACGTCTCGCATCCCGCGAAGGCGGCGGGGCCGAGCCGGCTGTAGGGCTACCTCGGCGGAGGATCCCGGGCGGGTGCAAGCGCCCGCCCCTACGAGATACGAGGCGGTAGCAGTCCCGCCTCTCGACTTACGCCTTTTTTACGCTATAGTCCTTTCCGGTGCCCCGACTCATTTCCAACCCGCCGAATCCCTGGGAAACCGTTCACGCGGAGTGGCTCGGCGAGCCGCCGCCGGCGGAGCTCGAGGTCTTCGAAGAGGACGCGAAGTCGATCCTCAGCGAGAACGACTCGCCGGACATCGGCTTCCGGTTCAGCGTCAATCCGTACCGGGGATGCTTCCATTCCTGTAGTTATTGCTACGCCCGCCCGACGCACCAGTACCTCGGATGGGGCGCAGGCACCGACTTCGACCGCAAGATCGTCGCAAAGGTCAACGCTCCGGTCCTGCTGCGCGCGGAGATGTCGCGCAGGTCGTGGAAGGGCGACACGATCGTCTTCTCCGGTGTCACGGACTGCTATCAGCCGGTCGAGGCGACGTACGCGCTGACTCGGCGCTGCCTCGAGGTCTGCGCCGACTTCCGCAACCCGGTCGGCATCGTGACGAAGGGCGCGCTCATCCGGCGCGACGTGGACCTCCTCGCGCGGCTCGCCGAGGAGGCGGACTGCGGCGTCTGGATCTCGACGCCCTTCGCGGACGACCCGACCGGCCGCGCGGTCGAGCCGGGCGCGAGCCTGCCGTCGCAGCGCTTCGAGACGATGCGCATCCTCGCGCGCGCCGGCATCCGCGTGGGCGTCGCCGTCGCGCCCGTCATTCCGGGGCTCAACGACAGTCACATCGCGCAGATCCTCCAGCGCGCGCGGGAATCCGGCGCCCGGCACGCGTTCCTGCAGCCGGTGCGGCTGCCCGCGGAGGTGCTGCCCGTCTTCGAGCAGCGGATCGCCGAGGCCTTCCCGGATCGCGCGAATCGGATCTGGTCCGCGATCCAGCAGATCCGCGGCGGCAAGAAGAACGAGAGCCAGTTCGGCGCGCGCATGACGGGCCTCGGCCCGCGCTGGGCGGCGGTGAAGACGCTCTTCCATGCGGAGTGCCGCCGCCTCGGTCTGAACGCCGAGGACCCGGAGCGGCACCACCGCACGACGTTCCGCCGCCCGACGGCGCAGGGGAGCTTGTTCGAGTAAGGGAAGGACGCGCACGTAGGACGGGCCTGCCCCCGCTCGCGATGAAGAGAGTTCGCCATCGGTCCTTTAGCTCGGAGGACCGGCCCGCGAGTCCCGCGGCTACAAAGTCGCTTATGAAACGCGGCACTCCGCGAGTCGGGCCTGCGCGCTTCGATGGGTCAGCCCTCAGTTTTTCGGACCTCGGAGCGAGTCCGGCTCTATTGCGTTCGCGTCGTCGCTCCGAAACACAAAGGACTGACCCCGAGCACGGCATCCGGTGAACCCGAGCACGGCATCCGTACACGCCGAGCACGGCATCCGTATACTGCCGGGCCTGTGACTTTGTGTTGCAAAGTACTTGACAAGCCGGTTCGGCGGCGTATGCTCGCGGCTATGCAAGCCATCCGCGGCCACGCCGAGGAGAACATCCGGTTCATCCGCGACACGATGGAGCGCGCCGCGTCGTTCACCGCGGTGCCGGGCGTCGGAGGCATGGCGATGGGCGCGACCGCGCTCGCCGCCGCGGCGCTCGCGTCCCGGCAGCCCACCGCGGACCGCTGGCTCGGCATCTGGCTCGCCGAGGCCGTCGTTGCGATCGCGATCGGCACGATCGCCATGGGCCGCAAGGCGCGGCGCACGCGGTCCGACCTGTTCTCCGGTCCCGCCCGGCGCTTTCTCCTCACGCTCACCGCTCCGCTCGGCGCCGGCGCGATCCTCACGCTCGTCCTGGCGCGTTCGGGACTGACGGCGATCCTGCCCGGGGTCTGGCTGCTCCTCTACGGCACGGCCGTCGTGTCGGCGGGTGCGACCTCCGTCCGCCCGGTCCTCGCGATGGGCGGGTGCTTCATGCTGCTCGGGGCTGCGGCTCTGGCCTCGCCGTCGGGCTGGGGCGACGCGTACCTCGGGGCCGGGTTCGGCGGCGTCCAGATTGGATTCGGCGCGGTCATCGCGCGGCGCCACGGGGGCTGACGCATGAAGCCGAGCGCGAAAGCGAAGACGTCCTCCCCCGCCCGCGCCGCGGCGCCGCGCGCCGCCCCGCGCGCCGGGGACGCGCTGCCCGATCTCGACCGGGTGATCCACGAGCGCGTCCGGCTGGCGATCGTGAGCGCCCTCGCCGCGAGCCCGTCGCTGACGTTCAACGAGCTCAAGGACCTGCTCGGGGCGACCGACGGCAACCTCTCAGTCCACGCGCGGCGGCTCGAGGAGGCCGGCTACCTCTCCTGCGAGAAAGGCTTCGAGGGCCGCGTGCCCCGCACCGCCTACCGGCTCACGCCGGCCGGGCGTCGGGCCTTCAACCGCTACGTCGATCACCTGGAGGCGCTCATCGCCCACGGCCGCCGCTGATTTTTTTTGGAGATTCACTTTATGTTGCAAAGTACACTGCACCAACTCGCCAACCTCCTCTTCTCGGCGGACGCCTACGAGCCCCCGCTGGCGCCGCTCGCGCTGCTCGCGTTCCTCGGTGCCGGGTTCGCCCTGGCGGTCTCCGGGATCGGCGCGGCCGTCGCGCTCGCGGCCGGCCGCCGCTCCCTCGCCCGACTGCTTGCGGGAGCCGCCCTGGCGGTTGCCTCCGGTTACGCGACGGTCCTCGTCGCCGCGTCAATGCTCTCCCGGGAACGGACGCTCGCGGCCGGCGAGAGGAAGTACTTCTGCGAGATGGACTGCCACCTCGCCTACTCCGTCGCGCGGACGGCTCGCGAGGGCGGGCGGCGCGTCGTCACCGTGCGGGCGTGGTTCGATCCCCGCACGATCTCGCCGTACCGCGGCGACGCCGCGTTGACGCCGAACCCGCGCGAGGTCTGGCTCGAGCTCCCCGGAGGCGGGCGCATGCCTCCCTCCGACGCCGAGACCGCGGCCTGGCGCGCGCGTCATGGCGACCGCGCCTCGCTCGCCGACGCGCTGCGGCCTGGCGAGTCGAGCGAAGCGACGTTCGTCTTCGACGCGCCCCCCGGCGGCGCGCGGCTCTTCGTCGGCGACCCCCCGGGGCTCGAGCGCCTCCTCGTCGGCCACGAGAACAGCCCGCTGCACCGGCGCACGCTCTTCGCGCTCCCGGACGCCGACGCGTCCGCTCCGGCGCGCGCTCGTGCGAACCGCGCGATTGACGGCGGAGGCCGGTCGTGATCCCATCGGCGCGCCGCCCGCCGGCGGAAGCCGCTTGGATGGACTACGACTCGCCCCTCCGCCGCCACCTTCGAGACGCGCTCCAGGCGGACCCCGCCGCCGCGTACCGGGACTGGTTCCGCGCGCAGGAGGAGCTCCGCGAGAGCGGAAGCCACGACGCGGCCCGGGCGCTCGCCGAGGACCTGTGGGAGCTCCTCCCCACTCTCCCCTTCTTCGACGACGACGCGCGCGCGCGGTTCTTCCACAACGTCGGCGTCTTCTACGGGAGCCCGGGCCCGGCCGCCGACCTTTCGCGGGCGCGGCGCGCGTTCGCCGAGTCGCTGGAGCACTTCCGCGAGCACGACGACGCGGGCTGGCGCGCGCGGGCGCTGCACAACCTCGCGACGGCGGTGTCCAGTCTCGGTGCGAGCGCGGACGACCTGGCCGAGGCCGTGCGGCTCTTCGAGGAGGCGCTCGAGTGGCGGACGTCGGAGCGCGAGATCGCGCGCGGCGTGACGCTCCACAACATGGGCCTCGCCCTCATCCGTCGCGCGGACCTCGATCCGCAGGGTGCGGCCGGGCACCTCGACGCGGCCGCCTCGGCGCTCGAGGAGGCGGTCGCCATCCGGACGCGCAACGGTCTGGCAGAGGGCCGCGCCGCGTCCCAGCGCCAGCTCGAGCTCGCGCGGCGGGCGCGCGGCGAAGCGGCGCGGCGCCCGGAATCGGACGAGAAAGCGCGATAGATTTCGAAGGGTGACGCCGAGACGCTGGATCGAGTACCTGATCTCCGTCCTGGTGGGCAACGCGATCTACTTCGCGGTCCTGCTCCCCGGACTCCCGCGCTCGCTGCAGCACCAGCCGTTCGCGCTCGATGCGGGGCTGCTCCTCGCGTTTCTCTGCTGCGTGCTCGTCTACGCCGCGATCCGCCTCGGCAGCCGCCACGGGAAGCGGATGGCGGCGGAGGAGGAGCGGCAGGAGACAGCGCCGGGCGCCCGCCCCACCGGAGTCGGAGCCGGACCGGAGGACGGCCCGCCGCGGGACGGCGACGGCGAGCCGCGCCGATATATTAGCAAACGCTAATACGTCCCGGCTGCCTCCCTCCCGCTTTCCCGGTCTCTGTTCGCCACGCCGGCGCGCTGACGGCTAACGGCTTACGGCTTACGGCTTACGGCTTACGGAAAAAAGAAGATCAGCACCAGCCCGAACACGAAGCAGTAGATCGCGAACCAGTGCACCTTCCGCGTCGACACGAGGCGGATGAGGATGCCGATCGTCATGTAGCCGATCACCGCGGCGACCAGCGCGCCGCCCAGGTACTTCACGAAGTCGGGCGTCGCGAAGAACCCGGCGCCCTCGTGCCGGAGCGTCGAGATGATCTCGACCCCCGCCGCGCCGACGATCGCCGGGATCGCCAGGAGGAACGTGAAGTCCGCCGCCCAGCGCCCGGTCAACCCGAGCAGGAGGCCGAACGCGATCGTCGATGAAGAGCGCGAGAGGCCCGGCAGGACGGCGGCGCCCTGGACGGCGCCGATGATGAACGCGTCGAGGTAGCTCATCGTCTCGCGCGTCTTCTTGCCGTCGCGGGCGAGCGCGGAGACGGCGAGGTAGAGCCCCGTCAGGATCTCCATCGCGCCGACGAACCGCGCGTTGTGCTTCGTCGACTCGACGTAATGCTTGAGCGCGAGGCCGACGATGCCGGTCGGGATCGTCGCCACGAGCAGCAGCATCGCGAGCCGCCAGGCGCGGCGGCGTTCGGGCGGATCCTTCGCGACGAGCCCGACGACCTCCTCGCGGAGCAGCTTCCGGTAATAGATGAGGATCGCGACGAGCGTGCCGACGTGGACCATCACGTCGAAGAGGAGGCCGACCTGCCCGAACCGCGGCATGAGCATCTCCGCCGCGGAGAGGTGGCCGTCCGACGACACCGGAATGAACTCGGTGAGCCCCTGGATCACGCCCAGGACGATCGCGTCCAGCCAGCTCACGGCCGGGGACAGTAACACGGCGCGACGAAAACGCTGAGCTTCGCGCGCGCGTAAGCTCTAAGTCATGTCCGACGCGAGAGGGCGTCCCACGCGCGCGTCCCTCTGGGCCGGCATCGCCGTCGCTCTAGCGGCCACGCTTTTCGGCGCGATCTACCTCAGGTCACCCTCGGGCTGGTGGTTCGAGGACGACCCGTGGCACTACTCGGGAGCCGTGCGCCTGAAGCATCCAATCGACGTGTTCCTCGATCCCCTGGTGCTGCACCGGTGGGGCACCGGGGCGTCCCTCGTGCCGATGCACGTTCTCTCGTTCTGGACGGATGTGCGCCTGTTCGGCCTCGACCCGCACCCAGCGCGTTTCCACACCCTGATCTCGACAGTCTGCGTCAGCGTTCTCGTGTATGCCGCACTGCTGTGCTTCGGTGCTGGGGTCGGCGCGAGCGTCGCAGGCGCCCTCCTGTGGCTCGCTATGCCGGCGACCGTCGCCGTTCACGAGAACCTCGGCGCGCGGCAGTATCTCGAGGGGCTCGGCTGGGCGCTCGGAGCCTGTCTCGCGCTGCGCGCCGCCGTGAGGTCGGAGCGGGCACGGCCGGCCATGGCGGCGCTATACGCCGTTCTCGCGGCCGCCGCCATGCTCTCGAAAGAGATCTACGTGCCGACGATTGCGGCCTTCGCGGCGCTCTACGCGGGCTGGCATCGCCGGTGGATCCTGGCGGCCTCCGGACCGGCGATGGCGATCCTCTACCTCGCGTATCGACGGGCTCTTCTCGGACCCGGCGCCGAGTATCCGCACGGGACGATTACCCCGGCCGAGTACCTGCGCTACCTGTCGGTGCTGCCGCACACGCTCTCGGCGTCACGGTGGGGAGTCGCGCTGCTGATCCCGCTCGCGATGCTCGCAGTGGACGCAGTCCGACGGAACGGTTGGCCCGCCGGACGCGCCGTCGCGCTCTTCGCCACGCTCCTCATCGGCGGTATCGCCGCGGTGTATCCCACCGCTCCGTCCGTCGCGATTTCCTTCGAGACACCGGGCACCTGGTATCGAGCCGTGTTCATCGTCTCCTCGCTCGTGATGATCGGTGGCGCCTACCTTGCGGGCCGCCACGCGTCGCGGCGCGTCGCGCTCTCTTCTCTCTTCGTTGCGGCGGCGATCATTCTTCCGGGGACGGTCCGCACGCGCTCCTACTGGCGCGGCCGCCTGGCCGCGGCGGAGTCGGAGGGGCGGTTCTATCTGGACCATCCGGACCGACTCGTCTTCAGCGAGGAGGACGCGGACTGGTTCCTCCCCGGACTGGACCGCCTGTACGAGCTCCCTGGCGGGCACTCGATCAGTAAGAATCGACTGACAGGCGCGGACGTGCGCGAACGACTCGCAAGGTACTCGATGATCTGGCGGCGCTCGAACGGCGTCTGGCGCGAAGATCGCGAGCTGTACGACAGCCTTCTGCGCCGGAATCCCTGACACGGTCGGACGACGAACAGGCCGGCGAACGTCGAGCCGCTTCGGTTCCCGCGTCCGTCACACGAGGACCGGGACGATCACCGGCCGCAGGCCGAGCTCCCGGCGGCAGGCGCGTTTGGCGGCGATCGCGATCTCTGCGCGGAGCCAATCCGGGTCGGCGCGCTCTTCCGCGGACGCGCGCGCCAGGACCGCCTTCGC
>DATBBK010000067.1:0-15351 GCA_036271035.1 Thermoanaerobaculia bacterium | reverse complement strand
GAGGGATCCCTTTCCCGCCTCCTCGTGCGCCTTGGAGTGTGTCTAGGCTCGAGGCGCGGATCGGCCGTCGTACCTAACGGCCGAATTGTCATCCCGAGCGAGCGAGGGATCCCTTTCCCGCGTCCTCGTGTCCCTTGCGGTGTGTCAAGGCTCGAGGCGCGGAATCGGCCGTCATACACGACGTCAAATTGTCATCGCGAGCGAAGCGAGGGGATCCCTTTCTCGTGCCCCTCGCCTGCGACCGCCGGTTCGTGGTCCCGGAAGGGGCCTTCACGCGAGTCGCCACGAGATCCCGACGATCCGGAAGCGTCCCTCCCGCGCGTCGGCGCACCTCGAACGAAGACGCGGGTAAAACAAGAACGGCGCGGCTTTCACCGCGCCGTTCGCATTGCGACTTGTCTGACGGCTATCCGCGCCGCGGCCCTCTCGGTCCGCGGTGGTCGCGGTTGAAGTGGCCCCGCTGCTCGCCGGGTCCGTGGCCGCCGCGGGGGAACTCGTCGCGGCCCTCGTCCTCGCCGGGCGCGCCGACGGGAGCGAGCGCCATCTCCTGCTCGGTCTCCTCCTTGGAGAGCGCCTGCTTGCGGGAGAGCTTGATCTTGCCCATCGGGTCCACCGCGATGATCTTGACGGTAACCTCGTCGCCTTCCTTGACCACGTCGGTCGTCTGGCGGACGCGATAGGGGGCGAGCTCCGAGATGTGCACCAGGCCGTCCTGGCCCGGCAGGATCTCGACGAAGGCGCCGTACGCCTCGACCCGGCGGACCTTGCCGCGGTAGACCTTGCCGATCTCGGGCTCCTGCGTCAGACCCTCTATGATCTCGATGGCCTTCATTGCGGCGGCCTCGTCGGCGGACGCGATGGAAACCTTTCCAGAGTCCTCGACGTCGATCTTGCAGCCGGTCTCCTCGATGATCGAGCGGATCGTCTTGCCGCCCGAGCCGATCACGTCGCGGATGCGGTCCTTCGGAATCTGGATCGTGAAGATGCGCGGCGCGTAGCGGGAGATGTTCGGACGCGGCGCCTCCAGGGATGCCGCCATCTTCTCGAGGATGTGCATGCGGCCGTCCCGCGCCTGCTGCAGCGCCTGCTCGAGGATGTCGCGGCGCAGGCCGCGGATCTTGATATCCATCTGGAGCGCGGTGATGCCCTCGCGCGAGCCGGCGACCTTGAAGTCCATGTCGCCGTAGTGGTCCTCCTGGCCGGCTATGTCGGTCAGGATCGCGAACTGGCCGCCGTCCGTCACGAGGCCCATCGCGACACCGGCGACCGGCGCCTTGATCGGCACGCCCGCATCCATCAGGGCGAGCGTTCCGCCGCAGACAGTGGCCATCGACGAGGAGCCGTTGGACTCGAGGATGTCGGAGACGACGCGCACCGTGTACGGGAACGCGTCCTCGGACGGGAGCATCGGCGCCAGCGCGCGGCGCGCGAGGTTGCCGTGGCCGATGTCGCGCCGCGACGGACCGCGGAGGAACTTGGCCTCGCCGACCGAGAAGGGCGGGAAGTTGTAGTGGAGGAGGAACGTGTTCTCGCTCTCGCCCTCGTACTCCTCGACGATCTGCGCGTCGTCGGAGGTGCCGAGCGTCGCGGTGACGAGCGCCTGGGTCTCCCCGCGCGTGAAGAGCGCGGAGCCGTGGGTGCGGGGGAGGAGTCCGACCTCCGTCTCGATCGGGCGAACCTGCGTGAAGTTGCGCCCGTCGAGGCGCTTGCCGCCCAGGATCGTCTCGCGCGTGAGGACCTTGACGAGGTCGTCCATCGCCTTCTGGACCTGCTTGCGCTTGTCGTCCTCTCCCTCCGGGACCATCGAGACCGCCGCCTTCTTGACCGCCTTGATCTCGCTGTAGGAGTGGATCTTGTTGGGCAGCGTCATCGCCGCGCGCATCGGTTCCTCCCACATGCGGCGGACGTCGGCGAACAGCGCCGCCGGGTAGGCCTCGGGCGCCTGCCAGGACGGCTTCTGGAAGCCGCCGCGGCGCTGGAGCTGGAGCTGCGCGCCGACGATCTGACGGACCGCCTCGTGGCCGAAGAGGATCGCGTCGATCATGTCCCGCTCCGGCACTTCCTTGGCGCCGGCCTCGACCATGCAGAGCGCGTCCTCGGTGCCGCAGACGATGAGGTCGATGTCCGACTTGTCGCGCTCGGCATTCGTGGGGTTGAGGGTGAGCCGGCCGTCGATGCGGCCGACGCGGACGGCGCCGATGGGTGAGTAGAACGGGATCATCGAGCAGGTCAGCGCGACCGAGGCGGCGTTGATCGCCAGCACGTCGGGATCGTTCTGCCCGTCGGCCGACAGCACGAAGGCGATGATCTGGGTCTCGTGGTTGAAGCCCTTCGGGAACAGCGGGCGGAGCGGGCGGTCGATGAGGCGGCAGGTCAGGATCTCCTTCTCGGTCGGACGTCCCTCGCGCTTGAACCAGCCGCCCGGGATGCGCCCGGCGGCGTAGGTGTTCTCGCGGTAGTCGACGGTGAGCGGGAAGAAGTCGGCGTTCTCCTTCGGCTCCTTCTGGAAGACCGCCGTCGTGAGGACGACGGTTTCGCCGAAGCGCACGACGGCGGCGCCGTCGGCCTGCTTGGCGAGCTTGCCGATCTGGATGTCGAGAGACTTCGAGCCGACGGGTATGGAGATCTGGTCGATCATGGTCGTTTTCCTTCTGTTCTCAATGGCGCCGGTTCGTCCGCTTCGGCGGACGACACCGTTCGACCGCGACGGGAGCCGCGGCTCGGGCGCTCCGGCGCCGGGATGGACTTACTTCCGGAGGCCGAGCCGCTCGATCAGCTTGTGATACCGGTCCCGGTCCTCGCCGCGGAGGTACTCCAGGAGCCGGCGCCGGCGGCCGACGAGCTGCAGCAGTCCGCGCCGCGAGTGGTGGTCCTTCGCGTGGGACTGGAAATGCTCCGTGAGGTAGGAGATCCGGTTCGTCAGAAGCGCGACCTGTACCTCGGGTGAGCCGGTATCGGAGTCGTGGGTCCGATACTTCGAGACGATGTCCGTCTTGGCGGACTCGAATTCCGTGACGTTCACTCAGCCTCCAAATGACTCAATTCACACACTCTTTTTCTATAAGCGGCGGAGGATACCACAGGAGGCCGCGGAGGAGGGATCGGTGGCCGGACAGGTCCTGACGCCGGACCCGTGGCCTACGGCTCCAGGACGATCTTCGGCCGGATCAGCGCGACGCCCCGGTTGCCGACGGGGTTGACCTGTCCCAGGGCCAGCATGTCGTTGGTCGGGCCCACGAGCGCCACCCAGTCGCCATCCCCGGCCTCGACGCCCCGGGCCGGCACGGCCTGACCGCGCCGGATCTTCCAGGCCTCCAGGGACGCGAGCTGCACCCTCGGGAACGGAAACGGCACCCGCGCGAGCGGGACCGCGTGAGGGTCGGCGAGCCGCTCGATATCCGACAGGGCCTCGAACCGCTCGAGCGTCACGGCGTCGTCCGCCGTGAAGGTCCCGATCCGGGTCCGGCGCAGGGTCTCCAGGTGCGCCCCGCAGCCGAGACGTCCCCCGAGCTCGTGGGCGATCGAGCGGATGTACGTCCCCGACGAGCAGGAGATCGTGAACGCGACGGCGCCTTCCGTGAGCGGACCGAAGTCGAGGCGCGACACGCGGACCTTCTTCGGCGCCGACGGCACACTCTCGCCCTTGCGGGCCATCTCGTAGAACTTCCGGCCGCCGACCTTCTTGGCCGAGTACGGCGGCGGGCTCTGGAGGAACTCGCCGCGGAACGCGGACGAGGCGGCCGCGATCATCGCGTCGGTGACGCCGGACGCGTCGCGCTCCTCGCCGAGCGGCTCGCCCTCGCGGTCGTAGGTCGCGGTCGCGAGGCCGAGCCGGATCGTCCCCTCGTAGGTCTTGTCCATGAGAGTGAAGAAGCCCTGCAGGCGCGCGGCGCTGCCGGCGCAGAGCAGCAGCAGCCCGGTCGCCATCGGGTCGAGCGTGCCGCTGTGGCCGATGCGCGACTGGCCGGTCGCCTTGCGGACGCGCTCGACGACGTCGTGGGACGTGAGTCGCTCCGGCTTGTCGAGGAGCAGCAGGTAGCCGCGCTTGAGCGCGTCGGCGGTGGTCTTCAATTCTCGTCCTCGGGCGACTTGCGCTCCGCGCCCGGCGAAGCCCTCGGCTCGCCTTGACTATTGCGCTCCGCGCGCGGCGTCGCCTTCGGCTCGCCTTCGTTCCCGCGCTCCGCGCCTGTCGTTGCCTTCGGCTCGCCTTCGACACCCGTCGCGTCTTCCGCGTCGTGCGGGAGCACCTTGTGCAACAGCTCCTCGATGCGCGCGCCGTGCTCGAGGGAGAGATCGACGACGAACCGCAGCTCGGGCGCGTAGCGAAGGCCGCATCGCTGACCGACCTCGCGACGCAGGTATCCGGCGGCGCGGCGCAGGGCCTCGCCGGCCTTCTCGCGTTCGGCGTCGCCGCCGAGACAGGAGAAGTAGACGCGCGCCGACTTCAGGTCGGGCGGCATCTCCACCTCGGTGATCGTCACCCGCTTGAGCTCCGGGTCGTGCGCCTCGGTGAGGATGAGCCTCGAGAGCTCCGCTCGGACGAGATCCGACACCCGTTCGCTGCGCCGCGATTCCTTCTTCATCGGTCACACATGAATGAACTCGTTGCGGTACTCGAGAATCTCTCCGTCCAGATTCTGCTCCACGAAGCTCAGGATGTTCTGGAGCAGCGCGTCGAGCGGGACCTGATCCGGCCCGACGGCGCCGACGCCGATCTGCGCGCGCTGCAGCAGGTCCTGCGCACCGACCTCGGCCGCCGAGACCTCGAAGTCATTGCGGATCCGCGCCTTGAGGCTCTTGACGATCATCCGCTTTTCCTTCAGTCCGCGGCAGCCCGGCAGGTGCAGGTCGAAGAGGGCGTAGGCGATCACCATGGCTGTCGGCTCTCAGCTCTCAGCGGGAGCCGCTCGGTTCTCGACTGGCTGACAGCTGAGAGCTACGCGAGCACTCCCGCGACCTTCTCGATCTGGAACGCCTCGATGACGTCTCCGATCTTGACGTCCTGGTAGCGCTCCAGGCCGATGCCGCACTCGAAGCTCTGCTTGACCTCGGAAACGTCGTCCTTGAAGCGGCGCAGCGAGCCGATCTTGCCCTCGTACACGACGCGGTTGTCCCGCAGCAGCCGCACCTGCGCGCTGCGCGGGATGACGCCTTCGGAGACGTAGCAGCCGGCGACGATGCCGAACTTCGGAACCTTGAAGGTGTTGCGGACCTCGGCGCGGCCCCTCGCGACCTCCTTCAGCGTCGGGTCGAGCAGGCCCTCCATGGCCTTCCGGATCTCGTCCGTGACGTTGTAGATGATCGTGTGCAGGCGGATGTCGACGCCGGCCTTCTCCGCCTCCTCCGCGGCCTTCTTCTCGGGGCGCACGTTGAAGCCGACGATGATCGCGCCGGACGCGGAGGCGAGGAGGACGTCGTTGATGTTGACGGCGCCCACGCCCGCGTGGAGCAGCGACACCTTGACCTTGTCGTTCGAGAGCTTCTGCAGCGCCTGCGAGAGGACCTCCATCGAGCCGGTGACGTCCGCCTTCAGGACGATCGGCAGGTCCTTGATCTTGCCTTCCTGGATCTTGCTGAAGAGCTGCTCGAGCGAGAGCCGCGAGCTCGCGGCCATCGCCTTGTCGCGGTCCTTCTGCTGGCGGAAGGTGACGACCTGACGCGCCTTCGCCTCGTCCTCGACGACCTGGAACGGGTCGCCCGCCATCGGCAGGTCCTCGAACCCCGTCACCTCGACGGGCGTCGCGGGCCCCACCTCGGTCACCCGGTTGCCCCGGTCGTCCTCCATCGAGCGGACGCGTCCGAACACCGAACCGGCGAAGTAGACGTCGCCGACCTTCAGCGTGCCAGCCTGGACGAGGACCGTCGCGACGTTGCCCCGTCCGGCCTCACGGCGCGCCTCGAGCACGACGCCCTTCGCCTGCGCTTCGGCCGGAGCGGTGAGCTCCTGCAGCTCCGCGACGAGGAGGATCAGCTCGAGCAGATGGTCGATGCCCTGCTTCTTGAGCGCGGAGATCTCCGCGGACGGCACGTCACCGCCCCAGGACTCGAGCAGCACGTTGCGATCCGCGAGCTCCTTCTTGACGCGGTCGAGGTTCGCATTCGACTTGTCGATCTTGTTGATCGCGACGATGATCGGAACCTTCGCGGCGCGCGCGTGGTCGATCGCCTCGATCGTCTGCGGCATGACGCCATCGTCCGCCGCGACGACGAGCACGACGATGTCCGTCGCCTTCGCGCCGCGCGCGCGCATCGAGGTGAAAGCCTCGTGGCCGGGCGTGTCGAGGAATACGATCGGCTTGCCCTTGACGTCGACGCGGTAGGCGCCGATGTGCTGCGTGATGCCGCCCGCCTCGCCCGCCGCGACGTTCGTCTGCCGGATCGCGTCGAGCAGCGACGTCTTGCCGTGGTCGACGTGGCCCATGACGGTCACGACGGGCGCGCGCGGCACCCGCGCCGCCGAGGTCTCGGCTTTGTCGCCGCCCACCTTGGCGAGCTCGAGCTCCTCCTCGAACGAGACGACCGCGGCTTCGACCCCGACCTCGCGCGCGATCTGCACCGCCGTGGCCGGGTCGAGCGTCTGGTTGACCGTCGCGAGCACGCCGCGCTGCATGAGCAGGCGCTGGATGTCGCGCGTGAGCACGCCGAGCTTCTCGGAGAGCTCCTTGACCGTGACCGCCTCGGTGAAGAAGACCGGACCGGTCGGCGCGGGCTTCTTGAACTCGAGCAGCTTGCCGGAGTCGTGCGCGCGCGTCTCCTTGGCGGCGCGGCGGATCGCAGACTTCGACACGGGACGCGCCTGGGCGACGGCCTCCGCGTCCTCGCCCGTCTTCTCGATGAGCGGCAGCGAGATGTCGGAGTAGGTGTCTTCCTGGTACGTGCCGACGAACTCGCGCAGATCGACCTCGTCCGCGACGGTGATCTTCGGGCGCGCGCTGCGCTTGCCCGCGGCGGTCTTCTTCGCGGCGTCGTCGTCCTTCTTGCGCTTGACGGGCCCGCGGCCCGGCTCGGCGGCGGTGCGGCCGACGGGTGCTCCGGGGCGGGGCGGCCCTCCCAACGGACGGGCGCCCGGCCCGCCCGGCGCGGGGCGGTACACGGAGGGTCCGGCCGGACGCGGTCCCATCGGGCGCGTGCCCGAGGCCGGTCCCATGGGTCGCGTGCCGGAGGCCGGTCCCATCGGACGCGTTCCGGACGCCGGTCCCATCGGGCGCGTTCCCGCGGCGGGGCCCATGGGACGCACGAGCGGCTGTCCGGGCGCCGGACGCGGCACGGGCGGCCGGGGCGGAGGCGGCACGGGTCGCGGCGGCAGCACGATCTTGCGCGGCAGCGGCGGCTTGGCGGCGGCGGCCGGGGCCGCGGCCGCGGGCGCCGGAGCGGCGGCAGCCGCTGAAGCTGGAGCGGGCGCGGGAGCGGGCGGCGAAGGCGGAGCGGTCTCCGGCTCGGGCTCCTCGGCGACGACGGCCGTTCGCGCCGGAGGCTCGACCGGCTTCGCGGCGACCTTCGGCTCGGCCGGCTTCTTCTCGCGTTCGCGCTCGCGCTCGGGTTCAGGCGCGTCGGGCGACAGGGAAGCCGCGGCGGCCTCGTCCGCGCCGGCCGGCCCGGCGCCCTTCTCGATGATCTTGATGCGGTTCAGCGCGCTCTTCTGCGGCCGAGCTGTGCGCGCCTCGGCGTCCCGGACGATCAGCTGCTTCGGCGCGTGCGTCTTGCCCTGCAGGATCGCCAGGACGGTGGACTCATCCAGCGCCGCCTGCGGCGACTTGACGTCCACACCGATCGATTGCAGCAGGAAGAGCACTTCCTTGCTGCCGATGCCCATCTGGGCGGCGAGCTCGTCGACTCGAATCTTTCCCATTACCTCGGCCTACTCCCTGACACCCGTCTCTTCGGGGGCCTCACTCTCGGCTTCCGCCTCTTCCTCTTCTTCCGACTCCGAATCACTGCTCTCCAGGCTCGCCTCCGTGGCGCGAGCCGCCTCGAGAATCTTCTCGGCCGACTTCTCGCCGATTCCAGGGATCTGCGCGAGCTCCTCGGCCGACTTGTCGAGCAGGTCGCCGAGCGTCGTGATGCCGGCCTCGGCCAGCTTCTCCGCCGTCTTCTCGCCCACGCCCTCGATCTCGACGACCGGCGTCTGGCGCCGGCGCGAGGCCTGCAGCATCCGCGAGAGCGCCTGCGCGACCTCGCCCTTGACCTCCGTCTCGCCCTTGATCTCGATCTTCATCCCGATGAGGGCCGAGGCGAGCCGGACGTTCTGACCCTTCTTGCCGATCGCGAGCGAGAGCTGATCGTCCTCGACGACGCAGTCGAGCGACATCGCCCCGTCCTCGTGGTGGATCGGCGACACGCGCGTGATCTTCGCCGGCGCCAGCGCGTTCTGCGCGAACGTGATCAGGTCGTCGGAGTACAGGATCACGTCGATCTTCTCGCCGTGGAGCTCCCGCATGATCGACTGCACACGGCTGCCGCGCATGCCGACGCAAGCGCCGACCGGATCCACGTCGCGCTCGCGCGAGCGCACCGCGACCTTCGCCCGCTCGCCCGGCTGACGGACAGCGCCCTTGATCACGACGGTGCCGTCGTAGATCTCGGGGACCTCCATCTCGAACAGCCGGATGAGAAGCCGCGGGTCGGTGCGCGAGAGCACGAGCTGCGGCCCCTTCGGGTTCTTGTGGACGTCGTAGAGGATCGCGCGGATTCGCTCGCCCTGTCCGTACCGCTCCGCGCGGGACTGCTGGTCGCGCGGGATGATCGCCTCGGACTTGCCGAGGTCGACGATCATGTCGCCGCGCTCGAAGCGCTTCACGGTCCCGTTCATCAGCTCGCCGAGCTTCGGGAAGTACTCGTTGTAGACGTTGTCTCGCTCCGCCTCGCGGACCTTCTGATAGAGGACCTGCTTCGCCGTCTGCGCAGCGATCCGGCCGAGCCCGACCGTCTCGCGGTACACCCGGACCTCGTCGCCCAGCGCGACCTCGTGGACCTCGCGGGCCGCCTCGCCCTCGGCGCCGGGACGCAGGACGCGAACCTCGGCCTTCGTGCCCTTCTGCTTGACGAGCGTCTCCGCCTCGTCGAGCAGCATCTGCGGCGGCGGCTCCTCGGACTCCGTGTCGAGCTCCGCGACGACCGTTCTCGGCGAGTACACCGTCATCTCGCCGCTCTGTCGGTCGATGAGAGTGACCATCGCCTTGTCGTGGTAGTACTTGCGCGCGGCGGACGACATGGCCTCTTCGAGAGCGCCGAACATCTTCTCCGCGTCGATGTCCTTCTCTCGCGAAACCTGTCGGATGACCGACGGATCGATAATCATGTGGCTCCTATCGCCCTAGTCGCCCTGTCGCCCACGCCCCGGCCACTCGAAGTCCAGCCGGGCCAGCCGTATTTCGGCAAAACGGACATTATAGATTCTGCGTTCCGCCTCATCAACGACTGTGAGGACGTCTCCGTCCACGCGCGTCAGCGTTCCAGCGAAGTTGCGAGCCGGCGGAAGCACCCGGGTTCGGGCGCCGTCATCGATAACGCTCTCGGGCGTCACGGGATTCTCGGTCTTCACTCGAACGTGGCGCCCCAGGAATCGGTGCGCGTCGTCGAGCGAGTAGAGCTTGCGGTCGAGCCCGGCCGACGAGACCTCGAGCGTGTAGCGGTGGCCGATCTCGTCGGCGGCGTCGAGCACGGGCGAGACCTCGCGCGAGACCGACTCGCAGTCCTCGACCGACACGGACCCGCCGTCGCTCCTCTCGAGGACCAGGCGGAGCACGGTGTACCGTCCGGCTCCGGCGGTCTCGACGGCGAGCAGGCGGCACCCCTTTTCCCCGGCGATCGCGGCGATCTCGTCCCTCGTTTTCTCGGTCAAAGGCGTCTTCATGGACTAAAAACGCGGGCCAAGCCCGCGAACAAAAAAGCGGGCCGAGCCCGCCTGGCGATACGAGGCGGTTTATATCAAAGACCGCCAGTCAGAGGAGGGCGCGGAGGTCGGAAGGCCCTCGGAAAGAGGGTTTTCGCGGCGGCGACGAGCGGAGCGGGCCGCCCCGGTTGATTCAGACTGCAAAGTCTACAATCGCAGAAATCGCAGGCGCCTTCCGGGCGTTAACACCAAAAGGCCGTCGAAGCGAAGGGGAAGGTGCGTGTCGAAGGACCCCACAGAACAGGACGATCTGCCTTTCCAGCGCAGCTCGATCGGAGCAATGGGCGCGCGGCGGACGTGGCGCCTCTTCGGGTGGGGATCGGGATCTTCCAATGGCGCGGAGGCGGACGAGGTGGACGCGTCCGCCTTCGAGTCCGGGCCTCTCCATCCCGGCATGCTGGAGTCGCTCTCCCGAGAGGCGGGTGGGAGCGCTCCGGAGCCGGCTCCTCGGAGGGCCGTCCCGGCGGCGCCGGAGGCGGGGTTCGAGTCGGGACCGCTCCATCCGGGCATGCTCGAATCGCTCTCGCTCGAGTCGGGCGCAAGCGCCGGATCGCCCGCGGCGCCCGAGCCCAGGCCTGACCCCCAGCGCCCGCGGCGCGAGACTCGGTCCGGCTCCGACCCCGGGTTCGAGTCGGGTCCATTGCATCCGGGGATGCTGCAGTCCATGGCGCTCGAGGCCGGAGAGGCCGCCGCCGAGCCGGCCGATTCCAGGCCGCCGCGACCGTCGCTGCTCGCTCTCGATCCGTCCGCCCGGCCCGAGCCGTCGGAGCGGCCGGGATATCGGTTCTTCGCCCAGCCGCTCATCGAGCACAGCATCCTCGACGAGCTCGCCGGCATCGAGGAGCGGCCGACCCGGACCTGGCCGATCGAGCGCGCGATCCTCATCTCGATCATCGCCCACATCGCTCTCGTCCTCATCTTCATGTTCATGCCCGCGAGGACGCCCAACCCCAAGGGCGGTCTCCTCGACGCGTTCCTGCCGAAGAATCAGCAGGAGTCGCCGATTCCGATCAGCTTCCCGGACCTGCCCGGCCCCTCGCGTCCAAACCCGAGGCGCGCGCCCCTCTCCGACGCCGACCGCCGCGCGGGAGGCGGCGACGCGTCGAAGCCCAAGGCGGAGACGCCGTTCATCCCGCCGCGCAACGGCATCGCGGGCCTCGCGCCGGGACCGCGCGCGCCGCGGATCCCGGGCAGCCAGGTTCCAGCGCGTCCCGGAGCGCGCGCCGAGGCGGAGCGGCGCCCCGCGACCGAGCCGCAGCCGCCGCAGCCGGCGGAGAAGAAGCAGCCGTCGGAGTTTCCGACGACCGATCGCCCGCAGACGGCGGGTCCGAAGACGGAGACGAAGCTCGCGGGCCTCGACCAGGCGATTCGGGACGCGGCGCGGGGAACCGTCGGCGGGCAGGGAGGATCGCCCGAGCCGAATCCGGGCGGCGGCTTCGTCGACTCCGGTCCGCTGTCGTTCGACACCAAGTGGTACGACTGGGGCCCCTACGCGGCGGAGATGATCCGGCGCATCAAGCTCCACTGGGACGTCCCCGAGCTCGCGCGCCTCGGCTGGAAGGGCAGCCTCACCGTGCGCTTCTTCATCATGGCCGACGGCACGGTCGCCGACGCGCAGATCGTCCGCGCCTCCGGGATCCCGCCCTTCGACTTCGCGGCGTTCCAGGCGATCCTGAAGTCGTCCAAGTTCCGGCCGCTGCCCGCCGACCTCCTCGCGCAGGTGCCCGGCAAGGACCGCGAGGGAATCACCGTAACCTTCTTCTACAACATGCGTCTCGATGATGAGGAGGACCGTGCGCCCGGTCCTCCGAACGGACCGCCGAGCGGTCCGACGAAGAAGTCGCCGTGAACGACGAGAAGCGCATCCGACTGGCGCTCGAGTCGGCCGAGACGATCGCGGTCGTCGGCTGCTCGCCGAACCCGCTGCGTCCGTCGAACGAGATCGCGAGCTACCTCATCGAGCAGGGATATCGCGTCGTCCCGGTCAATCCCGGACACCGCCGGGTGCTCGGCGTCGAGTGCTATCGCTCCCTGACGGACATCCCGGAGGAGATCCGGGTCGACATCGTCGACGTCTTCCGGCGCTCGGACTCCGTGGCCGGAGTGGCGGAGGAGGCCATCGCCCGGAGGGTTCCGTTCGTTTTCCTGCAGCTGGGCGTCGTGGACGCCGCCGCGGCGCTCCGCATGGAGGAGAATGGGATCGGGGTCGCCATGAACCGCTGCATCCTCGTGGATCATCGCCGGCTGGGAATCGGTCCCAGGCCCGGCTCCCGGAATGCGAGTCGTGAGGCGCGCGTTTCCTCAGTGTCCCGCAAAGGGACCACTTGAGGAGAAAGACGTTATCTATATGGAGAGAAGCATCAAACGGGCCCTTTCCTTCACTGCACTGATCGCGGCCGCCGTCGTGTTCGGCATGGTGGTCGCCAGCTCGGTCCACGTCACCCCGAAGTCCGAGGCGCAGCGTGAGACGGCACCGGCGGCGCGGCCCCACCAGGGCGGCGTGATCCTGCCGTCGTTCGCCGACATCGCCCAGGACGTAATGCCTTCGGTCGTCTCGATCACGTCGACCGACATCGTCAAGGGCAACAAGGGCCGCCGCTACCAGAGCCCCTTCGGCGAGGGCGATCCCTTCGAGTTCTTCTTCGGCCCGCCGAACGGCCGCCGGCAGCAGCCCCGCGACGACGAGGAGCACAAGGAAGTCCAGGGCGGCACCGGGTTCATCATTTCCGAGGACGGCTACATCGTCACCAACAACCACGTGATCGAGGGCGCGGACAAGATCGAGGTTCGCGTCAACAACAAGGAGAAGTACACCGCGAAGCTCATCGGCCGTGACACGGCGACGGACCTGGCCCTCCTGAAGATCGAGACGAAGCAGCGTCTCACGCCCCTTCCGCTCGGCGACTCGGAGAAGCTGCGAGTCGGCGAGTGGGTCATGGCGATCGGCGATCCGCTCAACTTCGACAAGACGGTCACGGTCGGTGTCGTCTCGGCGAAGGATCGTTCGGGCCTGACGGCCGACGCCGCCACCCGCAGCTTCGAGAACTACATTCAGACCGACGCGGCGATCAACTTCGGCAACTCGGGCGGCCCGCTGCTCAACGTGAACGGCGAGGTCATCGGCATCAACACCGCCATCTACCGTCCCGCCCAGAACATCGGGTTCGCGGTGCCGATCAACACGCTCAAGTCGATCCTTCCCCAGCTCCGTGAGAAGGGCAAGGTCGTCCGCGGCTTCCTCGGCATCAACATCCAGAACGTCGACGCCGACCGCGCGGCCGCCTTCAACTTGAAGTCGGAGGACGGCGCGTTCGTCGAGTCGGTCGAGCCGGGCAAGCCCGCGGACAAGGCCGGCGTCCGGCCGGGCGACACGATCGTCAAGGTCGACGGCGTGCCGGTGAAGGACACGCGCGACCTGATCGGCTACGTTTCCGGCAAGGCGCCGGGCAGCAAGGTGCAGCTCACGGTCGTCCGCGACGGCAGGGAGCAGGCGCTCTCGGCCGCGCTCGCGGAGCGCCGCGACGAGGCCCAGGACTCCGAGGAAACGGAGAAGATGGCCTCGGACGACTCTCGCGAGAAGATCGGGATCACGGTGCAGGAGCTCACCCCGCAGATGCGGCAGGCGGAGCGCATCAAGCCCGAGGTGAACGGCCTCGTCGTCGTGCGCGTCAAGGAGGTCTCGCCCGCGGCCGATGCGTCGATCCTCGAGGGCGATGTCATCACAGAGGTCAACGGCCAGAAGGTGACGACGGCCGAGGACTTCGGGCGGATCGTCCAGAAGGCCAAGAAGGGCGACTACCTGAAGCTGTACGTCTACAGCCCCAGGCTGAACGTCTCGCGGTTCGCGCTGGTGCACCTCGACAGCTAGCGCCCGTTTCGAAGGTTGTTCGTTCCGAACGCCCGCATCCGCGGGCGTTCGTTTTTTGGGCGACCCCGCGGGAGGACGCGGGGGAATATCTTCGGCGCGTAAAACGTAGGGATTGAGCGAATGGCACAACGAGTTCTCGTCGTCGACGACGAAGCGGCGATCCGCGACACGCTGCGGATGGTCCTCGAGTACGAGGGGTACGAGGTGGCGACCGTCCCCGACGGCCGCGCCGCCCTGACGGAGCTCGACGGCGGCGGCGGCGCCGACGCCGTGCTGCTCGACATCAAGATGCCGGGCGGGATGGACGGGCTCGAGACGCTCGACAAGATCGTCGCGCGTCCGGGCGCGCCGCCCGTCCTGATGATCTCGGGCCACGGCGACATCGCGACCGCGATCGAGTCGACGCGCCGCGGCGCCGTCGACTTCCTCGAGAAACCTCTCCAGCGCGAGCGGGTCCTCGTGTCGGTGCGCAACGCGCTCTCGGGCAACCGCCTTCGCGCCGAGAACGAGCGCCTCCGCCGGCGCGTCGCCGAGGAGACGGTCCTCGTGGGCGACAGCGAGCCCATGCGGCGCCTTCGCGCCGAGGTGGCGCGCGCCGCGCCGACGGCGGCGACGGTGCTGATCCTCGGCGAAAGCGGGACGGGCAAGGAGCTGGTCGCGCGGGAGATCCACAAGAGCTCGCGCGTCGCGCAGGGGCCGTTCATACAGGTCAACTGCGCCGCGATCCCCGAGGAGCTCATCGAGTCCGAGCTGTTCGGCCACGAGAAGGGATCGTTCACGGGCGCCGTGCGCAAGCAGACCGGCAAGTTCGTCGAGGCGGACGGGGGAACGATCTTCCTCGACGAGGTCGGCGATATGTCGTCGCGCGCGCAGGCGAAGGTGCTGCGCGTGCTCGAGGCGGGCGAGGTGGAGCCGGTCGGCGCCGCGCGCGTCGGACGCGTCAACGTCCGCGTCATCGCGGCGACGAACCGGGACCTGACGGAGTCGATCCGCGCCGGCCGCTTCCGCGAGGACCTCTATTTCCGCCTCAACGTCGTCCCGCTCACGACGCCGCCGCTGCGGGAGCGCCCGCAGGACGTCCCGTCTCTGACCGACCACTTCTCGAAGCTGTTCGCGGAGCGTGACCACCGCAAGCCGCGGCGCTTCGCGCCGAGCGCGCTCGGGCTGCTCGCCGCGCGGAGCTGGCCGGGGACTGTGCGCGAGCTGAAGAACCTCGTCGAGCGCGTCCTGATCATGACGGACGCGGAGCCGATCGAGGCGCGCGACCTGCCGCCGGAGGCGCGGGTTCAGCCGGCCGAGATCTCGAACCGGGGACTGACCTTCGAGACGCTGTCGGAGTTCAAGGAGTTCGCCGAGCGCGAGTTCATCGTCACCAAGCTGCGCGAGAACGGCTGGAACATCAGCCGCACCGCCGAGGTCATCCAGACGCCGCGCTCCAACCTGTACAAGAAGATCGAGCACCACAAGATCAGCCGGGAGAGCGACGCGTAGGGCGTTGTCGTTTCGAGTTGCGCGGAGTCGCTTAGACTCTCGCCCCGATGATCACCCTGAAAGACTTCGAAGAGACGGGTGCGCTCCTCACCGGCCACTT
>DATBBK010000066.1:0-27848 GCA_036271035.1 Thermoanaerobaculia bacterium | reverse complement strand
GCGCGGCGAGTGGCGCCCGCGCTCGCCAAACACGCTGTCCCCGCCCGCGATCGCGACGAGCTCGGGAATCCAGTTGCCCGCCGACATGAGCGGCGAGAGCCACTCGATGGTGGCGACGCGAGGGCGTCGCGCAACGTCGCGGGTCGCGTCGGCGACGTCGTCGAGGCGGCGGCGCATCGTGGCGACCAGGCGCTCGCCGCGCTCGGCGACTCCCAGCGCCGTCGCGACGCGGCGCACGTCGTCGTAGACCTCCTCGAGCCTCGCCGCGGTCAGCGGGACCACGCCGGGCGCGGGATCTCCGGTCCAACCCGCCAGGGCGCGCTCGACCTGCTCGAGCGAGACGGCGCAGACCTCGCACTGGACCTGCGTGACGACGTGCGTCGGCCGGAGGAGCCGGAGCCGGTCCGCATCGACGCGATAGACCGACAGGGCGCGCGACAGCAGTGCCTCGACCGAGGCGTGGATCTCCTCGGACGGCGCGCCCGGATCGATCAGCGGCTCGGTACAGACGGGGAGCGCGGCGACCCCGGCCGGGAAATCGCACTCGTGCGATCGACCGACGAGCGCGTCCTCGAGACCGAGCGCCGCCACGATCTCCGTGGCCGACGGCAGCAGCGAGACGATCCGGGGGTCAGTGGGCGCCGGCACGCGCGGCCTCGAGCGGGAGCAGGTCCGCGAAGACGAAGCCGTCGCGCCGGACGACCTCGCCGCGCGCGACCCCGATGGGAGACGCGAACATCGGCCCGGCCGTGACGCACGTGTGAAACTCGCCATTCTCGCCGCAGGGGTCGACGCCGGCGGGCAGCGCGTCGAGGAACGCGCGATCGAAGGCGCGGCCGGCGAACGACTCCGGCAGCCGCCGCGGGTCGACGCAGACGACCGTCGCCGAGAGCCCCGCGTCGAGCATGTCGCGGGCGAGGGCTGCCGTGTCGCGCCTCCACAGCGGAAAGACCGGCGCGATGCCCGTGCCCGCGAGCATTCGCTCGCGGTACGCGCGGACGTCCTCGAGGAAGATGTCGCCGAAGACGACGCGCGTGATCCCCTCGGCGCGGGCCTCGGCCACCGCCGCGCCCATGCGCCGCTCGTACTCGTCGTCCACGCATCCGGCCGGGATCCTCACGCGGCGAAGAGGCAGGCCGGCGGCGACCGCCTGCCGTTCGAGGATCTCCTCTCGGACGCCGTGCATCGAGACGCGGCCGTAGTCCTCGGTGACCGTCGTGAGAAGCCCGACGACGTCGAGCTCGCCGGCGGCCCGCGTCACGGCGAGCGCGAAGGCGCTGTCCTTGCCGGAGCTCCAGGCGACCAGCGCCTTCATTCGGATATCAGGCGTCCGCGCTCAGGCGCGGCTGTCCCAGAGCACGTCGGGCACGCCGCGTTTCGCGTTCTCGTAGCGGGCCATGACGAAGAGCGCGTCGGAGAGCCGGTTCAGATAGACGATCGTCTGCGGACCGACCGCCTCGAGCCGCGAGAGCGCGATGACGCGCCGCTCCGCGCGGCGGCAGACCGTGCGCGCGACGTGGAGCGCCGCGGCGCCCGGCGCGCCGCCCGGCAGGACGAAGTTCTCCAGCGGCGCGAGCTGCTCGGTCATCGCGTCCATCGCCTTCTCGAGCGCCGTCGCGTGGCGCTCCTCGATGCGCGGCACGGGCATGCGGGCCTTGTCCTCCTCGAGGATGCAGAGGTCGGACCCGAGGTGGAACAGCTCGTTCTGGATCGTGCGGAGCGTCCCGGCGATCTCCGGAACCAGCCCCGCGGCGAGCGCCACGCCGATCGTGCTGTTGAGCTCGTCGACGGTCCCGTACGCCTCGATGCGCGCGGAGTCCTTCGGGACGCGCTGGCCGCCGCCGAGCCCCGTGCGGCCGTCGTCGCCCGATCGCGTGTAGACCTTCGTGATGCGCGGCATGTGCGTACGTTACTGCTTCGCGTTGTCGCACGGGATCCGAGTCACGGGATCCCTCGGCGCGGCGCGCCTCGGGATGACGCGCGACGGCTTCGCTTCGCGCGTCAAAACTTCACGTCGAGGCCGCCCGCGACGAGGATGCCGGGCGCCGGGTATCCGGCCGCCTCCTCATATTGGTGGTTGAACGCGTTGGACACCCGGACATACGGCGCCGCGAAGCGCCACGCCTGCCAGCGGCCCGTGAGGTCCACGCGCACGTACGCCGGATCGGTCACGGGTCCGCTGACCTCCGAGACGTCGTCGCGGGTGCCGACGTACATGATCCGCGGATAGAGGTCGAGCGCCGGGATCGGGCGCCAGTCGACGCCCAGGCTCGCGCGGTGACGGGGCCGGCGCAGGAGCGGCTCGCTCGTCGCGAGATCCTCCGAGTGCAGGTATGTGTAGCTCGCATCCACGAACACCTGTGCGCCGACCGGCTGCCGCCAGCCCACCTCGACGCCGCGCGTCCGCGCGTGCCCGACGTTCTCGTTCAGCTGCGTCGCGAAGTCGTAGACGATCAGATCCTTCAGGTCGTTCCAGAAGAGCGAGACCTCCGCGCGGCCGGTCCCGATGTAGCGCTCCGCGCCGAGCTCGGCCGAGACGGACTTCTCCGGCTGGAGGTCCGGATTGCCGCTGAAGGGATAGAAGAGCTCGCCGACGGTCGGAGCGCGGAAGCCGGTGCCGCCGGAGGCGCGCAGCTTCCAGAGCCCGTCCGAGGACAGCCACGAGATCGTCCCGCGAGGACTCCAGGCGGAGCCGAACTCCGAGTGGTGGTCGTAGCGCAGCCCCCCGGTGACGGTGAACGCGCCGAGGGTCACCGCGTCCTGTGCCCCGAGGCCGTAGATCGTCGTCCGTCCATCGGTGATGTTGGGCCCGAAGTTCGAGCCGTCGTCGACCTTCCACCGCTCCCACGACACGAAGCCCGTGAGCTGGTGATTCCCGAGCTTCGCCGTGTCGGCGACGCGCGTCTGATACGTCTGCGCGTCCGTCTGGGACTCGAAGCCGACGTCGGCGAACCCTGGCTTGGACCGCACGCTCGCCAGCAGGACATCGAGCTGATTCGTGTCGGAGAGCGCGAACGACGCGGGCACCCCGACCCGCTCCTCGCGAAAGAAACCGCGCGCCGTCGGCGACGCGAACGGCGAGCCGACCGCCCCCGGATTGCCGACCTCGCCGTCGAGAATCGAGCCCTCGATCGCGATGCGGCTGCCGGGCGCGAGCCGCGCCTCGACGCGCGCCGAGCCGTTGCGCTCGCGCCAGTCCGTGTTGGGACGGTCGCCGTCGAACGCCGAGTAGCTGTAGCTGCCCGTCGCGCCGAGCATGCCCTCGCCGAGTGAGAAGGACGCCGAGCCGCGGCCCTGACCCTGATTGCCCGCCTCGCCCGTCGCCCGGCCGGAGAATCCGTTGTCCGGCGAGTGCGTGAAGATCTGCACGACGCCGCCGATCGCATCGGACCCGTAGAGCGCGGAGAACGGGCCGCGCACGACCTCGATGCGATCGACGTTCTCCGTCGTCACCGCCGACCAGTCGTACCCCGCGAAGAAGGGCGAGTTCATCCGCGCGCCGTCCACGAGCACGAGCGTCTGCGTGGAGTTCGTGCCGCGCGTGAAGAGCGACGTCTGCGACCCGGGCGAGCCGAGCGTAACGACGTCGAGGCCCGGTACCTGCCGCAGGAGGTCAGCGACGACCGGCGTCTCGCTCTTCTCGATCTGCTCCCTCGTGATGACCGTGACGGCGGAGCCGACCTCCTTCTCCTGCTCGGGTACGGAGGTCGCCGTGACAACGACCGATTCCTCCGCGGGCGGGACCTGCTGCGCGGCCAGAGCGCCCGGGAGAAGGACGAGCGCGACGGCCAATCCCACGGGAAGCCCGCCTCGGAGAAGCTGGCGGCGCGAGAGCGCGTCGAGCGAGAAGAGCGCGGCGGTGCCCAGCAGGTCCGCGGCGAGCGTCGCCCAGAAGAACGGGATCGCCGCGGCATAGCAGAGAAGGAGTCCCGCGGCGGTCCTCTGGTAGAGCGGGTCGCGGATCCACTCGCCAAAGTTCGACGCCACGAAGAAGAGCGACGACGCGGCGACCGAGAGCGCGGCGAGGCGACCGGCGCGGATCGGGCCTCGCGCGAAACGGCCGAGAAGCACGATCGCGATGAACGACGCGTAGACCGCGACGCGCACGGGCCCGATCGCCGCGCGGCCGGAGCCGAAGTCGACGAAGAAGTCCGACAGCGCCATCGCGCCGAGCGGAACGGCCCACGCGAGCCCGCGCGGCAGGCGCGCGCCGGCGTAGAGCGCGATCGCGCCGAGCGGAACGAAGTTGGGCGGATGTGGAACGAGACGTGTGAGTGCACCGAGCAGAACCAGCAGGACCGCGGTCGTCATTCGAACCTCCCGTTCGAGGGGACGAAATCCTCTCGACGGGTGCGAACGACGTCTCACGCCCCGGGAATTCGAAGGCGCGCCGTCTCTCGTGGGTCCCCGTGCGAGAGCGTGTCGTCCGGCAGGTCTCCTGGCTTCCGGATCCTTCGCCGTCGGGCTCCTTCCCGGGCGCGCGACCGATTCGATCTCTCGCGCCCAGTGGATTGCTGCCCGAGGCGTCCCCGGTGACAGTGGCGGGGGCCGCGCGGGATTTTCACCCGCTTCCCTTAGCCGAACGAATCAAAGAGCCGATGTGAACCGAAGAGCACGGACGATACCGCCGCGCCGCACGACTTGCAACGGCTATGATCCCCGCCATGCGCGGCGCGGATTACACGCTCGACCTCGACCGCATGCGCCGGGTCGGATTCCCGGAGGTCGTGCTCGCGCAGGGCAAGAGCACGGAGCAGATCGCGGAGATCTGCCGCCAGCTCGCGAAGGCGCACGACGTTCTCGTCACGCGTCTGACGCCAGAGGCGTGGGAGGAGCTCTCGAGCTCGCCGCTGCCCGGCCGCGCCGAGTACGACCCGCGCTCGGCGACGCTGCACCTCTCGGTCGGCAAGTCGATGCCCCACGTCGAGGGTACCGTCGCGCTCGTCACGGCCGGCACGTCGGACATGCCGGTCGCCGACGAGACGCGCCGCGCCCTGGAGTACCTCGGCGTCTCGTCGACGCTCGTCCCCGATGTCGGTGTCGCCGGCGTGCTCCGGCTTCTCTCGCGCCTCGAGGAGATCGAGCGCTGCGACGTGATCATCGCCTTCGCCGGGATGGAGGCCTCGCTCTTCTCCGTGCTCGCCGGCCTCGCCGGCCGGCCCATCATCGCCGTGCCGACCTCGCGCGGCTACGGCGCCGCCTTCGGCGGCCTCGCCTCGCTCCTCTCCGCCGTCAACTCGTGCGCCAACGGCGTGACGGCGGTCAACATCGACTCCGGCTACGCGGCCGCGATGGCGGCGTACCGAATCCTTTCCGGAGGACCGCGACGATGGGATCGAAGGGAACAAAACGCCCCGAAAGCGCCAGGGAATACGTCCACGCCGCCGGCGTGGGCGTCGACCGCAAGAGGAAGAAAGCGCTCCTCGGCCGGCCGACGACGCCGGTAAAGGTCGGACCGAAGACCACCGTCTCAGAGCTGCTCGACGCCTACCGCGAAGCGTCCTTCCAGGCGCGCGCGCTCGGCAAGGCGGCCGCCGTTTTCGACGCCATGCTGCGGGATAAGCAGCGTCCCACCGTGTTCCTCGGCATGGCCGGATCGCTCATCGCGGCCGGGATGCGCCAGGTCATCGTGGACCTGATCGAGAAGAACATGGTCGACGTCGTCGTCTCGACCGGCGCGATCATCTCGCAGGACTTCTACCAGGTGCGCGGCGGCCGCCACTACCACGGCACTCCGGACGCCGACGACAAGGAGCTGCGGGACCTCTACATCGACCGCCTGTACGACACCTACATCGACGAGGAGAAGTACTGGGACACCGACCTCGCCGTGTCGCGGTTCGCGGACGGGCTCGTTGGGAAGACGATGTCCTCGCGCCAGTTCCTGTCGATGCTCGGCCAGAAGGCGAAGGACGACGCGGGCTCGATCCTCGGCGCGTGCACGCGCAACGGCGTTCCGCTGTTCGTGCCGGCCCTGAACGACTCCTCGATCGGCATCGGACTGACGGAGCACTACCACCGCGCGCGCAAGGAGGGGAAGACGCCCTTCCAGATCTCCTCGATCGCGGACAACTACGAGCTCACGCAGATCGTCGTGAAGAGCCCGGCGACGGCCGCAATCTACGTCTCCGGCGGCGTGCCGAAGAACTACATCAACGACTCGATCGTGATGTCGTACATCTTCGGCATCGACACGGGCGGCCACAAGTACGCGCTGCAGGTCACGACCGACGCGCCGCACTGGGGCGGCCTCGGCGGCTCGACGCTGTCCGAGGCGACGTCGTGGGGCAAGGTCTCGAAGAAGGCGACGCACGAGATGGCGTTCATCGAGACCTCCGTCGCGCTGCCGATGCTCTACGGCTACGCGCTGCAGAAGGGTGCGGCCGAGGGCCGGACGCGGCTGAAGTACGACTGGGACGGCGACATGCTCAAGAAGGTCACGCGGGTCTGAGCCGATGCGTTCCGTCGGCACCGTGATTCGTCTCCAGGTCCAGACCGCCTCGCTCAAGAAGGGCGAGAGGCCGTGGCGCGTCTACGATCCGTCGCCGCTGCGGACGATGGCGCGCCTGCGCCTGACGCCCGAGGGTGCCGTAGGCATCGCCGAGGACGGCACCGAGCACGTCGACGTGCACCACTGGAAGCACGCGACGACCAAGGCCGAGTCCGGGCGCGAGGCGTCGTTCGGCTTCAGCAGCCACTACGCCAAGATGCGCGGCGAGTACGGTGACCGCATCGCGACCGGCTGCGCCGGCGAGAACGTGCTCGTCGAGACGGACCGTATCTGGCGCCTCGAGGACTTCGCGCGCGGCCTCGCCTTCCAGGGCGCGGACGGTGATCTCGCGCCGCTCGACGCCGTCATCGTCGCGGAGCCGTGCGTCGAGTTCTCGCGATTCTCGCTCGGCAATCCGCAGGCGCCTCCGCCCGAGGTCAAACCGGTGCTGCAGTTTCTCGGCGAGGGCACGCGCGGCTACTGCTTCACGCCGCGGCGCGAATCGACGCTGTCCCCAGGCGACCGCCTGATCGTACTGGACTGAGGTGCCGGCGCTGCGCGAGGGCTCGCGGGTCTTCCCCTGGCTGCTCGCCGTGTTCTTCGCGGCGGCGGCGGCGTTCTTCGCGCTGCGCTTCGCGGCCACCGTGCGCGAGACGCGACACGCGGACGCGGCGCCGGTCGTCCAGGCGATGCGCAAGATCGCCCAGCTCGCGACGGTCGAGGCGGAGATCTCCGACGTGATGCGCTTCGAGGAGCTGAAGTCGTTCCTCGTCTTCGACTTTCCGAAGTCGGCGACGATCCGCATGCGCGGCAAGGTCGTCGCGGGCTTCGACCTGACGGCGCCGCAGTTCCACGTCGCGGCGCAGCCGGAGAAGCGCCGGCTCGCCGTCTCGCTGCCGCCGCCGCGCATCCTGGCGCTCGACCCGCGCCTCGAGTGGTTCGACGAGGACAGCGGGATCCTCAATCCGATCACGCCGCAGGACCGCACCCGCTGGATGTTGTGGGCGCGGGGCCAGCTCGCGCGCGCGGCAAAGAACTCGGGCATCGAGGAGCGCGCCGTCGCGCACGCGCGGGAGCTGCTGGCGGGCGCCGCGGAGGCGTTCGGATGGACGGCGGAGGTGGAAGGCGTGTCGCGCGGAAGCGCGACGCCCGTCCCGACGCCGTAACGACGTCACGGCCCGTTTTGGCTGGCGTGGCGCGACAGCCGCCGCTCCGAGCCGTCATTCCGAGCAGCGAAGCGACGAAGGATCCCCGGCGTAACCGCCACGCTGGCAATCGAGTCGGGGATCCTTCGCGGCGCTCAGGATAACGGCAGGCGCTCGCCCGCGACCTCCGCGACCTTCTCCGTCCGGGTGATGGAGATCACGGGACGCATCTGTTCCAGCCAATGGACTCACGCCCCATCACGTGCCGCCCGCGCCAAACAGCGTTACCATCGACGCAAGAATCGGAGGATCAGAACGTGCGCACTTCTTCGACGGTCGTCCTCGGTCTGTGGATCGCCGCCGCCGCTTCCGCGTCGCCCGAAAAGGCGGCCGTGCCCGCGGCCGCACCGTCACAATCGGCCTCTCCCGCCTCAGCGGCGGCGCCCGCGACCGAGCCAGCGTACTTCCGGATCGAGCTCGCGCCGTCGGGCAGCTATGTGTCGATCGGCGCGCCCGCGGTCAAGAACGGCGCCATGGTCTTCAAGGCATACCCCGACTCGAAGCTGATGAGCCTGCGCAAGTCGGACGTTCGCAAGATCTCGGCGATCACCGCGAAGGAGGCGGCGGGACCGGCCAACAAGGACCTCGTCTCGATCGGCAACCTCGCGATGCAGGGTGGCAGCGCGCCGGCCTCGGGCGGCGGAGCGCGCCCGGCGACGGGCGCTCCGGGATCGGCGATGCACGGCCCGCAGGGCGCGGCGCTGATCCCGACGCGCGACGGGCTCGCGATCTCGACGAACCCGGCGGCGGCGAATCAGGGACCGTCGGTGGTCAACATGCCCGACGGCGTCGGCGTCGTCTCGGCGCCAGCCCAGCCGAACCCGAAGTGACGCGCGAAGCGTAGCCTTCGCGCGTCATCCCGAGGCGCAACAGCGCCGAGGGATCCCGTCATCACTCGAATCGCGCGTCATCCCGAAGCGCGCAGCGCCGAGGGATCCCGTCCTCTTCTTCGTAGCAAAACAAAAACGCCCCGGCTGGGCCGGGGCGTTTGGGATTTCGATCGGTGTGCGCCGGACTACAGCGCCTCGCCCTTCAGCGGGATCTCGATGACGCCCTTGTCCTTGTCCGTGGTGTGGAGCGTGACCTTGCCGTCGACCGCGCCCTTCTTGACCTTGTCGCTCGCCTTGACGACGACCGTGTAGGAGACGCCCTCCTGGGTCGGCACGACATCCGTCATGAAGCCCGGCACGCTGACCTCGGCCTTGGTGACCTTGAGCGGCGTCGCCGGCTTGTTGTTCGTGATGACGATGTTGCGCGTGATCGGGTCCTTGCCGGCGGTGAAGTTGCCGAAGTTGACCGTGATCGGCGTGACGGAGACGCGCGGCCGGACGATGCCGGAGACGGGAACCTCGAGGGTCGGCTGCTGCGAGACGCCGGTCGTGATCCGCACGGGCGCGTTGAGCAGTCCCTCGGGCGCGTCCGGCGTGACCGAGATCGAGAGCTTGTACTGATCGCCCGGACGTCCCGCGATCTTGTCCTTGTCGCCGGCGGGAGAGATCTCCGCCTTGACGTAGGACTGCGCGGTCTCGGTGATCGTCGGCTTGAAGCCCTTCTCCTCGGAGATCAGCACCACGTCCTGCGTCGCCGGGTCGCCCTTCACGACGGAGAAGCGCACGTACTGCTGCGGCGCCACGTCGACGAACGGCTTCACGACCGCCTTGACGAACAGGTTCATCTGCGGCCGCTCGGGGTCGTTCGAGACGACCAGCACCGACTTCGAGATCGGGCCCGAGAAGCTCTTCGTGTCGACGCTCGCCTTGACCTTGCCGTCGGCGCCGGGCTTGATGAGCTTGTCGAACGACGACACCGTGCAGCCGCACGACGGCCGCGCGTCGGTGATGATCAGGTCCGAGCCGCCGGCGTTGTGCACCGTGAAGTCGGCCTCGACGACCTGACCCTTGGGGACCGTCCCCATGTCGCGAGTCTCCTGGGAGATCTCGATCTTCGGAGCCGAGACGGCTCCCTTCGCCGCCGCGGGAGCGCCGGGCTTCGCGGCCTGGGCCTGGGGGGCCGGCGAGGCCGAGGCCGCCGGCTTCGACTCGGCCGGCTTCTGCGCCAGGGACACCCCTGATACCAGGAGCGCGGCTCCGAACAGCCGGCCGATCTTCATCACGTCACGCATCTTCCATTTCCTCCTGCTCGTAGGGGTTGCCACAGCCGCCAAACCCGCCGAAAAGCGGGGATATTTCCGAAATTGCCTCCATTAGACCAAACTCCGGGGCGCCGATGGAAATCCGACGCTTCCACCTCGTTCCGATCGGCGGGACGGCCATGGTGCCGCTCGCCGCGCTGCTCCTCGAGAAGGGCCACCGGGTCACCGGCAGCGACGGCCCGCTCTACCCCCCGATGTCGACCCTCCTCGAGAGGCTGGGGATTCCCGTCGCGACGGGGTTCGCCCCGGAGCACGTGCCGGCCGACTCCGACACGGTCGTGGTGGGCAACGCGGCCCTCCGCGACAACGTCGAGTCCGCCGAGGCGGCCCGGCGGGGCCTGGATGTCCTCTCCCTGCCACAGGCGGTGCGGCGCTTTCTGCTTCCGGGCAAGGTCTCGCTCGTCGTCACCGGCACGCACGGCAAGACGACGACGTCCGCACTGACCTCCTGGCTGCTCCTCGACTCGGGCCGTGACCCCGGGTTCCTCGTCGGCGGCGAGATGCGCAACCTCGGCCACGGCTATCGCCTCGGGGGCGGACCGCACTTCGTGCTCGAGGGCGACGAGTACAACGCCGCCTTCTTCGACCGCGGGCCGAAGTTTTTGCACTACGAGCCCCGGCACCTGTGGATCGGCAACATCGAGTTCGATCACGCGGACCTCTACGCCGACGTGGACGCCGTCATGGAGGCGTTCCGCGCGGTCGTGCGCATCGTGCCGGAGGACGGCACGGTGATCGTCAACGCGGACGACGCCCGCGCGGTCGACGTGACGCGCGGCTCGCGGGCGCGCGTCGTGCGCGTGTCGCTCGAGGATCCCTCGGCCGACTTCTCCGCGCGCGACGTCTCGTTCGGCGCGGACGGGACGGCGTTCACGCTGCTCGAGCGCGGGCGCGAGGCGGCGCGGCTGCGATCGTCGCTGCTCGGCACGCACAACGTCGCGAACGCGCTCGGCGCGATCGCGCTCGTTCGCGGCGTAGGCGTCGGGGCGGAGGAGATCGCGCGCGCGCTCCCCCGCTTCGAGGGCGTTCGCCGGCGCATGGAGATCAAGGGCGAGGCGAACGGGATCCTCGTCGTGGACGACTTCGCGCATCATCCGACCGCGGTGCGCGGAACGCTGCAGGCCGCCCGCTCCCGTTTCCCGGGCCGCCGGATCTGGGCCCTGTTCGAGCCGCGCTCGACCACGGCCGGCCGCAAGATGTTCGAGGACGAGTACGCGGACGCGTTCTCCGCCGCCGACGCGCTCGTGCTCGCGCCGCTCTTCCGCAAGATGGCGCCCGACGCCGCAATCGATCGCGAGTCGCTCGTCACGCGCTTCGCCGCGGAGGGCAAGCCCGCCTTCGCGCCCGCGACGCTCGAGGAGATCCCGCAGATCCTCCGCCGCGAGACGCGGGCCGGTGACGTCCTGCTCCTGATGTCGTCGGGCGCTTTCGGCGGCCTGCCGGAGAGCCTCCTCGCGAAGCTGGCCTAAATATATTAGCCGCGGCTAATATGTCGCCTGTCCCTCACTGACGGCTGGGGACGCCGCTGCGCAGCGGGCCCTTCTCCGGCGAGCACACCTCGCCTCGGAAGAACGCGTTCTTCTCGCCCGGATTCTTCCCGTCGACCGTCCAGAAGAGCAGCGCCATGCACATCTCGTCCGTCGTCATCTCTCCGAAGTGGACGTCCTTCGGCGGGTCCGTCGGATTGCGCGGGTTGGCGAGCGAGTTGTCGAACGACGCCGAGAGCTCGAGAAACGTGCCGGCGGGCAGGACGACCGGTTTCTCGAAGTAGTACGTCCGTTGCCAGCGCAGGTCCCAGTCGTTCACGTCGACGAGCTTCTGGCGCGAGCCGTCGGGCATGCGCGCGGTGACGGTCATCGTGCGACCGAGCAGGTGCATGTGCGGAAGGATCGCGACGAGCTCGGCGCGCGACGACAGAGGTCCGAAGCTTCCCCAGAGTCCCGCCGCCGGGTCTCCCGCGGCGAGCGTGAACGGCGCGTACGAGCGCACGTCGTTGGAGAGCAGCCGCCGCGTGACCGGATCCTTCGCGAAGTACACGCCCACCTCTGACTCGTCCGGCTTCACGTCGCCGAAGAGCGCGCTGTAGTGAACCTGCATCACGATGCGCGACTTGCGCGGCAGGAAGCGGGCGACGCCCGGCGGGTAGCGGCGCGGCTGCATGCCCGGCGCCCACTCGCCGAAGGAGTCCGTGACCGGCGCGCGCGGGCCGCCGAAGCACGGATAGCCGGGGCCCGGCGCCGTCTCGTCGAGCTCGAGCGAGGTCGCGCCCTCCTCCACGTAGAGCAGCGCGTGGTGCATCATCGCGGCGTTGCCCGGCCGCACCTCGACCGCGGACACCCACGCGTCCGCGTCGAGGTTCGTCGGCAGCACGAAGCACTGGTAGAGGTCGCCCTTCGAGAAGTCGGGCGTGAAGCGCGGCGCCTTCAGGACGAGATCCGGCGGGCCGAGCGCCCAGCCGTCGGAGAACGTCCTCGGAGGCGGCGCATCGGACGGCCGCCCCTCCGGCGCGCCGCGGCGCGCCCAGCGCACGAGCGCCTCGCGCTCCGCCCACGTGAGCGTCGGGTCGTTGGCGAACGGATGCGGACCGGCAGACGCCTTCCACGGAGGCATGCGCCGCGACTCGACCATCGCGGCGACCTGCGCCGCGTGCTCCAAGGTCTCGCCGTAGCGAACGAGCGCGATGGGCGCGATCCCGCCCGCGTGGTGACAGCCCTGGCACCGCGCCTGGAGGATCGGCTCGACGGTGGCGTGGAACGTCGGGCGCGCGAGGCCCGCGACCGTGACCGGTCCGGCGGCGCGCAGGCTTCGTCCCAGTGCGATCGGTACGAGGACCGCCAGCGCGAGCGCCGCTCCGGCCAGCGCGGGACCGAGAGCCCGCCCTGGCTCCCGGCGCCGGGTCTCGAGCGCTCCCGCGGCGCGGGACACGAGCACGATCACGGCGGCGGGCCAGAGCGCGGCGGCGCGGCCGGCGAGAGGCCCGATGCCGGCAATCGGATCCGCGGACGCCGCGGACACGACCGAGTACCAACCCGCCTGGAGAACGAGCGGCAGGATCAGCGCGTCTGCCACCGACGCCGCGCCGACGAGCAGCACGAGCGCGACACCCGCCGCGAGCGGCCACGCATCCGCGACCTCGGCGCTCACGAGGTGCACGAGGACCTCGCGCAGCCGCGGCAGGAGCTCGGGCCAGCGCGCCGGCGCGAGCAACGACGCGTCGAAGCCGGCGTGAGGCACGCCGCGAACCAGTGCGCGCGAGATCCAGAAGGACGCCGCCGCGGGCACGAGCAGCGCGGCCGCGCCCGCGAGGCGGAGACGCGCGCCGCGGCGAAAGACGAGACACGCGGCGAGGATCGCGCAGAAGACGATGCCCTCCGGCTTCGCTCCCGCGCACATCGCCGCTCCCAGCAAGAGCCGCAGCAGCACCGGCGCGGACGGCCGGTCCAGCCAGTCGAGGAATGCGGTCCCCGCCAGCACAACGCCGAGCGCGAGCGGGATCTCCGCCGTGCCGACCGACGTGGCCGTCCAGAGCGCGCCGCAGAGCGCGGCGAGGAGGGCCCCGGCCGCGCCGGCCGCGCGCGAGCACCTCCGCGAGAGAACGCCGGCGACCGCGGCAATCGTCGCGAGCTGCCAGACGACGTACACGAGCGCGAGCGCGCGCGGGTCCCAGGCGCGCGCCGCCATGGCGGCGGACGCGACGGTGAGCGGGACCAGCATCGGATACCCGGGGTGCGAGAGCGCGAGGGCCGGATCCGAGAAGAGGCGCGCGGGGATGCGCCCCGTCTCGAAGATCGTCCGCGCCTTGAGCATCCAGATCGCGAGCGCGTCGGTCCCGTAGAGGCCGGTGCGGACCGCCGTGACGGCGAAGAAGGCCGCGGCGAGGAGCGCGGCGACCCCCAGAAGGATCGCGGCCGGAGTCGCGCGCGGGCGCAGGGGAAGCGGCGCGAGGCGGTCGCGGCGGCGCGCGAGGGCCGCGGCGCCCAGGACGGCGAGCGCGATCGCGCCGAGCTTCTTCGGCCCGGGCACGAGCCCGAACGCGACGAGCGCGCCCGACGCTCCCGCGAGCAGCAGGAGCCCGAGCGCGGCGGCCCACGCCGCCCGCTCGCCGCGCGAGAGATGCGCGGCCACCGCGCGGGCGAGGACCCAGCCGCAGGCGATCGCAACGAGGAGGGCCGCGAGGACCGCCGCGGCCGGCAGCAGACCGATCACTTCTTCTGGAGGAACCCGCCGGGCATCGCCGCCGCTCCGGGCGGCGCGGGCGCGTTCTTGCGTCGGTACACGGCGACCCACGGCGCGGACGCATAGAGCTCGGGGCCGACGACGCGCCGCGGCGCGAGCCGGTATGCCGCGAGGCCGACGGTCTCCCCTCCCGAGCCCGACAGCACGCAGACGGTCGCGTCGCGCGGCGTCGCGGCGGCGACCGCGTCGAGGAATCGCGCGTACTCGAGGTCGATCCCCGAGGCGGACGCGTTGGTCGGGCTCCAGCGCGCGCGGATCCTGTCCGGCGCGAAGTCCTTCGCGAGATAGACCGCGGCGGCGGCGAGGGCGACGAGGACGAGGAGGCCGCGGAGCGAGAGGCGGGTCACGGAGCGGAGACTGGGTTCTTCAGGATACCGACGCCCTCGATCTCGACCTCGACGACGTCGCCCGGCGAGAGCGGCCCGACGCCGGCGGGCGTGCCGGTCAGGATGACGTCTCCCGGCATCAGCGTCATCATCCGCGACACGAACGCGAGGACGAACGCGGGCGAGAACACCATCGCGGACGTGCGCGACGACTGGCGCACGGCGCCGTTGACGCGCGTCTCGATCCGGACGTCCGAGGGATCGAAGCCGGACACGATCGCGGGGCCGAGGGGACAGAACGTGTCGAACGACTTCGAGCGGGCGTACTGCTTGTCCTTCTTCTGGAGGTCGCGTGCGGTGACGTCGTTCGCGCAGCAGACTCCGGCGAGCGCCTCGAGCCAGCGCTCCTGCGGCCACGACTTGATGCGGCGGCCGACGACGAGCGCGAGCTCGCCCTCGTAGTCCACGCGCTGCGACTCCGGCGGCAGCACGATCGCCTCCCCGTGGCGGATGAGCGCGGACGGCGCCTTGAGGAAGAGCTGCGGCTCGTCCTCCGGCGCGACGCTGCCGAACTCGGCCGCGTGCTCTCTGTAGTTGCGGCCGACCGCGACGATCTTCGACGGCGCCGGAGGCGCCTCCGCGGAACCGAACGCGATCTCGCGTCTCACGCGCTCTCGCTCACGCCGGCCGCCTCAGGCGGACCACGACTCCGGGAGGAGGTCGCCGCCGAAGATTTCGCGGCCGTCGCCGGTCAGGCGCACGCCGGTGATCGTCTCGCCCTCGTCCTTGAACTCGACGATCAGGTCCACGCCGCTCTTCGTGCCGCACGTGACCGGCGAGGCCGCCATGCCCTGCCGCGACGCGGCGATCGCGGACGCGACGACGCCCGACCCGCAGGAGAGCGTCTCCCCCTCGACGCCGCGCTCGTAGGAGCGGACGAGGATCCGGTTCGCGCCCGCCGCGCGGACGAAGTTGACGTTCGCGCCGTCGGTGAGGGCCGGGTGGTGGCGCAGCGGCGGACCGTAGCGGTCGATCGCGAAGTTGCCCAGGTCGCCGCGCACGAAGACGACGAGGTGCGGCACGCCGACGCGGACCGGGATCGCGGTCGGCGGCAGGCCGCGGACCGAGATGGGAACGGGATCCTGGGGCGCCGCGACGGCCGGCAGGCTCAGGGTGACGCTCTCGCCCTCCACCTTCGCGGCCACGATGCCCCAGCCCGTCTCGAGCTCGGGCTCGTCGCCGCCGGACAGGCCGTGCCGGACGGCGTACCGGGCCGCGCAGCGCGTGCCGTTGGCGCAGAACGTCGCCGGACCGCCGTCCGCGTTGAAGTAGTCGACGCGGATCCGCCCGCCCTCGGAGCGCGACAGAAAGAGCGCGCCGTCGGCGCCGACCGAGAGCCCGCGGCGGCAGACGAGGGCCAGGCGCGAGCGGTCCTCGTCGGTCAGGAGCCGGCCATCCGACTCGAAGACGAGGAAGTCGTTGCCGCCTCCGGCCATCTTGACGAAGCGCGAGGGAAGGGACATGAGGAGGCGGAGTTTACACGGGAGAAACGGACCCCAGGGACGTCATCCCGGACTTCCCCAGGGCGTCATCCTGAGCGATCGCGAAGGATCCCCGACTCGAAGCGACGGCATCTCCGGCTGGTCGATCCGGGGATCCTTCGTCGCTTCGCTCCTCAGGATGACGCGTCCCGGACCGCGGGCCGCGTCCTTCTCAGAACGGCTCCGCGACCGCCTCGGCGGACGGCGCGCTCAGGTTGCCGGCGCGGTCGATCGCGCGCACCGTGTACCGATACCGCCGTCCCGGCTTCACCGTCGTGTCCGTGAAGAACGGATCCGTCAGCGGCGCGTCGTTCATGCGGATCGGCGGCGACGTCCCCTCCGCGCGGAATACGACGTAGCCCGCGAGATCCGGAGCGTCGACCGGGTTCCACAGGACGCGCACGAGCGTGCCCTCGGAGAGCACGTCCACGCGCGCGGGCGGATTCGGCGGATAGACGTCGCGCGGCAGGACGAAGATCTCGTCGGCGGGCAGCCCCTCGATCTTCGGATTCTTCGCGAGCACCGCGCGCACCGTGTAGGCGACGGGCACGTTGTACGGCGCCGACGTGTCGACGAACGTCGTCGCGGCCACCGGCGTCGCGTTCAGCGGATTGTCATAGGCCTCGTCGGAGAGCGGGCGGCGGTAGACCCGGTAGCCGCCGATCTCGACCGGCTGGAAGAGGACGTTCTGCGTCGGCGGCGTCCAATCCAGGCAGACCTTTCCCTCCTCGAGAAGCGGCGGCTCGAGCTCCGGCGCCTGCGGCGCGATGTCCGGCGTCAGTGCGACGATGTTGGAGAGCGGGCTGCGCTCTCCGCGACGGCGCACCGAGATGACCGCGTATGCGAGCGGATGCGGCCCGTCCTCCTGGAGAAACAGGGAGGCCAGCGGGTCGCGATAGACGAGCGTCGCGCCCCGCGTGGCCTGCGCGATGTCCGGGGAGCGGAGCGTCGCGACACGCTCGGCGGCGGCGTAGAACGCCTCCTCCGCGATCCGCACGTTCGTCGCCTCGCGCCGCTCGCCCGCGCCGGGGAGGTGAATGACGCCTCCGGTCGACGACGATGCCGTCGACGGCGGCGGTCCGCCCGGGCGCCGCGGCGCGGTCAGCTCCGGCGACGGCTTGACGACGCGGTACACCTCGATCGCGTCCAGGTCCGTCAGCGGCCCGCCCGTCAGGAGCCGGTCTGGAAACGAGAACGTGAGGACGGCGTCCTGCCCCTCCTGCTCGACGGCGAGGTCCTTGACCGCGTTGGGCCCGTGCGGGAGCGGCGGCTGCGGATCGCCCTTCTTGCCGCAGGCCAGGGCGACACTTGCTACGACGATCGCGAGAAGGAGCCTGGGACCTGTCATCCCGAGCGCAGCGAGGGATCCCTTTCGCCGCCGCAATGCGCGTCGGCTCGCGGAGCCAGTCTCGAAAGGGATCCCTCGTCGCTGCGCTCCTCGGGATGACACAAGACCTACAGCACGTATCGCGACAGGTCCTCGTCCTTCACGAGATCGGCGAGCGCGGACTGGACGTCCGAGAGCTCGATGCGTATCGACTTGCCGGCGTTCTCCGGCCCCGCGAACGAGATGTCCTCGAGCAGCCGCTCGAGGATCGTGTGCAGCCGTCGCGCGCCGATGTTCTCGAGCGCCCGGTTGACCCGCTCCGCGTCGCGCGCGATCTCTCCGACCGCCTCGTCGGAGAACGAGAGGTCGACTTTTTCGGCCTCGAGCAGCGCGTGGTACTGCTTCAGCAGCGCATTCTCGGGCTCCGTCAGGATGCGGACGAAGTCCCCTTCAGTGAGCGATTCGAGCTCGACGCGGATCGGGAAGCGGCCCTGCAGCTCCGGGATGAGATCCGACGGTTTCGACACGTGGAACGCGCCCGCCGCGATGAAGAGGACGTGGTCCGTCTTTACGAATCCGTACTTCGTGTTGACCGACGTGCCCTCGACGATCGGCAGCAGGTCGCGCTGAACGCCCTCGCGGGAGACGTCGGGCCCGCGGCCGCCTCCCTCGCGGCCGGCGACCTTGTCGATCTCGTCGAGGAAGACGATCCCGGACGACTGCGCGCGCTCGACCGCCTCGCGCGCGACCTGGCCCGGGTCGATGAGCCGGCCCTCTTCCTCCGCCTGGAGGATCTCGCGGGCCTCGGCGACCGTCGTCTTGCGCCGCTTCTTCTTGCCGCCGAAGAGGCCGGGGAGCATCTCCTTGACGTTGATGTCCATCTCCTCGACGCCCTTGTCCGTGACGATCTCGAAGGACGGAAACGTCTTGTCGGCGACTTCGACCTCGACGAGGCGGTCCTCGAGCTTGCCCTCGCGGAGAAGCGTCCGGAGCCGGCCGCGGGTCTCCTCCCCCTCGACGTCGGTCAGCGCCGGCAGCAGGAGATCGAGCAGCCGCTGCTCGGTGCGCCCCTCGGCGCGCTCGCGGATCTCGAGGGTCTTCTCGTCGCGGACCATCTGCACCGCGACCTCGGTCAAATCGCGCACGATGGACTCGACGTCGCGGCCGACGTAGCCGACCTCGGTGAACTTCGAGGCCTCGACCTTCAGAAACGGCGCGTCGGCGAGCCGGGCGAGACGCCGCGCGATCTCGGTCTTGCCGACGCCGGTCGGCCCGATCATCAGGATGTTCTTCGGCAGGATCTCGCGCGCCATCTCGGCCGAGAGGCGCTGCCGGCGCCAGCGGTTGCGCAGCGCGATCGCGACCGCCTTTTTGGCGCGCTTCTGCCCGATGACGTACTTGTCGAGCTCCACGACGATCTCGCGGGGCGTGCGAGCGGCGGCAGGCGGAGCCTCGGTCTCGGCCTCGCCGGGCATGAAGAACACCATGGGGACAAAATACCAGAGAGGGGTTGAGGCCGCTCTCGGGAACGCCGCCGGGACGACGATAAAACGGCCATCCCGAGCGAAGCGGACGATTCCTTACCGGAGCGGGACAAGCACGTCATCCTGAGCGAAGCGAAGGATCCCCGACTCGAAGCGGAGGCGGCGGTCAGTGCGAGGATCCTTCGTCGCTGCGCTCCTCAGGATGACGGACGGATTCAGCGCCCGCCGAACCGAGATCCCTACAGCTCCTCGACCGTGATCCGGTCGTTCGTGTAGATGTCGATCTGACCGGCGATCTGCAGGCTCTCCTTCGCGATGTCCTTCGCGGTCATGTCCGGCCGGTGCTGGAGCAGCACTCGCGCCGCCGCGAGCGCGAACCCACCGCCGGAGCCGATCGCGATCACTCCCTCGTCCGGCGAGATCAGATCGCCCGTGCCCGAGATGAGCAGCGACGTCGTCTTGTCGGCGACGACGAGCAGCGCCTCGAGCTGGCGCAGCATCTTGTCGGTCCGCCAGTCCTTGGCGAGCTCGATCGCGGAGCGCTCGAGGTTCCCGCGGTGCTCCTCCAGCTTCGCCTCGAAGCGCGAGAAGAGCGCGAACGCGTCGGCGGAGGAGCCCGCGAAGCCGGCGAGAACCTCGCCGCCCTTGAGCCGGCGGATCTTCGCGGCGGTCTGCTTCATGACGGTCGTTCCGACGGTGACCTGACCGTCGGAGGCCATGGCGACCTTGCCCTGATGGCGCACACAGAGGACGGTCGTCGCGTGCCACTTTTCCATGCGATCAGGATACCGGAACGCGTGACATATTAGCGATCGCTAATACGTCGTTCGCCGCGCGCTCAGCGTGCCGGAGGCCTCGCGCCGGACTGCAGCGTCTTGATCGCGGCCTCGACGACCGCGTCCTCCTCGCCGTCGCTCACGGGCGGCCGGTCGGCGACGGCGACGTCCGGCGCGACGCCCGTCCCCTCGTGCGTCTTGCCGTCGAGGCTCTCGATCGCGCGCTCGGAGAACCAGAGCATCGAGCCGTCCGAGAGCCTCTCCGCGGACGCGCCGCCGCTCGCCATGCCGGCCGTCGTCTCGCCGACGATCGGACCGATCGTGTGTGCGCGAAACTTCAGCGCGAGCGCCTCGCCGTTCGACGCCGTCCCCGAGTTGACGAGCAGCGCGACGGGCAGTGGCTTGTACTCCGGCGGCGTGAGGCGCTTTCCGTCGCGCGACAGGACGTAGTAGTCCGCCTCGTTCCAGCGGCCGCGCAGAAACGTCGGGAGGATGTTGGGGTCGTAGCCGCCGGTGTTGCCGCGCGCGTCGAGCAGGAACCCGTCGATCTCCGGCCACTCCTCGAGCCCGGGACGGCCCTGCGCGGCCTGAGTCCGGTCGGAGAGCATGTCGACGATCGCGAGCGCCGTCTCCGCGCTCATTCCCCAGAGGTGCGCGTAGCCGTACCTCTTCCCGTCGCGGCGGATCACCCGGGCGCTCTTCCAGACGAGCGCGTCGCCCGCGGGCTCGGGCCGGCGCGCGAGGACGATCGTCCGCGGCGCCGCGCCGCCCCGCGACGTCGTCACCTGCACCGTCGAGGCGGGCGGCCCCTCGAGGACGAAGAAGAGGTCGCGGAACGAGACCGGCTCCGCGCCGTAGGGACGGCCGTCGACGGCGAGGATGCGATCGCCGACGCGGAGTCCGGCGTCGAACGCGGCGCCTCCCGGGACGACGCCCTTGACCGCGTAGCCGTCGCCGTCGCGCCCGATCCGCAGGCCGGCCGAGCCCCACGAGCCTTCGGCGAAGCGGCCCGGAGAGACGCGAAACGTGTGCGAGTCCCCGAGCGTCGCGAGGAGGCGGTCGTAGATCGCGTCGCGCTCTCCGGGCGACGGAGCCGGAGTCGCCGCGAGCGCGTCCGCCGCGGAGGCGACCGCGCCGGTCCAGTCGACGCCCTTCAGCTTCGGGTCGAAGAAGCGGGATCGGATCGTCCGATCGATGTCGGCGAGCACGGCGGGCAGGGGCTTGGTCTCCGGCGACGCGGCATGGGTCGCCGCGGACGACGCGATCACCCAACCAGAAACCAGCAACCAGAAACCAGAAACCATCGCGTCAGGCCTTCGGATGCGCATTCCGGTAGACCTCGCGCAGCCGCGCCGCGTCGAGGTGCGTGTACTTCTGCGTCGTCGAGAGCGAGGCGTGTCCCAGCAACTCCTGGATCGCGCGCAGGTCCGCGCCGGCCTGGAGGAGGTGGGTCGCGAACGTGTGGCGAAGCGCGTGCGGAGAGATCTCCGCCGGCAGGCCGGCGGCGCGGAGCCGGCGCTTCAACAGCCGCGCCATCGAGCGCGTCGTCAGCCGCCCGCCGCGCGCGTTCACGAAGAGTGGCTCGCCGTCCTCGATGCCCGAGACGTCCGCGCGGTGTCGGAGTGCGGCCCGCGTCGGCAGGTACTCGCGCAGCGCGCCACCGGCCGCCTCGCCGAACGGGACGATCCGCTCGCGGCTGCCCTTGCCGGTGACGCGCACGAGGCGCGCGGAGAAGTCGACGTCCTCCACGTCGAGGCCCGCCGCCTCCGAGACGCGCAGGCCCGAAGCGTAGAGCAGCTCGAAGAGCGCGCGCTCGCGCTCGGGGATGCTGCCCTCGTCCTCCGTCGACAGGAGACGCTCCGTGTCGGGCAGGGTCATCGCGCGCGGGAGCGGCTTCGGCAGCTTCGGCGTCGCGAGCCCCTTCGCCGGGCTCTTGTCGAGGTAACCCTCCCGGCACGCCCAGCGGAAGAAGGAGCGCAGCGTCGAGAGGTGCCGGGCGAGCGATCGGTGCGCGAGCTTCGCGCGATGCAGCGAGGCGAGGTAGGAGCGCACGGCGAGCGTGTCGATCTTCGCGAGCGGCGTCTTGCCGGCGGCCGTGTTGGCGAACTCGCGCTCCCAGAAGCCGGCGAAGCGGTCGAGGTCGGTCCGGTAGGCGAGCACGGTCCGCGGGGAGAAGCGGCGCTCGTCCCGGACGTACGTCTCGAAGTCGTCGATCGCGCGGGAGAGCGAGATCACTGCGATCAGTGTAGCGCCCCTCTGCCTCTCATCCGAGCGCGGCGAGGGCCGCCGCACCTGTCATCCCGAGCGCAGCGAGGGTCCCTTTCGGCTTTCTGTGAAAGGGCCCGGGAAAGGGATCCCTCGTCGCCGCGCTCCTCGGGATGACAAAGACAACGGGAGCCCTCGGCGCGACGCCTGATCGAGCAGCGGTCACGACGATGCGCCCGCACCGGTCGTCCCGAGCGCAGCGAGTGACCCGTCTGTTCTCCGAGGCGGCCCGAAAGGGATCCCTCGTCGCTGCGCTCCTCGGGATGACAGAGCAAAAGGGAGCCCTTACCGCTGCGCACCTCGGGATGACGGAGCGAAAGGGAGCCCATTCCCGCTGCGTCCTCGGGAAAGGGTGCATTCCTCGGAGTGGATCAGCGGAAATACAATGCGCCGCCATGGAGCTGCGCCCGTTTCGGTCCATTCGATTCGCGCCGCTCGTGCTGCGCGAGCGCGGCCTCTCCGACGTGTTCGCCCCGCCGTACGACCAGATCTCGCCCGCGCTCCGCGAGAAACTCTACGCGAAGGCGCCCGAGAACATCGTCCGGATCACGTCGCGCAAGGACGACGGCGGCGACGTGTATGCCGGCGCCGCGGGGACGCTCAAGGAGTGGCTCGCGGGCGGCATCCTCGAGAAGGAGAAGAGGCCCGCGCTCTGGGTCTACCGGCAGACCTTCACCGACGCGGGGCGGACCTACGTGCGCGACGCGCTCGTCGGCCTCGTGCGGCTCCGCGAGTACGCGGACGGCGTGATCCTCCCGCACGAGCGCACGCTCGCGAAGCCGAAGGCGGACCGCCTCGCGCTGCTCGGCGCCATGAAGGCGGACTTCGAGCTGATCTTCCTGCTCACCCGCGCGCCGCTCTCATCCGCGCTCGACACGCGCCGGCCGCCGTCGCTGACCGCGACCGACGAGCACGGCGTGCGCCACGACGCCTTCCGCATCGCCGACTACGCCGCGCACGTCGAGCTGCAGGGCCTCGTCAAGAACGCGGAGGCGATCATCGCGGACGGCCACCACCGCTACGAGACCGCGCTCGAGTTCTCGAAGGACCCCGCCAACGAGAGGCTCCCCGGCGCGCGCTACAAGCTCTGCGCGATCGTGGACTCGGCGTCGCCCGGGATCCTCGTGCGGCCGATCCACCGGCTGCTGAAGGACGTCCCCGACTGGCGTCCCGTGCGCACTCTGCACGCCGCGCGCGACTACTTCTCGATCCAGGAGTTCGAGTCGGCGCCGCAGGCGTACGACGACCTCCGCGAGCGCGCGCGCAGCCAGCCGGCGTTCGTGCTCGTCGCGCCGCCCGCGAAGCCCTCGCTGCTCACCCTCCTCGACGCGCCGGCGCCGCTGCCCTGGCCCGAGGGGCGGTCGAAGGCGTGGCGCGGTCTGGAGGTCGCGGCGCTCGAGGTGGCGTTCTTCCACAAGCTGCTCGGCATCGACACGGACGCGATCGCGCGCGGCGAGAACGTCTCCTTCATCTCCGACGCCGACGCGGCGATCGCCGCCGTCGAGCGCAAGGAGGTCGACGCGGCCATCCTGCTGCGGCCGACGACCGTGTCGGACGTCGAGGCCGTGGTCGGCGCCGGCGACAAGCTGCCGCAGAAGTCGACGCACTTCTTCCCGAAGATGTACTCGGGGATCTTCGGCGTGTCGCTCGAGGACGCGGTCTACTGAGGCCGCAAGGCCATTAACGATCAGCGTGTCCGCGGCTGACCTCGTCGATCGGGCCGAGCGCCTTCTGAAAGAGGGAGACCGCGACGGCGCCGCGGCACTGTGCCGGGACGCCCTTTCGGTGGAGCCCGACTTTCTCGCCGCGCACGTCTGCATGGCGCGGGCGACGCTCCCGGGCGACGACTTCCTCGCGCACCTCTCGCGGTTCCACGAGCTGCTCCGGCCCGCCGTATACCTCGAGATCGGCGTCGACGCGGGACGCACGCTCTGCCTCGCGCGCCCGCCGACGCTCGCGATCGGCGTGGATCCCGCGGCGCCCCGGGACGGCGCGTTCGCGACTCCGACGCGGCTCGTCGCGCTCGAGAGCGACGTCTTCTTCGACTCCGGGCGCGCGGACGCCGAGCTCGGCGGCCAGACGATCGACCTCGCATTCGTCGACGGCCTCCACCACTTCGAGCAGGCGCTGCGCGATCTCGCGCACGTCGAGCGGCGCGCGCGGCCGGACTCCGTCGTGCTGCTCCACGACTGCCTGCCGCTCGACGCGGCGACGTCGAGCCGCGCCCGCCGTACGGGCTTCTGGAGCGGCGACGTGTGGAAGATCCTGCCGGCCCTCGCGGAGCACCGGCCCGACCTCGACGTGTTCGTGATCCCGGCGTACCCGACGGGGCTGGCGGTCGTCACGAGGCTCGACGCGAGCTCGCGCGTGCTCGACGAGCGCGCGGCGGAGATCGCTGCCGCGTGGCGCGAGCGAGAATGGAGCGACGCGGGAGGGAATCCGGAGCTGCCGGTCATCGCAAACGACTGGGCCGCGGTGAGGCGGAGGCTGGGACGCTAGGAAATATATGGGGATGTCGTCATCCTGAGCGGAGCGAAGGATCCCCGACTCGAAGCGCCGGCATCCTCGGCTGGTCGATCCGGGCATCCTTCGGCGCTGGAGCGCCTCAGGATGACGGCTTGAAGCGGAAGGGCGCCACTACGACAGTCGGAATCTCGACGGGATCTGCGTTGCACCGGGCCTGACCAGGACGGCTCAAGACGAAACGGGCGGCCGCAAGGGCCGCCCCTACGAACCGAGGCCGACTTTCCGCCTCGCGTCAGCTCTTCTTCGCGAACCCGCGAACGTCGTTCTTCACGAGACTCTCGATCTGTTCCTTCGAGAGCTTCTTGCCGAACGGCGGCATGTCGTCCTTGCCCTTCGTGACGGAATCGATCAGGTCCGCGTCGGATTCCCCGTTCTGCCACTCCGCGTCGTTGAAGTCGCGCGCCTTCAACTGCTTTCCGCGCGCGGTCTGGGCCTTGCCGTCCTCACCGTGGCACTTGGCGCAGTACTGCAGGAACTCGTCCGACGGATGCTTGTCCGCACCGTAGACGGCCGCGCCGTACGCACCGATCGCCGCGAAGACGGCGGCGCCGAGAATCCGAGCCTTCCTCATCCCTTCCTCGCTTTCTGGAGATCGTCGATGACGCTCTCCGGTGTCCACTGCTCTCCGTAGTAGATGTTGGCGAGTCGGCCGTGCGGATCCACGACCGCGACGGCCTGCGAGTGCACGATCTGCCCCTTGTCCGGGTAGTACAGGACGCCGAACTCCTCGGCGACGCGGGCGACCGCCTTCGGCTCGCCGGTCAGAAACTTCCAGCGCTTCGGGTCCGCGCCGATGCGCGTCGCGAAGTCGCGCAGCACGGCGACGGTGTCGTTCTTCGGGTCCACCGTGACCGCGAGCAGTCTTCCGAACTTCTGCTCGGTGAGCGCGGCGTTCATCTTCGCGAACTTCGTCATCGTCATCGGGCACGCGGTCGCGACCGGGCAGCGCGTGTAGACGAACGTGACCGCGACGGGCTCGCCGCGGAAGTCCGAGAGGCGCACCGCGTGTCCCGTCTGATCGGTCAGCGTGAAGTCGGGCGCGGCGTCGCCGACCGCGATGCCTTTGTTGGGCGCGGGCAGGTTCGGGTCGGTGCCGGGCAGCGACGCCGCCGGCGTGCCGGGCGCGGGCGCGGCTCCGGGCGCGGCCGGCGTCGGGACGAAACCCTTGGTGAGCACCTGCTCGAGCCAGACGCTCGGGCCGTCGACGACCAGGGTCGCCTCGATTCGGTCGCCGGGGCGCAGGATCGCGATCACGCCGGGGTCGTCCCGCAGCGGGTACGTCATCGTCATCGCCGCCATGTACCCGGGGATCTCCTCGTGCGCGACGGTCGCCTCGGACTTCTTCGAGTCGACCGCCGTGATCACGCCCTTCAGCGGATAGCGCTTCGCGTTCGCGCTCGCCTTGGGCGGCGCGTACGCGGCCGGCCGCCTGGGCGCCTTCTCGGGAACGGCCCTCTCGCTCCGCCCGCAGGACGCGGCGAATACGACCCCGACCGCGGCGGCCGCCGCGAGGCAGAGGAATCCCCGCGCTCTCACGGCGTCTTTCCTACACGAGCCGCCCCGGGCGCGGCGAACGTTAACGAAGCCCAAAGACTCTGCCAATCCGCCTCCGGGCTCGACGACGGGATCATGTGAACCGCCTTCACCAGCCATTGCCCCCTCCGCGAGATGTCGATCGCCGCGCGCCCCGCCGCGTCCGTGCGGACGGACTGCGCGGCCTCGGGCGCATCGTATGGGAAGGCGACGATGAGCGCGCCGGAGAGCGGCTTGCCCTCGTAGAGGAGGCGCACCGGCAGGGACGCGGCCGCCGCGGGCTCCGCCGGCGCCGCCGCCCAGACCGCGTACGGGTTCTTCTCCGCCACGAGCTCGAGCGTCAGCCCCAGTGCGCGATCGGCCCCGCTCGCGCCGGCGCCCCCGACCGAGAGCAGCGCCTTCGCGCAGCGGGCGAAGAGCTCACGCGCCGGTTTGCCCGTCTCCCCGCGCTTGCGACGGGCCGCGGAGACCGCGTCGAGGCCCTCGTCCTTCAGGTACTGCTCGAACTTCTCGGCCTCGAGCGAGACGGGGCTGTTGCGGCTGCGGTAAGCGATCGTCGCGAGACCCGCCGACCCCGCACGCGCGAGCCCCGCCGGATCGCCGCCCTCTCGCCCGGGCATCGGCGTCTCTCCCTCCGCGGTCACGAGCACGAACTTCTCGATGAGCGACGCGGTGCGCGGAATCGGCTCGCCGCGGAACTTCTGGCCGACCATGAGGCGCACCGAGACGACCTGCCCTGGCGCCGGCGCGAACGTCGAGGGCTCGAGCCAGAAGTCGTGGGCGAGAAGCGGCCCCGCCGCGAGCGAGGCGAGGAGCGCGACCAGCGCCGAGCGGGCCGATCCCGGTCGCGCGCGCCGCGTCATCGGCGTCCGTCGGAGACGTACTCCGAGAGCTTCGCCAGATCCACGTTGCCGCCGGAGAGCACGACGCCGACGCGCTTGCCGCGGAAGTCGACCTTCTTGTGGCGCACGGCGGCGGCGCCCGCGACGCCCGACGGCTCGACGAGGACCTTCATGCGCTCGAGCATCCACTTCATCGTCTCGACGAGCTCGCGGTCGGAGACGAGCAGAACGTCCTTCACGGTCTGCTGGACGATCGGGAAGGTCAGCTTTCCGGGCGTCGTCACGCGGAGCCCGTCGGCGATGGTCGGGTTGACGGCGACCTCGACGCGGCGGCCCTCGACGAGCGACTGCTTCGTGTCCGCGGCGTTCTCCGGCTCGACGCCGTAGATCGTGATCTCGGGCCGCATGTGGCGCGCCGCGGTCGCCCAGCCGCCGATCAAGCCGCCGCCGGACACGGAGATCACGAGCGCGTCGAGATCCGGAACGTCCTCGAGCAGCTCTACGGCGCCGGTGCCCGCGCCCGCCATGATGAGCTCGTCGTCGAACGGCGGCACGAGGACGGCGTTTCGCTCGCGGCGGATCTCCTCCGCGACGTCCTCGCGGCTCTGCGCCTCGCGGTCGTAGAGGATGACCTCGGCGCCGTAGCCGCGCGTCGCGTCGACCTTCGACTGCGGGGCGTCCTTCGGCATGACGATCGTGGCGCGGATGCCGAGCAGGCGCGAGACGAGTGCGACGGCCTGGCCGTGGTTTCCGGACGAGAAGGCGACGACCGCCTCGACCCTCCCCCTCTCCGTCTCGGTCTTGATCTTGTTGTACGCGCCGCGGAACTTGAACGCGCCCCCGCGCTGGAGGTTCTCGGCCTTGAAGAAGACCTTCGCGCCGGACTCCTCGTCGAACTGGCGCGAGGAGAGGACCGGCGTGCGGTGCGCGATTCCGGCGAGCCGCTTGCGTGCGGCCTCGATGTCGTTCCAGGTCAGCATGTGACTCGGACCTCTAGCGGTCCGCTTCGCGGACCGTGGAAATGAGAGGGGAAGTCGCGAAGAGGTCCTCTCCCACGATTCACCCGAACCGCTGGAACCGCCGTCGGTCAACGTCACCTCCGCCCCGACCAGCGCCCTGATCCCCGCGGCCTTCGCCGCCTTGTA
>DATBBK010000065.1:0-22000 GCA_036271035.1 Thermoanaerobaculia bacterium | reverse complement strand
CCGGGCTCCTGCGCTTCGCCGGCCGCTTCCGCGATCCGCGCCGCGAGTCGGGCAGGTCCCCTTTCACGGCCGCGGCCGCCGCGCCGCGCCGCATGGAGCGTAAATCGTGAGCACGCGCGACGCCGCCGAAGTCCCCTACTTCCGTCCCTCGATCGGCCAGGCCGAGATCGACGAGGTCGTCGACACGCTGAGGTCGGGCTGGCTCACGACCGGGCCGAAGGTGAAGCGGTTCGAGGAGGAGTTCGGCCGCGCGGTCGGCGCGCCGTACTCCGTGGCTCTCAACTCCGCGACCGCCGCGCTCCACCTCGCGGTCGAGGCTCTCGGACTGCGCGCCGGCGACGCCGTGCTCGTACCGACGATGACGTTCGCCGCGACGGCCGAGGTGGTGCGCTATCTCGGCGCCCACCCGATCCTCGTCGACTGCGATCCCGTGACGCTCAACATGGACTTCGCGGACGCTCGCGAGAAGCTGCGGGCGCTCGGGGCGGGCCGGCTCTCGGCTCGCATCCCGCGCGAGGCGCGCGCCGTGGGGATGATCCCCGTGCACGTCGGCGGCTTCATGCTCGACGTCCGCGCGGCCGCCGCGCTCGCGGCCGAGCACGGGCTCTGGATCGTGGAGGACGCCGCCCACGCCTTTCCCGCGTCGTGGCGCCCGTCGGCGTCCGCGCCCTGGCAGCGCTGCGGGGAGGGGACTTCCGCGATCAGCTGCTTCTCGTTCTATGCGAACAAGACCATCACGACCGGCGAGGGCGGCATGGCGACGACCTCCGACCCCGTGCTCGCCGACCGCATGCGCCTGATGTCCCTCCACGGCCTGTCGCAGGACGCGTGGCGGCGGTATTCGGGCGGCACGAAGTGGGACTACCGAATCCAGGCGCCGGGCTTCAAGTACAACCTCACGGACGTCGCCGCCGCAATCGGCCTGCACCAGCTCGCGCGCGCCGAGGCGATGCGCGTCGAGCGGGAGCGCATCGCGGGGCGGCTCGCCCGGGCGCTCGCGGACGTCGACGAGATCGACCTGCCGCCGACGTCGCCGGACCGGATTCATTCCTGGCACCTGTTCCCAATCCGACTGCGTGTCGACCGGCTCGGTATCGACCGCAACGCGTTCATCGACGCCCTGAAGGCCGCCGGCGTCGGATGCTCGGTCCACTGGCGCCCGCTGCACCTCCACCCGTACTACGAGGAGACGTTCGGCTGGCGGCCGCAGGACCTGCCGACGGCGACCGCCGTTTGGGAAAGGCTCGTGAGCCTGCCGATCTTCCCCGGCATGACGGACGAGGAGCTCGCTCGCGTGACCGACACGGTTCGCGATCTCTGCCGGGCGAATCGGAGAGTGGCGGCGTCCGCCGCTTCGTGAGCGAGGCAACGCCGGCCGCCGCGCCGCGGCGCGGGCTGCCGCGAGGCATCGAGGCGGCGCTAGCGGCCGGCGGGCTCGTCGTCGCCGCCCCCGTGCTCGCCGCGGCGGCCGCCGCGATCGCCGCGACGTCCGGGCTGCCGGTCTTCTTCCGCCAGGTCCGAGTCGGTCGGCACGGGCGCCCGTTCACCCTCGTCAAGCTGCGGACGATGCGCAAGTCGGGCGTCGGTCCGAAGGTCACCGCCGGGAACGATCCCCGAATTACGCCCGTCGGCCGCTTCCTCCGTCACTCGAAGCTCGACGAGCTGCCGGAGCTGTGGAACGTGCTCCGCGGCGACATGTCGTTCGTCGGGCCGCGCCCCGAGGTGGCAGATTACGTGCATCTCGACAGTCCCTTGTGGCGCGAGGTGCTGTCCGTTCGTCCCGGTCTCACCGACCCCGTGACGTTGCGGCTGCGGCATGAGGAGGCGCTGCTTCAGAGCGTGGAAGGCGATCGGGAGAAGTACTACCGGGAGACGCTGCAGCCGAAGAAGCTGGAGGGTTACGTGGCCTATCTGAGGCGCCGGTCGTGGAAAAGCGACCTGGGCGTGCTGATCGCCACGGCCGGCGCTATTTTGAGGCCTCGCCGGGCGGACGGCGACCTCGAGACGACCCCGCCGAGCCGCTCCGGGGGTTGAAAAACGAGGGTCATTCCGCTACTTTCTTAGGTCTCGGAGCGACAAATGGACGCCCTTTCCCCTAGAGGGCGGAGAGGAATGAGTGCCGCGGCGCGACACTGCTTCATCTCCGTCCACGTAAGTTGCATCCGTGCCGGCCGGCGGCCGGCGGGAGGAGTGCCCCGGTGACGCGAAGGCCCTATTCGCCGATGCTGACGCGCGGACTTCAGTTCGCGCTGGACATCGGGGCGCTGGTTCTCGCGTTCATCTTCGCGTACCTGCTCCGGTTCGAGTTCGCGCTGCCCGAAGGCGAGATCAACAACGCGATCCTGCAGCTGCCCTACGTGGTGCTGGTGCAGTTCGCCGCGCTCGCTCTGGCCGGCGTCTACAGCTTCATCTGGCGTTACGTCGGCATGGCCGAGGTCAAGGCGTTTCTCTTCGCGGCCGTATGGTCGGCGCTCGCGCTGGCCGTCCTGAGGCTCTCGCTGCCGAACCGCTTCGCCGCCTGGCGCGTCCCGCTGTCGGTCATCCTGATGGGGACCGTCCTCGCCTTCGGCGGCGTCCTCGGGCTGCGGATCGTCCGCCGGTACATCTACGAGCAGGGCCAGCGCGCGTCCCACGCCGCCCACGCGGCGAAGGGCGAGCGCCTATCGACGCTGCTCGTCGGCGCCGGCCGGGCCGGAGTCCTCGCGGCGCGCGAGATCTCGGGCCGCGGCGACATGAACATGGACGTGAAGGGCTTCGTGGACGACGACCCGGAGAAGAGGGGCGCCGTCATCCACGGCATCCGCGTCCTCGGGACGACGGAGGATCTGCCGCGGCTCGTGAAAGAGCTCGGGATCTCGCAGGTCGTCATCACGATCGCGCAGATCTCGAGACAGGAGATCCTGCACCTGATCGGCCTCTGCCGGAAGATCCAGGTTTCCATCCGCATCATCCCGGGCCTGTACGACGTGCTCCAGGGCAAGGTCCGCGTCACGCGCATCCGGAATGTGCAGATCGAGGACCTGCTCGGCCGCGAGCCGGTCTATCTCGACGAGGCGCAGATCGGCCAGTTCCTGGCGGGCAAGAGGATCATGGTCACCGGCGCGGGCGGCTCCATCGGCGCGGAGCTCGCGCGGCAGGTCGCCCGATTCCAGCCCGGGAAGATCCTTCTCGTGGAGCGCGCCGAGTTCGCTCTGTTCGACATCGACGCGGACCTGCGCCGCACGCGGCCGGAGGCCGAGATCGTGCCGCTGGTTGCCGACGTGTGCGACGAGGGCCGCATGCGCGCAGTCCTCGCGACGCACGCGCCGCAGGTCATCTTCCACGCGGCCGCGCACAAGCACGTCCCGATGATGGAGTCCAACCCGGGCGAGGCGATCAAGAACAACATTCTCGCGTCGCGGCTGCTCGCCGAGCTCGCGGGCGAGCAAGGCGTCGAGGCGTTCGTCATGATCTCGACGGACAAGGCGGTCCGGCCGACCTCGATCATGGGCGCGACGAAGCGCGTCGCCGAGCTCTCGATCCTCGACCTCGCGCGCCGCTACCCGACGCGCTACGAGGCCGTGCGATTCGGTAACGTGATCGGCTCCGCGGGCTCGGTCGTTCCGATCTTCCGCGAGCAGATCCGCCGCGGCGGGCCCGTGACGGTCACGCATCCGGAGATGCGGCGCTACTTCATGACGATCCCCGAGGCCGCGCAGCTCGTGCTCCAGGCCGGCGCGATGGGCGAGGGCGGCGAGATCTTCATTCTCGACATGGGTGAGCCCGTGCGGATCCTCGACCTCGCGGAGGAGATGATCACGCTCACGGGGCTCCGGCCGTACGTCGACATGGACATCGTGTTCACCGGCCTGCGGCCCGGCGAGAAGCTCTTCGAGGAGCTGGAGCTCTCGGGCGAGCAAATCGCGAAGACGCGGCATCCGAAGATCTTCATCGGACGCCTGAACGCCTATCCGCCCGAGGAGATCGACCGCGCGCTGCGCTTCCTCGCGGAGCTCGCGCGCGACGGCGACGGCACCGCGGTCAGGAAGTTTTTGAACTCACTGTTGCCCGAGGCGAACCTCGGCGTTCGCCGTGCGACGCGGGACGGAGCCCGCAAGTCCGACGGCGTCGTGCGCGGTCCGCGTCTCGCCCCGCCGGTCGCGTAGCCGAAACACGCCGGGTGGCCCGCGAGGGGATCCCGGACGTATTAGCTGCGGCTAATACGTCGTCCCGTCAGGCCTCGATCATCGCCGCGACGCGCTCCGCGATCGCGAGAGCGGCCGTGAGCCCCGGCGACTCGATCCCGATCAGGTCGTAGAGCCCCGGCAGGCCGCGCCCCGCCTCGTCCGCGATGACGAAATCGCGGACCGGCCCGCCCGGCGCCTGCAGCTTCGGGCGGATGCCGGAGATGTCCGGCTCGAGGTCCTCGTCGCGGATCTCGGGGAGCAGCCGCCGCGCGGCCTCTCCGAATGCGGCGCGCTTGCCGGGGTCGACGCGATAGTCCTCGACACGCCGGTGCCGGTCGAGGAACTCGGCGTCGGGGCCGAAGCGCATCCGGCCGCCGGTGTCGAGCACGACGTGCACGCCGAGACTCTCCGGCGCCGGGACGGGGTAGACGAGGCGCGAGGCGAGCCCGGCGCAGCGCGGGGCCGCGGAGAAGTAGCTGCCCTTGCACCAGTGCAGCCGGTAGCCGGCCGCGTCGACGTCGATCCCGGCCAGCGCGGCGATCGCGTCGGCCTCGAGGCCGGCGGCGTTGACGAGCCGCTCCGAGGTGAGCGACTCCGTCTCGCCGCCGCGGCGGACGCCGAGGCGCCAGCCGCCCCCGAACGGCTCGAGGCCGACGACCTCGGCCTCGGGATAGAGCGTCGCGCCGGCGCCGAGCGCCCGCGAGAGCAGGTAGTCCATGAGCGAGTGGGCGTCCACGATCCCCGAGCTCTCCGAGTAGAGGGCCTCGACCGAGCGGACGTGCGGCTCGAGCGCGTGTGCCTGCGCGGCGGTGAGCCGCTCGAGCGCGACCCCGTTCGCCGCGGCCGACGCGGCGACGCGGTCGAGCGCCGGCCGGTCCGACTCGGTGACCGCGGTGATCAGCTTGCCCAGCCGGCGGTGCGGAAGGTCGTGCGCGGCGCAGAGCGCGTACAGGCGGTCGCGGCCCTCGCGGCAGAGCGTCGCCTTGAGCGACCCGGGCGGATAGTAGATGCCCGCGTGGATGACCTGGCTGTTGCGGCTCGAGGTCTCGGTGCCGTGCTTCGCGCGGCGTTCGACGATGAGGAGGTCCGGATGGGTCGGGGCGAGGCGGGCGGCGATGGCCAGGCCGACGACGCCGGCGCCGACGACCGTGATTCCGGTATCCGTCACTCCGGCGGCGCGACCCGCGCCGAGGCGTCCAGAGTGAGCTTGCGGCAGTGGAAGCCCTCGGCGTAGCGGGTCGGGGAGTTCGACTCGATCCCGCGCAGGCGCAAGAGCGCCCAGAACGCCTCGTCGTCGAACCACTGGTTGCCCGCCTGCGAGGGAAACGCCGCGCGCAGGTGCGCGATCTTCTCCTCGCCGATCTCGCGCGAGAGCGGCACGTACGCGTTCGGCGTCTGGAGGTCGCCGTCGTACTTCGCGATCTCGTACTCGAGGACCAGGTGGTCGCGGAACGTGTTCCCGGCGAGCTCCGCGAGCAGGCGGTGGTCCTGGTGGGCGTCGCCGCGCCACGGCGTGAAGACGACGTCCGGCGAGGGGCGGCGCTTGAGCGCCTCGAACGCCTCCTTGATGCGCGCGGCCTGCGAGGGGAAGAAGCCGTCGCGGAAGCGGTGCGTCGCGACGGAGACCGAGCGCGCCTCGCGGCCGAGCCGGCGCGCGCTGGCGCGAGCCTCCTTCGCGCGGACGGCGTTCCCGCTGAAGACGACCCAGTCGAAGGCCGCGCCGCCGGGCCGGCGCGCGAGCTGGAGCAGCGTCCCGAGACAGCCGATCTCGATGTCGTCGGGGTGGGCGCCCAGGCAGAGCACGCGCAGGGGAGCGGCCTTGCCGGAGCGGCTCGGAATGGCGAGACGCAGCATCGTCAGTTGCGCGGGCGGAAGACGGGCTTGACCGGCCGGCCCTCGAGGAACGACTCCACGCCGGACTCCAGCGCGCGCCGGTAGATCTCGAGCGCGCCGCGGATCGCCTCGACCGTGCGGTCGATGTCGGCGTCTCCGTGGGCGAAGCTGACGATGAGCGACGGCATCAGGACGCCGCGGCGGATCGTCTCCTGCAGGACCAGCGTGCGGAACGCCTGCGACGGCGCTCCGGACGCGTCGCGCGCCGAGTACACGAGGTTGCAGTCGCGCCCGAGGACGACGAAGTGGTCCTGCAGTCCGAGCTCGCGCGCGGCGGCGGCGACCCCGGCCCGCAGACGCGCGCCCTGGCGATGCAGGGTCCCGACGACGTCCTCACGGCGGTAGACGCGCATCGTCTCGATCGCCGCGGCGAGCGTGTGCGTCTCCGCGCCGTGCGTCGTCGAGAGAAGGAACACGCGCTCCTTGTCGTGGCGCAGGCCGCCGAGCTCCATCAGCTCGCGCCGGCCGGCGAGGGCGGCGAGCGAGAACCCGTTCGCCAGCGCCTTGCCGAAGGTGGAGAGGTCGGGCACGACGCCGTAGAGCTTCTGCGCGCCCCCGACGTGCCACCGGAAGCCGGTGATCGTCTCGTCGAAGATCAGCACCGTCCCCTCGCGGCGGCAGCGGTCGCGCAGCCCCTCCAGGAAGCCGGGTGCGGGCTCCTGCATCGCCGCGGGCTCGAGCACGAGCGCGGCGATCTGCTGGGGATGCCGGCGGAACAGCGCGTCGACGCTGTCGAGGTCGTTGTACTGGAAGCCGAGCGTCAGGGCGCGGACGCTCCGCGGGATTCCCGCGGGCATCGCCGTCGCGCCGATGAACCAGTCGTCCACGGAGAAGAAGGGCTGGTCGCGGCAGATCGCGACGAGGTCGCGCCCGGTGGCGGCGCGCGCGAGCTTGACCGCCGCCGTCGTCACGTCCGAGCCGTTCTTCGCGAACTTGACCATGTCGGCGCCGTCGATCAGCGAGAGCAGCTCCTCGGCGCAGGTGACCTCGAGCGGGGAGGGGCGCGAGAAGTTCGAGCCGTCGCGCATCGCCTGCGCGGCGGCCTCCACGACGGGCTCGAACGCGTGGCCCAGCGTCACGGAGCGCAGGCCCATCCCGTACTCGACGAACTCTCGTCCGTCGAGGTCCCACACGCGGCAGCCCTTCCCGCGCGCGATGAACGGCGGCGCGCCGACGGGGTACTGGTCGTCGCCCTTCGCGTACGTGTGGGCGCCGCCAGGGATCAGCGTGTGTGCGCGCTCTCGCAGAGCCTCCGCCTGCTCGGAGACGGAGAGCGGCCGGACGGGAGCGTCGGCGACGGGCTTGGAGCTGGAAGTCATCGAAGAGATGGAACGGAGGCGGTCAGCTCCGCTGCGGCGTCTTCCAGACCTCCCAGGGCGTCTCGCCGCGCGCGTACATGTCGTCGAGCATCTGCTTTTCCTTGAAGGTGTCCATGCCCACGAAGAAGCCGTCGTACTTGTGCGTGATCAGCTCCTTCTTCTGGATCAGCCGCTGGAACGGCTCCTGGACGAGCTCCTCGCCGGGCCCGAGCACGTCGAAGATCGACGGGCGCAGGACGAAGAATCCCGCGTTCACCCAGACCTCCGACTTCGAGACGTCGCGGATGTCCTGCACGCCTCCGTCGCCGTTGGCCGACACGAGGTGGAACGTGAAGCCCGGTCGGGTCGAGAGGAAGATGGCCTCCTTCTTCTTCTCCCGGAGGGTGTCGATGAGGATCGGGAGCGGGCAGTTCGAGAGGCCGTCCGTGTAGTTCGCGAGGAAGTACTCGTCGTTCTCGACGTACTTCTGCACGGCCTTCAGCCGCATCCCGATGTTGGCGTGGAGGCCCGTGTCGACGAACGTGATCTTCCAGTCCTGGATGTCGCTCGACTTCAGCGCGAGGTCCTTGCCACCCTGCGACATCGTGAAGTCGTTGGACATGTACTCGTTGTAGTTGAGGAAGTAGTTCTTGATGATGTCGGCCTTGTAGCCGAGGCAGAGGATGAACTCCTTGTGCCCGAAGTGGGCGTAGTACTTCATGACGTACCAGAGGATGGGCCGGTAGCCGATGTTGATCATCGGCTTGGGGATGATCTCGGAATACTCCTTGAGGCGCATTCCGAGGCCGCCGCAGAAGAGCACGACCTTCATCGGCTGATTGTAAGGCCTCGCGGCGATCGACGCTGGGGGGCCGGTCACACCGGCTCGAGCAGCCCCTTGGCCATAAGCGCATCGGCCGCATCACGGATCAGTCCGAACGGCAGGTCCGAGCGCTCGGCGATGTCGAGAAGCGTCGGCCCGCCGTCGGACTGGTTGAGCACCCACAGCATCGCCATCTGCAGCCGTCCCGGATCTGCGTAGCCGCCCATCGCGCCGTAGAGCCCGCGGCGGCCGAGCTGCGGCTCGCCGAACGGCTCGGTGTTGCGGTAGCGCGCGTTGCCCTCGAGGATCGCGAGCACGGACAGATACGCGGAGAGCGAGTCCGCGAGGCTCTCGGCGCGCACGAAGGATGGATCGTCCGCCGACGTGTGGTACTCGGGGTAGCGGCCGTGCGGCGTGCGGGTCAGGCTTCCGACCGGGAGGTCGAATCCCGGCGAGCCGTACTGGCGCTCGTCGTAACCGTACGGCGAGAAGTCGCGGACCTCTCCCGGAGGCGTCGCCCGCGCGACGACGTGCGCCGCGGCGCGGTCGACCTCGGCGCCGCCGCGTCGGCTGCGCTTGTAGTGGAGCCGGCCCGCGTCGCCGGCGCAGGCGACGACGAGCCCGTACCGGACCCGCTGTTTCGCGTCCGGGTTCGCCGCGAGCCAGGCGATCGAGCCGATCGTGCCCGGCACGAAGAGGAATCGATACGAGAGCCGCCGGTCCGCGCCGGCGAGCAGCCGCGCGAGAGTCGCGGTGAGCGCGAGCCCCGAGAGGTTGTCGTTCGCGAGCGAGGGGTGGCACGCGTGCGCGGAGAGGAGCACCTCGCCGGCCGCCGCGTCGCGGCCGGGCAGGAACAGCTCGCCGTAGGAGAGGCTGCCGTCGGCCAGCGTCGCGTCGACCACGGCCTCGTACTCGCCGTCCGGGAGCGCGTCCAGGACCCGCTGCGCGAGGCAGAAGCCCCAGTCCTCCTTGTAGTAGCTCGTGCGGTACGGAATCCAGCCCGGGTGGTCGGGCAGCGAGTGCAGCTTCTTCCTGAGCTCCGAGAGCGGGAGCCGCGTGCGCACGGGCACGCTGTAGTTGACGACGTGCAGGCTCGATGCGCGGAAGTCGACCACGCGCCGGCCGCTTCCGTCCGCGACCCACGCGTCGCGCACGTTCCACTCGCGGGGGATCGTCCAGTCGAGGACGCGGGTGCCGGTGGGGACCTCGCGGATCTCCAGCGGCGCGACGCGCTGCAGCCGGCGCAGGGTCGCCCGCAGACCCTCGCCCGTGATCGAGCGGCAGATCGGGAAGAGCTCCGCGACGAGCGCGTGCATCTCGCGGCCGAGGGCGGGGAGGTCGGCCGTCTCGAGCAGGGCCGGGACCGGGCGCGGCGGGCTTTCTCCGTTCCGCTGAGGGCTCACGGCGTTCCGCTGAAGTCCGGGTAGTCGCGATCGCGCTCGGCGATCACGGCGACCTCGCCCGGCCAGTCGATCCCGAACGCCGGATCGTTCCAGCGGACGCCGGCCCCGTGCTCCGGGCTGTAGCGCTGCGACATCTGGTACGCGACCTCCGTGTCGTCCCGCAGCGTCAGGAAGCCGTGCGCGCAGCCCTCGGGGATGTAGAGCATCCGCCGGTTGTCGTCGTCGAGCCGCACTCCGAAGTGGCGCCCGAACGCCGTCGACCCGCGCCGCAGGTCGATGATCGCGTCCCAGATCGCGCCGCGCGTGCAGCGGACGAGCTTCGCCTCGGCCATCGGCGGGCGCTGGTAGTGCATCCCGCGGAGCGTCCCCTTGCGGGCGTTGTACGAGATGTTGCCCTGCACGACGCCGGGGTTCAGCCCGCGCGACTCGAACTCCTCGTCCGAGAAGGATCGCGCGAAGAAGCCGCGCGCGTCCTCGATGCGCTCGGGCTCGATGACCCACGCGCCGGGGAGCGGCGTCGCGATGAACCTCAACGCCGGATGACCTCGAGGCGCTCCGCGGGAGCCGATCCGACGAACGGCCGCCCCGTCACGGGATGACCTCGACCGTGGGAATCGGCACGACGAACTTCGCGCCCCACTCCCGCGCATACGCGAGCTGAGCGACGATCTCGTCCTTCAGGTTCCAGGGGAGGATGAGGATGTAGTCCGGCCGCGTCTCCCGCAGCCGCTCGGGCGGGTGGATCGGGATGTGCGTGCCCGGCGTGAACCGGCCGTGCTTGTAGGGATTGCGGTCGACGGCATAGTCCACGAAGTCGGCCCGGATTCCGCAGTAGTTCAGGAGCGTGTTCCCCTTGCCGGGAGCGCCGTAGGCGGCGACGGTCCTGCCCGCGCGCCGCGCCCCGATCAGGAACTCGAGCAGCGCGCGCTTCGTCTCCTCGACGCGCTCCGCGAACGGCCGGTACCGCGTGATCGTGCGGAAGCCGTCCGCCGACTCCTCGCGGGCGAGCGCCGCGGCGGCGTCCGACTCGGGGCGCGGGTCGGAGCGGTGCGCCGCGAAGATGCGCAGCGAGCCGCCGTGGGTCGGCAGCCGTTCGACGTCGAAGACGCGCAGCCCGTGCGCCGCGAAGATCTCGCGCGCCACCGTGAAGGACAGGTAGGAGAAGTGCTCGTGGTAGATCGTGTCGAACTGGTTCTCCTCCATGAGCCGCCAGAGGTGGGGGAACTCCATCGTGATCGTGCCTCCGCGCGCGAGCAGCACCTCGAGCCCCGCCACGAAGTCGTTGACGTCCGGCACGTGCGCGAGCACGTTGTTGCCGACGATCAGATCCGCGGGGCCGTGCTCGCGAACGAGGTCGCCGGCCGTCTCGCGGCCGAAGAACCGCACCACGGTCGGCACGCCGCGCTCGGCCGCCGCGCGCGCCACGTTCGCGGCCGGCTCGACGCCGAGCACTGGGACGCCCTTCTCGACGAAGTACTGGAGCAGGTAGCCGTCGTTCGACGCGATCTCGACGACCCGCGACCGCGCGCCGAGGCCGAACCGCCGGACCACCATGTCCGTGTAGTCCTTCGCGTGCTTCAGCCACGAGCTGGAGTACGACGAGAAGTATGCGTACTCGGTGAAGATCTCGGCCGGGGACACGTACTCCTGGAGCTGGACGAGGAAGCAGCGGCCGCAGACCCAGACGAGCAGCGGATAGAACGGCTCCATCCGGTTCAGCGCATCCGCGGGAAGGAAGCTCTCGCAGAGCGGCGACATGCCGAGGTCGACGAAGACCTCGGACAGCGGCGCCTCGCAGAACCGGCAGCGCGGGGCGGCGGCCGCGGGCTGCGGCGCCTTCTCGACGGCGCTCACTCGCCGCCCTCCGTGTGCCGCGCGCGGCGCGCGAGGACGCGGCGACCGAATCGCGGCGCGGCCATCAGCATCCCCGCGCGGATCGCCTTGCGGACGTCCTTCATGAAGCGATAGCGGAGGCGGCGGCGCTTCCAATAAGAGGGAAGCACGCCGAGACAGCGCAGGCGTTCCGAGAGCGGCATCGGAACGCGCAGAACCGATCGCGCGTATTCACCGAACCGGCGCCACTCCGGGAAGAAGATCCGGAGCCCCTGTCCGGGATCGGACTCCTCGAACTGCTCGTGGAGGGGCACGTAGTGGCCCGCGGCGGGATGCAGCCGGCGAAAGAAGAGGAACTCGGGGACCTCGCGCATGCGCCCGCGCAGCGCGAGCTCCGCCTGGAGAAACGCGTCGGAGGACGGATACTGGATGTAGCCGGGCGTCGCGCGGAACACGCTCATGCGCATCAGCCCGAACGCCGAGATGATGTCCGGCACGACCGTCAGCACGTTGCGGAAGCGTTCGTGCGGCGAGGCCGCGCGCTCGGCGAACTCGGCGGACTCGGCGGCGCCGAGCGTCTTGCCCTGGGCGTCGATCTCCCAGGCGCGGCTGTGGACGAACGCGGCGCCGGGATCGGCGTCGAGCACGGCCACCGCCTTCTCGAGGTACTGGGGGTGGAGGCGGTCGTCATACGCGACCGTCATGAAGTACTCGCCCCGTGAGAGCTCGGCGCAGAGGTTGAAGTTGCGGTCGGAGCCGATGTTGACGGGGTTGCGGTGGTAGCGCGCCCGCGGCTCGCGCTCGGCGAAGCGACGGCTGATCGAGGCGGTCTCGTCGGTCGAGGCGTTGTCGCAGATCACGAGCTCCCAGTCGCCGAAGGTCTGGGCGGCGATCGAGTCGAGCGCCTCCTGGAGATACCGCGAGCCGTTGTAGACGGGCACGCCGATCGACACGCGGGGGGCGCGGTCGCTCTCCGGCGCGGGCTTCTCGGCGGGCTCCACCTCGAAATGGTAGCAGACGGACCGGCGCGAGACGGTGACGGCGTTAGGGCAGCTCGGGGTAGAAGGTCGGGTCCTTCGAGACGTTGTCGATGACGGAGGCGAACGCGTACACCGACTGCGCTCCGCCGTCGACGGAGATCGACAGCGCCTCTCCCTCGGGGATCGACGCTGCCGGGAAGAGCGCGGTCAGGTTGGCCTGCGTGTACCCCCAGCCGGGCAGGAACAGCGCCCTGGTGCCGAGCACCGTGTCGGGCGAGCGCCGCAGGGTCAGCGTGACGGGCGCGCCCGATGCGCTCGGATTGAAGAGGCCCACGTTCGTGCGGAACGCCGAGTCGTTGCGGATCCCGAGGAGCGCGCCCGAAGACAGGAGCGACTCCGCGGAGAGCGAGTCGACCTGCTGGCCGACCGTGCCGTCTCCCGAGGATGCCGTCGTCAGGATGCGCTCGAAGACCGCGACGCCCGGCGACGTCTCGGACGCGATCCGCAGCGCTCCGTACGTCTCGGACTCGCCGAAGAGCTCGCCAAGGGCGTCGTCCGCGTGCAGCGTCTCGCCCGGTGCGAGCGTCAGAGTCTTCGACGCCGCCGCGGTGTTGTCCTTGTCGTGCTCGAGGAAGCTGATGGTGACGGCGACTGGATACCCGTTCGCGTTCGTGATCGCGATCTCGCTCGTGAAGAGCGCCGAGCCGATGCCCGTGACCGCGGCGACGCCCGGGACGAACTGCACCGGCGAGGCGCCGATGGCGGCGTAGTACGTCGGGTCGCTCGAGACGTTGTCCGTGACCGCGGCGTAGGCGAGCGGCGCCGCCGCGTCGGAGGCGGGGATGATCCGGGCGGTCATCCCGCGGCCGGTCGCGTTCGGGAAGAGCTGCGTGAGGCCCCACTGCTGCTGTGCGCCGGCGTCGAGCGCGAGAAACACCCGGCCGAGGAGGTTGCCGGCCTGGTCGGAGAGCTCGATCGTGAATCCCTGCGCCGCGCCGGTGGGGTTGAGCGCCCCGATGTTCGTGCGGAAGTCGTCGTCGGCGGCGAGGTTCGAGATGTAGCGGTCGCCCGCGGCGCCGTCGGACCCGGAGAGGCCCGCCGCGCCGAGGCCGAGCGTGCCGCCGTCGGCCGCGACGTACGTGCGCCCGGCCACCCGCAGCGCGGAGGGCTCCACGCCGTCCGCCTCGAGGCGAAGCGACCCGAGGGCGTCGGTCGTCCCGAACTGCGAGGCGACGACGTCCGCGAGCAGCTTCGATTCGCCGGGAGCGAGGGGCAGCGAGACCTGCTGTGGCGCGCCACCGCCGCCCGGCGTGAAGACGAGCCGCGCGGCGGCGGACGCGGCCGAGCCGTTGGACACGGCGACGTCCGTGACGAACGTCGTGCCCGTCGAGCCGGTCACGTGTCCCGCGACCGGCAGGGTGGCCGAGAACAGACCCGTCTGGTCGGTCACGACGACCTCGCGCGTCCGGACGCTCGCGCCCGAGGCGTTCGACGCGGTGAGCCGCACGGTGTACGCGCCCGGCCCGGAGAACGCGTGCGTGGGCGAGGCGAGCGCCGACGCGTTCGCCGCCCCCGACGCCGGGTCGCCGAAGTCCCAGGCGACGGAGTCCACGGAGCCCGTCGAGAGGCTCGCGAACGCCACGGCGTCGCCGGCGAGCGGGGCGCGCGGGCCGAACGAGAACGCCGCGGCCGGCGGCTTGCCGCTCGCGGGCGGACGCTTCGGCAGAAGCACGAACACCTGGAAGTCGGGACCGGTCGCGGCCTGCGCCCCGAGCCCGACGGGCACGGCGGCGGCGAGGCCGCTCAGCGGCACGACGAGCGGCGCGCCCTGGTACGTCCCCGACAAAACCGGCGGCCCGAAGAAGTTCTGCGCGTTCCGCAGCTCGTAGTCGGTGCCGTTGTCGAGGACGCCGTCAAGCGGAACGGTCGCGGTCGCGGCGCGGTCCCAGTTGTAGATCGTCACGTTCGCGCGGCCGGGCTCGTACTGGTTCTTGCGCACGAACACCTTCACGCCGGTCGGCCGCGCCGCGAAGAACGTGTTCGACGGGAACTCGGAGGCCTTCAGACCCGAGAGCGAGCCGAAGATCGAGTTGCCCGTCATGGTGATCGGGCGGAACGCGTTCACGAACGCGAGCGCCTGGCTGCCCACGAAGTAGTTGTCGATAAGCGTGGGCGAGGCAATCCCCTTGCTGTAGCCGAGATTCACGGCGGTGCCGTCGCCCGCGAAGTACGTGTAGTTCGAGACGAGGTACGTCCGCTTCGCGACCTTCACGGAGTCGTTCGGACTGCTGGCCTTCGAGCCGTTGGCGCCGACGAGGATGTCGATCGTCGGCCCGCTGACCTGCGAGAGCACCCCGTTCGCGAAGCTCGTGTTCCCCTCGATGTGGATGTCGTCGAGCTTGCCGCTCTCGGTGTAGCCGTGGATGCCGATCCCGAACTGGCCGAAGATGACGTTGTCGGCGATGCGCTTCGTGCCGCCGTCGTTCTGGACGTAGACGCCGTGCCCGTGGCCGCGGTCGGGGCCGTCGTAGCCGTTGTAGTAGATGAGACTGCCGTAGACCTCGGCGTCCGGCGCGAGGGCGGTCGTCAGCACGCCCTCCACGGTGTCGTGGATGACGACGTTGATCAGCTTAGTCCCCGGGCCGAGGAGGTTCGTGCCGGTGCCGCGCCGCGTAGGGTTGTCCGTCGTCGGCGAGACGCGGGTCGGGTCCGAGTTGGTGACCTCGAAGCCCCAGAACCACGCGTAACGGCCGTTGACGATCAGCGTGACCTCGTTCCCGCCGTAGTTGCCGTCGATGGTTGCGCGCTCGCCGGGATACTGACGGACGACGATGGGCCGGCCCTTCTCGCCCTTCAGCGTGCTCGTGAAGTGACCCGTGTACGTGCCGCCGCGGAGCCAGATCGTGTCGCCCGGCTTCACCGCCGCGGGCTGCGCGAGGGCCGTCGACAGGTCCCAGGGGCTCGACACGCTGCCGCTTCCGGAGTGGGTGCCATTGGGCGCGGCGTAGAACTCGCTCGCCGCGAGGGAGGTCGCGAGGGGCAGCGCAAGGAGGGCTGCGCCGAGAGCCCCCAGGCGGGGTCTGAAATTGTGCATAGGACGCGAATGATAGCGCGCCCGCGCGGCCCGGCGCGCGCCCTCAGTGAACCTTCAGCTCGATCTTCGCCGCGTATGAAGCGCCTGTTTATTCGAGCCCGAACGTCTTGACGAGGAACGCGGCCATCTGGCCTCGCGAGACGACGGCGCTCGGGCAGAACTTGCCGCCCCCGCAGCCCGCACTGATGCCGCGCGACGCGAGCTCCTCGATCCAGGCGGCTGCGAACGAGGACGCGGAGACGTCGCTGAACACCGTTCCCGTCGCGGGGGGCGGCGTGTGCGACGCGCCCAGGTCCGTCTTGAGCAGGAAGACCGACATCTGGCTGCGCGTCAGGGAGGAGGCCGGGCAGAACTTCCCGCCGCCGCAGCCGGTCGTGATGCCCTCGGCGTTCAGCTGCTCGATCCACGCGGCCGCGAAGGACGACGCCGAGACGTCGCTGAAGACGTTGCCGGCGGCGGGAGGCGGGGCGTACGCCGCGCCGTGCTCGGACTTGAGGAGGAACACCGCCATCTGCGAGCGCTGCACCGGCGCCTCGGGGCAGAAGTCGCCGTTGCCGCAGCCGGCGCTGATCCCGAGCGTGGCGACCGTGTGGATGGTGTCGTGGAACAGGTTGGTCGCGGGCACGTCGAAAAAGTCTCCGACGCCTGGCGTGAAGACGAGGATGAAGGCGTTGAACTCCGGACCGGTCGGGTCGGGGGTCGCCGCGCCGACCGGCGTCTCCGGGGTCAGCGCGGCCATCGGGACATCCAGGCTGCCTCCCGCGTACATCCCCGAGGCGACCGGCGCGCCGAACGGGTTCTGGGCGTTGTAGAGGGTCCAGCTCGAGCCGGGCGACATCAGCGACGAGACGTCGACCGCGACGCTGTCGAGGAGGTCCCAGTTGTACACCGTGACGTGCGCGCGGCCGGGCTCGTACGCGCTCGGCCGGACGAAGACCTTCGAGCCCGACGGGCGCGCCGTGTAGAAGGTGTTGTTGGGGAACTGGTTCTGCGTGAAGCCCGTGACGCTGTCGTAGAAGCTGTTTCCGGACATCGAGATGTTCGTGCACGCGACGATCTTCAGGGCCGTGTCGCCGTCGAGGTAGTTGTTCGTGATCGACGGGTTCGCGCAGCCCGCGCTGTAGCCGAGGTTGTTCGAGCCCGCGTGCGCCTGGTTGTACGTCGCGTTGGAGTCCAGCGTGGGATTGTTCGCGGTCTTGAGCCCGCCGAGCAGCATGTTCGTGGTCCAACCGTGGCTCGAGAGCCCGCCGTTGTCGAAGACCGTGTTGCCCGCGTACTCGATGTTGTCGAGGTGCCCGCCCTCCGTGTAGCCGTGCAGGCCGTAGCCGTACTGCTCGAAGACGAAGTTGTCGTGGATCCGCTTCGTCGCGTTGCCGGGGTCGTTGGCGGAGTAGATGCCGTGGCCGTGGCCGCGGTCGGTCGCGTCGTAGCCGTTGTAGTAGACCAGGCAGCCGCTGATCTCGTTGTCGTCGGCGGACGTCGGCGTGAGGATTCCCTCCACGGCGTTGTGGATGACGAGGTGGATGAGCTTGAGGTGATCGCCGCTGACCTGGATCCCGAGTCCGCGGCGCGCCGGGTCGTCGCTCCCGACGTCCGACCAGCGGCCCGGGTCGGAGTTCGTGACCTCGAAGCCCCAGTACCAGGCCCAGCCGCCGTGGAGCTCCAGCGTCGCCAGGTTGCCGCCGTAGTTGCCGTCGATCGTCGCGCGCTCGCCCGGGTACTGCCGTACGACGATCGGCGCCGCCGACGTGCCGGTCAGGTACGAGAGGAACCGTCCGGTGTACGTGCCGCCGCGAAGCCAGATCGTGTCGCCGGCGTGCACCGCCGGGGGTTGATTGAGCGCGGTCTGGAGATTCCACGGATTGCCGACCGCGCCCGTGCCGCTCGCGGCACCGTTCGGCGCCGCGTAGAAGTCCGCGGCAAACGCCGACGCCGCCGCGAGGAATGCGGCCGCCGCGAGACCGAGGCGATTGAATTGTGATTGCATCGTTGCCGCACATCCTCTGACGCGGCGCGCGCGAAAACTACTGTCCTTCGAGGCCGAGTCGGAACAGGTTCCGGCAGAGGACGAATGCTGATCGGCGGAACAGGGCGAAAAGCTGTCAGCGCGGCGCTCTGGTTTGTCAGCGACCCGCGCAATTTGTCAGTCGGTGCGCCGCGCGCACACATTCGCGTCAGCGATTCGGGCGGGGCCCCGCCGCGGAGGCGTAGGTTCGGCGGCCTACGGCGGACTTACGGGAGCCCGAACGTCCGCACGAGGAACACCGCCATCTGGCCGCGATTGTTCGGCAGGTTCGGGCAGTAGTTGCCGTTGCCGCAGCCCGCGGTGATGCCCTCGTTCGAGAGCTGCTCGATCCACGGCGTGAACGGGTCCGTGATCGAGAGGTCGCCGAAGATCCCGACCGGCGGAGGCGGCTCGTAGTCCTGGCCCTGCTGCGTGCGCAGCAGGAAGACCGCCATCTGGGCGCGCGTCACGGACGCGTTCGGGCAGTACTTGCCGCCGCCGCAGCCGCTGGTGATTCCCTCGGACGAGAGGGCCTCGATCCACGCCGCCGCGAACGAGGTCTTGTGCACGTCGGAGAACACGGTCCCCGTCGCCGCCGGAGGAGCCCAGGTGCTGCCGTGCTCGCTGCGCAGCAACATCACGGCCATCTGCGCGCGCGTCACGGACGAGGCCGGGCAGTACTTTCCGTTGCCGCAGCCCGACGTGATGTCGTTGCGCGCGACGTCCTCGACGAAGTCGTAGTACGGGTTCGACGGCTTCGTGTCCGAGAAGGTATCGGTGTTGCCCTCCGTCGGCACGAACGACATGTCGGACGTCACGATGATGCGGTCGACGGGCGTGTTCACGTTGCGCGCGCGGATCTTCACCGTGTGCGCGCCCGGGGAGAGGGGGAACACGCGCGGATTGATCGTGCCGGGCACGCCCTCGGTGCCGCGGCCGTTCACGCGCGACCATTGCCAGCTCGGTCCCTGGGTGCCCTGAGCTGCGTCGAAGATGTCTTCCGTTCCCCCGTCCACGCGGACGTAGAACGAGTCGTGCGTGGTGTCCGTGGCCTTCACGCGAGCCCACACCACGTAGCTGTAGTGCACCGGGACGGTGAAGGAGAACGTCGTCGAGCCCTCAGATGAGGTTGGCGAGCTGACGTACTCGCCTCCGTACGCCCTCACGTCGTTGCCGTCCTGCATCGGTGAGACGAGCGTTCCGGACTCGGCCTCCATTCGCACCGTGACGACGCTGGGCGTCGGCGTCGGGGTCGGGGTGCCGGGCACCGGGGTGTGCGTGCGCGTGCGGGTCCGCGTCGCCGTCGGCGGCACGGCCGTGTGAGTCTTGGTCGGCGTGGCCGTCGCGGACGGCGGGACCGGCGTGTGGGTCTTCGTCGGCGTGGCCGTCGCGGTCGGCGGGACGGCGGTGTGGGTCTTCGTCGGCGTCGCGGAAGGCGGGGCGGGGGTATGCGTCTTCGTGGCCGTGGCCGTGGCGGTGGCCGACGGCGGGACAGGTGTCGTGGTCTTCGTCGGCGTCGCCGACGGCGGCGCCGGCGTGTCCGTGCGGGTCGGAGTCGCGGACGGCGGGACCGCCGTGTGGGTGTTCGTCGGCGTCGGGGTGCCCGGCACCGGCGTGTTCGTCTTCGTCGGCGTGGCGGAGGGCGGCACGGCCGTGTTCGTGCGCGTCGGGGTCGACGAGGGGGGCACCGGCGTGTTGGTCCGCGTCGGGGTCGACGAGGGCGGGACCGGCGTGTTGGTCCGGGTCGGCGTGGACGTCGGCGGCACCGGAGTGTTGGTCCGCGTGGGCGTGGAGGTCGGGACCGCAGTGTCGGTACGCGTCGGCGTCGCCGTGGGCGGCAACGGCGTGTTCGTACGGGTCGGTGTGCGCGTCGCCGTCGGCGTGGCCGTCGGGGTGGTGGTCGGCGATCCGCCCCCGGAGGCGGGCAGTACGATGAAGGCGTTGAACTCGGGCCCCGACGCCGGGGGCGCGACGACGCCGATCGGGATCGCGACCGAGAGGCCGGTCATCGGCAGCACGACCGGGTTTCCGTCGTATGTCGTCTGCAGCACCGGCGCGCCGTAGAAGTCCGCGGCATTGCGGATCTCGTAGCCCTGGCCGACCGAGAGCACAGCGCTCAGATCCACCGAGATCGTGCTCAGCAGGTCCCAGTTATAGACGGTGACGTTCGCGCGGCCCGACTCGTACGCGTTCGGCCGCACGAAGATCCAGGACCCGGACGGCCGCGACGAGTAGTAGGTGTTGCTGGGGAACTGCGACTGCGTGAAGCCCTCGAGCGCCCCGTAGAAGGTGTTTCCCGTCATCGAGATGTTCGTGCAGGAGACGATGCTCAGCGCCGTGCTGTTCGAGAAGTAGTTGCCGGTGACGGTGGGAGTCGCGCATCCGGCGCTGTACCCGAGGTTATTCGAGCCTTGATGGTTCTGCGTGTGCGTCATGTTCGCGATGAGCTTCGGAATGTTGGCGTTGATCAGGCCGCCGAGGAGGATGTCCGTCGTCCAGCCGTGGCTCGAGATCCCCCCGTTGTCGTAGACCGTGTTGCCCTTGTACTCGATGTTGTCGAGGTCGCTGCCCGTGGTGTAACCATGCAGCCCGTAGCCGAACTGCTCGAGGACGACGTTGTCGTAGACCTTCTTGAGCAGGTTGCCCGCATCGTTCTGAACGTAGACGCCGTGACCGTGCCCGCGGTCGGGCGAGTCGTAGCCGTTGTAGTAGATGAGGTTGCCGTACGTTTCTGTGTCATCCGTGCCTGAGGGGGCTAACACACCCTCGGTGGTGTCGTGCACGACCATGTTGATCATCTTGGTGCCTGTGCCGGAGAGCTGGACGCCGAGACCGCGCCGCGGCGGGTCGTTCGTGTCCTGCGTCCATCGCGTCGGGTCGGAGTTGAACACTTCGAATCCCCAGAACCACGTGTAGGAGCCGTTGACGGTCAGCGTGGGCTCCGTCCCGGCGTGGTTGCCGTCGATGCGCGCGCGCTCGCCGGCGTACTGGCGGACGACGATCGGGCTCGAGGAGGTTCCGACGAGATGGCTCGTGAAGAACCCGGAGTAGGTGCCGCCGCGCAGCCAGATCGTGTCGCCGGGATGGACCGCGGCCGGCTGGTTCAGCGCGGTCTGCAGATCCCAGGGATTGCCGATGCTGCCGGTGCCGGAGGCGGCGCCACTCGGGCTGACGTAGAACTCGGTGGCGGAAGCGGCTGCGGCGACGAGAGACAGCGCAGCCACACAGATCGCCCGAAGGGCTCGTTTCCGTTGTTCACGCGACACTGTGCGAAATCTATCTGCTCGCGGTGTCGAATTCCCACTGTTCCGCGAGACCTTCTTTGTACAGGGGATCGGACCCTGTGCCTAGCTGTCCCCGAGTACAGGCGAGCCTGCGGATCATGGAGAAGTGTTCGGAACGTAGTTGAAGTCGTTCGTGAGGATGAGTCGATCGAAGTCCGTGAACGCTTCACGCGAGCGCAACCGGATCGTGTGCGTGCCGGACGACAGAGTGAAGATGCGCGGGTTGACCGACATCGGCACGCCGGACGTTCCGCGACCGTTGACGCGTCTCCATTTCCACGTGCTTCCCGCGTCGATGTCGAACGTGTCCTCCGTGCCGCTGTCCATCTTGAGGTAGGCCGCGTTCGAGCTCGTCGACCCCGCGTACACGCGAGCCCAGAGGACGTACTGGCCGGACGTCGGCACGTTCACCGTCCAGGTGGCCGTTCCCGTCTCGTTCGACGGAGAGGCGATGTACTGGCCGCCGAACGCGTTCGAGCTGGCGTAGACTTTCATCGGCGCGACCAATACCCCAGACTCGGCCGAGAAGACGACCGTCACGTTGCCGCCTCCGCCGCTCGTGGGCGTGGGCGTCTTGGTGGGCGTGTGCGTCGCCGTCGCACCCGGCGCCGTCGGAGTCCGCGTGTGGGTCGCCGTGGGGGTGCCGCCGCTCGAGGCCGGCAGGAGGATGAAGGCGTTGAACTCGGAGCCGGTCGATGCCGGCGCGGCGACGCCGATCGGGGTCGCCACCGACAGCCCGGTCATCGGGAGCACCAGCGCGCTGCCGTTGTAGGTCCCCTGCAGCACCGGGGCGCCGTAGAAGTCCTGGGCATTGCGGACCTCGTAGCCGTCGCCGTCGGACAGGATCCCGCTCACGTCCACGGACACGGTGCTCTGGTTCGCCCAGTTGTAGATGGTGATGTTCGCGCGGCCGGCCTCGTAGGCGTTGGGGCGCACGAAGACCTTCACGCCCGTCGGCCGGCTCGAGAGGAACGTGTTGTTCGGGAAGCTGGACGACGCGAAACCGACCACGGAGCCGTAGAAGGTGTTGCTCGTCATGCTCATGCTCGTGCAGTTGACGACCTTGAGCGCCGTGCCGTTGGAGAAGTAGTTGCCGGTGAGATTCGGGCTCGTGCACCCGGCGCTGTAGCCGAGGTCGTTCATTCCGTCGTGACCCGAGGTGTAGGTCATGTTCGAGGTCAGCTTCGGGCTCGCGGCGTTCTTCATGCCGCCCAGCAGGAC
>DATBBK010000064.1:0-3098 GCA_036271035.1 Thermoanaerobaculia bacterium | reverse complement strand
CTGTGGGACGTCTCCGAGCGCGGCGTCGCGCCGTTTCTCGGCGGCTGAGACGCGTCAGCCGCCGAGCGCGGCGGGCAACCGGCGGATCGCCCCCCGAATCCGCCGCATCGCGGCGCCGAACCCGCGAGAGCGGCGGCGCTGCAGGCGCCACTGCGACACGCCGGCGGTGACCGCAGCCGCGGCGCCGAGGCCAATCAGCGCCCACAGGAACTGCCGCGTCAGACCCCGCGACCGGACGACGACGCGCTCGCCGTTCTCGTCCACGACGATGCCGGCGGGACGATTCCAGACGAATCCGCCGGACATCCCGGGGAAGCGAAGAAGCATCGTCCCGGTCCGCGGCGTGAGCTCGCGCCCCGCGCGAAACGTCGACTTACCGAATTTGTGGAAGACGGTGACCATGATCGAAAGTTTATCGCGCCAGGAGGGCCGGGGCTGTCCTCGGCCGGCCTGCCCCGCGGGGCGCCGCCGGCCGCGTCCGCCTCCGCACCCCACCGGCGACCCTCGCGGTCGGATACGATCCGCTCACTCTTTCCTCGGAGGTTCGCATGCGTGCCGCGTTCCGCAGGGTCGTCCTCGCCTGGATTCTCACCGGCGCCGCGCTCCTCGCGTCCGCACAGACGCCGCAACCCGCCGCGGCCCTCGACCCGAAGCTGAACGCGGCGGTGGACGCCGCGGCCGCCCAGGTCCTCGCGGCCTCGAAGGCGCCGAGCGTGTCGGTCGCGATCGTGTCGCACGGGAGGCTCGCCTACGCGCGTGCGTACGGCGACGCGAAGGTCGAGCCGCCGACGGCCGCGACTCCGGCCATGCGCTACAGCATCGGCTCCGTCAGCAAGCAGTTCACAGCGACCGCCGTCCTCATGCTCGCCGAGGAGGGCAAGCTCTCGCTCGACGACCCGGTCTCGCGCTTTCTCCCGGAGCTCACGCGCGCGAAGGACGTGAAGATCCGCCAGCTTCTCTCGCACACGTCGGGCTACCGCGACTACTGGCCGCAGGACTACGTGCCGCCGTTCATGCGGACGCCGGCGACGGCCGAATCGATCCTGACGCGCTGGGCGAAGCAGCCGCTCGACTTCGAGCCGGGGAGCCAGTACCAGTACAGCAACACGGGCTACGTCGCCGCCGGCGAGATCGTCGAGAAGGCGAGCGGCACGCCGCTTCTCGACCTCCTGCGCAAGCGGATCTTCGAGCCGCTCGAGATGCGAAGCGTCACGGACGTCGACCGCGGACGGCTCACGGAGTCGGATCCAACGGGCTACGTGCGCTACGGGCTCGGGCCGCAGCGCACCGCTCCGAAGGAGGGGCCGGGCTGGCTCTTCGCGGCCGGCGAGCTCGCGATGACCCCGAGCGATCTGGCGAAGTGGAACGTCGCGATGATCGAGCGCCGGATGCTCAAGCCCGCGTCGTATGCGGAGATGTGGCGCGACGTGCTCCTGACGAACGGCGTCGGGGCCGGCTACGGGCTGGGTCTCGACGTGGGGCTCGTGTCGGGTCATCGGGCGGTGTGGCACGGCGGCGAGGTCTCGGGCTTCGTCACGTCGAACATCGTGTTCCCGGACGACGGGGCGGCCGTGACGGTCGCCGTCAACCAGGATGCCAACGACGTTCCCGGCGAGCTGTCCGGCAAGATCGTCAAGCTCCTGTTCGAGGACCGGGACGGCGCCGCGGCGAGCGAGGCGCGCGCGAGGCGGATTCTCGAGAGCCTTCAGCGCGGGACCGTGGATCGTTCGCTCTTCACCGACAACGCCAACGCCTACTTCGACGAGGCGGCGCTACGCGACTTCGCCGCCGGCCTCGGCGCGCTCGGAGCGATCTCGAAGGTCGAGCTGAACGCCCAGCGGGAGCGCGGCGGAATGACGTACCGCGGCTTCGACGTCACGTTCGCGAAGGGCAAGGCCGCGCTCGCCGAGCGCGACATGCCCGACGGGAAGATCGAGCAGTTCCAGGTGAATCCGGCGCAGTAACCTCGAGCGCGCCACGTGTGGGGCGCGCTCCGTCAGTTGAGCCGAAACGTCACCGTCACGTTCAGGTAAACGCGCACCGGGTTTCCGTCGATCGTCGCCGGACGGTAGACCCACTGCGAGATCGCCTCCATGCCGTTCAAGTCCAACCTCGGCTTGGAGCTCGACATGAGCTGCAGGTCTTCGACACAGCCGGACTGGCTGATGATCGCTTCGTACAGGCTGACTCCTTGTTCGTGCGCCTTGCGCGCCGCCTCCGGGTAGAGCGGCTCGACGCGATGTTCGAGCTTCGGCTTGACGACCTTTCCCCGCACGAGCACGACGTCCGCTCCGGTTCCCGGACCGGGGCTCGTGCACGCGAATGATTTCGGGTTGAAGGTCGCGAGGTACGGTGTGGACTCCGTCGTGGGGTCCGTCGCGGAGTCGGGCGCCAGCGACATCAAAAACAGCGCGCTCGCCGTCCGGTGGCATGCCCCACCCGATGGCTCGACACCGATCGCGACATGCCGGGGGATTCCGTCGGAGCGGAACTCGATCTGCGCGACGCTGAAATAACGAACGGCCGCTCCGGATTCGCACCCCTCCTGATCGATGAGACTGCCCGCGACTCCGTCGGGAATTCCACCCACCAGCCGAAGTAGCGGGGCTGTCGGAGAGCTCACCGCCCGGACCTTGGAAGCCGACGGTTTCGACTCGGGCGCCTTCGAATCGGGTGGGCGACTGGCCTCGTTCCGCCGGATGACGGCCTCGCGTTCACGCGCGGTGAGGTAGGGGAGCAGAGGGCTCTCCGTGAAGTCCGAGTCGAGGTGGCACGTCGTGCTCGACTCGAGGCACGAGATCCATCCGTCGTCTTCGACCGCAGGGCGGCCGAGAACCCGGCGCAGGATCTCGGCGCCGAATCGCATCTCGGGATCCGCAACGAGCTCGTCGCTTGTCGGCTCGTTTCCGAGCGCCGCAAGGAGCTCCTCCGCGTCGGAGGGCTTCGTTCCGGAGTAGGACTTCGCGAGGTACCACGCGGCCTCGCCGCGAAAGACGATCTGGCCCGAGCCGAGCGCCGCCTCGATGACTTTGGAGGTCAGCGGAGTCCCGAGATGCGAGGCGACGGCGAGGATCGCGCGCCAGGCCGCGGTGTCACGC